>DATHWB010000082.1:0-12059 GCA_035460965.1 Acidimicrobiia bacterium
TCGGCGGACGGGCCGTCCCGTGGCACCGCACCACCGCCGAATTCGTGGCGGACATCGACCGGGTGCTCCGGGCGGACGGCGTGTACACCGCCAACGTCATCGACGGCCCCGAGTTGCGTTTCGTTCGAGCGATGGCTCTCACGTTGCGCGGGCAGTGGGAGCACGTCGCCGTGATCGGCGCCGCCGAACGCTTCGAGACCGGAGGGAACCTCGTCGTGGCTGCGTCGCACCTGCCGTTCGACCGGGATGAACTCACCGCCGCCGCCCGGGCGTACGACGTCGAAGTGCAGATCCTGCTCGGCACCGACCTCGAGCAGTTCATCGCCGATGCCCGGCCGCTGACCGACGATCGAGCGCCGGTGGACCAGCTCCTCGGCTGAACGCCCGGCCGGGTAGGTTCGGGTCATGCCGTCGACCGACCTCAGGCTCGCCGAGCTGTTGTCCTCGCTGTCCCTCGCCAGTGATCTCGGGTTGGGTCAGCCGCTCGGCCACGGGCTCCGCACCTGCCTGTTGGCCGTGCAGCTCGCCACCGAGATGGGGGCGGATCCGTCGGTCATCCGGTCCGTACACCATGTGGCGCTGCTCCGCTTCCTGGGCTGCACGACCGATGCCAGCGAGACGGCAAGAATGGCAGGCGGTGACGACCTGGCGTTCAACCGCACGTTGGGACCCACGCTCCACGGGGGCGGCCTCGAGGCGATGCGGGCGTTGGTCGCTGCGGTCGGACCCGGCGAGGGGCCGGTGCGGCGGATCCGCATGCTCGGTGCCGCCATGCTCGATCCAGGGGCTGTTGCAGAGAGCCTTGCCATGCACTGCGAGGTGGCCGGGATGTTGGCGCGCCGACTCGGACTCGAAGAGTCGGTCGTTCGCTCCCTGGAGCATGCCTACGAACGCTGGGACGGCAAGGGCCTGCCCGATCGAATGGCAGGATCGGACGTCCCGATCGAGATCCGAATCGCCGGGGTCGCTCGCGACATCGACCTGGCGACACGAGCCGGAGTCGACGTCTCAGCCCTCCTCACGGCCAGACGCGGCAAGGGTTACGACCCGGCGGTGGTCGACGCCGCGCTGAGCCTCGATCCGACCGGCATCGACGCCGACCTCGACGCCGTCCTCGACGCCGAACCACGCCCGGTGACCGTGGTCGCAGACCTCGACGAGGCATTGACGGTCCTCGCCGACTTCATCGACCTCAAGTCGCACTGGACGCGCGGGCATTCACGACGGGTGGCGGAACTCGCGGCGAAGGCCGGTGCCGAGGCAGGACTGGCCGCGGCCGACGTGACGACGCTGGGACGGGCGGCGCTCGTCCACGATGTCGGTCGCATCGGCGTCGAGAGTGGGGTGTGGGACCGGCCGGGGCCGCTCGCTGCCGACGATTGGGAGAAGGTCCGCCTGCACACGTACCTGACCCAACGGATCCTCGCCCGATGCCCCCAGCTCGCCTCACTGGAGCCGTTGGCATCCAGCCACCACGAGCGCCTCGACGGCGGTGGCTATCACCGCAACGTGTCCGGAGCTGCGATCCCACCGGCCGGTCGGATCCTCGCCGCTGCCGACGTCCTCGCCGCCCTCATGGCCGATCGGCCTCACCGCCCGGCGATGTCACTCACCGAAGCCATCGCTGTGCTGGCATCGGAGGTCGAGTCGGGTCGACTAGACCGGGCGGCGGTGTCGTGTGTCGTGGCTGCCGCCGGAGGAGACACGACTCCGTTGAAACATGCCCTCCCTGCCGGCCTTTCCGAGCGCGAGGTGGAGGTGCTGAAGCTGATCGCCGGCGGACGAACCAATCGGCAGATGGCGGATGTCCTCTACATCTCTCCGAAGACGGTCGGCCGCCACGTCGAGAACATCTACGCCAAGATCGGCGTCTCGACCCGGGCCGGGGCGACGGTCTTCGCTATGGAGCACCGGCTGATCGGCTGAGAATGGGGTGTTCACCCGATGCGGGATCCGCTCGGATCCCGCACAGTCGTGTCACAGGACGAGGAGGTTCCAGTGACGACCAACACTCCCGGTGTCTCGACGATGGCGGCGTTCACCGCGGCCGTGCTGATAGGCGGAGGCAACTTCGTCGCGGTCCGGTTCAGCAATCGGGAACTGGAGCCGTTCTGGGGCGCCGGCCTGCGCTTCTCCCTGGCAGCCGTGCTGTTCGTCACGGTCGCCGTGGCGTTGCGGCTCCGCCCGCCCAGGGGGAGGGACCTGGCGCTGACGGCCACGTACGGAATCTTCTCGTTCACGCTGAGCTACGCCCTGATGTACTGGGCGCTGGTCCGTGTCACGGCCGGGTCGACCGCCGTGGTCCTGGCGGCCGTCCCGCTCATCGCTCCGATCCTGGCGTCCATCCAGCGGCTGGAGGCGATCAAGCCTCGGGCGATCGTCGGTGCGGTCGTCGCCATCGGAGGCATCGTCTGGATGTCGACCGGACCGGAGGGTTTGGTCATCCCCCTCGATGGCCTCGTCGCCGCCCTCCTGGCGGCGGGCACGATCGGACAGAGCGTCATCCTGGGAAAGCGCGTGTCGGGGCATCACCCGGTGATGACCAACGCGGTGGGACTGTCGGTCGGTGCCCCCGCCCTCCTCGCCCTCTCCCTGGCCGCAGGCGAGACGTGGGCATTGCCCCAGCAGACGGCAGTCGTCTGGTCGGTGACCTACCTCGTCCTCCTCGGTTCCGGTGGACTGTTCGTCCTGCTCCTGCTCGTGATGAGGAAGTGGACGGTCTCGGCCACCGCCTACGCCTTCGTGCTCTTCCCGGTCGTGACGATGCTGGTCGAGTCGTGGCTGGCCGACGAACCGCTCACACTGCGCGGACTCACGGGTGCGTTGGTGGTGATGGCTGCAGCCTGGTTCGGGGCCCTCGCACCGAGCGGGTCGGATCGGCGGCGTCGCCGGTCCGCCGAGCCCCTCACGACCGGCTGAGCGTCACATCCAGTAGCCGTCCATTCGGGCCAGGACCTGGAGCATCGTCTCGTCCGAGCCGGCACCGATCGCCTGGAGCCGAGTGTCACGCAAGTAGCGAGCCGTCCACGTCTCCTCGATGTACCCGATGCCGCCGTGGAACTGCAGACACCAGTCGGCGACCTCCCGGCTCAGCCGACCCGACTTCCACTTGGAGATCGTGGCCATCCGGGTGACGTCCTCCCCTCGGGCGTGGGCGGCGGCGATCACGTAGTTGTACTGCTGGAACATGTCGACCTCGGCGGCGAGCTCCGACAGCCTGTACTGGAGGTACTGGTTCTTCATGAGCGGCTTGCCGAAGACGACGCGCTCGCGCAAGTAGTCACGGGTGCGGGAGAGGGCACGCTCCATCGCCGCCCCGATCGAATAGGTCGACCACATGCGCTCGATCACGAACTGGTTCATCTGCTGCTGGAAACCCTGTCCCTCGACGCCGATCACGTTCGAGACGGGAACCCGCATGTCGTTGAACGACAGGAGTCCGGTGTCCGAGGCACGCATGCCGAGCTTGTCGAGTTTGCGGGACACCTCGAACCCCGGTGCGTCGGTCGGCACCACGATCTGACTCATCCCGTTGTATCCGCCCTCGTCGGAGGTGCGGGCGAGCAAGCAGAGCCAGTCCGCCTGCAGGGAGTTGGTGATGTACATCTTCGATCCGTTGATGACGTACTCGTCCCCGTCGCGAACGGCACGGGTGCGGATGGCGGAGACGTCGGACCCGGCGTCGGGTTCGGTGACCGCGATCGACGTGACCATCTGTCCGCGGATCGCCGGCGCGAGGTACTTCTCCCGTAGCTCGTCCGAGCCGAACCGATGCAACGAGTAGGTCGCCATGTCGGTCTGGACGCCGACGGCCATACCGATGGCCCCGAGATCGGCGCGCCCGAGCTCCTCGGCGAGGATCACCTTGAAGAAGTGGTCCTCCCCCATCCCGCCCCAGCGGGGGTCGTACTCGATGCCGAGGAAGCCGAGCTCGCCCATCCGGACGAACACGTCGTGAAGAGGCATCATGCCCGCCTCTTCCCATTCGTCCGCGCGAGGGTTGATCTCGGCTTCGACGTAGTCGCGCACCAGTTTGCGGAACTGCCGGTGCTCGTCGGTCCACTGCATCACTCTCGACTCCTCATGGCCGCCAGGAACTCACGAAGCTCGCCGCCGCCACCTTACAGACACCCCGTTCTGGAAGTGCACGAAACGCAAACCCTGGGTTCAGGGCCACCTATACGGTGGATATCGCGCCGCAGTTCGAGGCGACCTCTGACGTCGGGATGAACCGGTGCGCCAAAACCACCGTACAGGTGGTGTGGAACCCAGGGTTGCGGATCAGAGGGTGGCGTGGATGAGGTAGTCGTTGGCGGAGTCGTCCCACGTGAGCTCGACGAGGCCGCGTGCCTGGGCCGCCTTGCAGAACTGGAGGAAGCCTCCGAAACCGAACTGCTTCTCCGAGAAGCCTGGCGACGCCTTGCGAACCTGGTTCTTCAAACCCGACAGCTGCGGGGAACCGTTCTTCTCCTCGATCGACTTCACCACCCGGACGAGCAACTCGAACGCTTCGGCCTCGTCCGGATTCGACGCCAGCGACACGACCGGGTCCCCGGCTGCTGGGCCTTCGGACAGCGCGATCACGTGCTTCGACTCGAGGTGCCGGAGCAACTCGCCGAACGCCCTGAACCCGTAGTCCGCCTCGCTGAAGGTGGGATCCTTGCGAATGAGCGCCCGCTTCAACGACGACGCCAGCACCGCATCGCCGGAAGACCGGGAGAGACCGCTCACCGTCGTGGCGATCAGCCGCTGTATCTCGTCCTGATCCCCTGAGCGCTCCTCCTCGACAGGCGCCGGCTCCGACTTCGCAGGACCTGAGCCGACGTCCCGCAACTCCACGCCCTCCAGGTTCTCATAGAAGAGGAACTCGTCGCAGGCAGGCGGCAGCAGCTTCGAGGTCGACGCCTTGATGCCGACTCCGATCACTCGCTTGTTGAGCTCGCGCAGCTTGTACACGAGCGGCGTGAAGTCCGAGTCTCCGGTGCAGATCACGAACGTCGTGAGGTACTCACGCTCGAAGGCCACCTCGAGCGCGTCCACGGCCATCTTGATGTCGGCGGCGTTCTTCCTCACCGCCCCCATCCGCTGCGGGATCTCGACCAGTTCGACGTGGTTGCGGGTCAGCATCCGTCGGTCCTCGTCGAAGTACGCCCAGTCGGCGTACGCCTACCGAGAGACCACCCGGCCTCGCTCGGCGAGGGCGTCGGCGATCGGCTTGAAGTCGAAGGCGAGGCCCCCGAGGGCTTCCCGGGCTCCGATCGCCAGGTTCTCGTAGTCCAGGAACAGTGCGATTCGTTCTTCGTCAGGTGATGCCATCCCGGCCGAGGCTACCCCCCACGGGGAACCGTGGCGCATCGCGAGGCGTCGGACCGCCATGGGATATGCCCGCCCTCTCGATGACACCGCCCGCTCGCGGTTCGAATCCCTGGCCGCCGAGGTGTACGAACCGGTGCAGCGGTACGTCCGCCGTAGGGTCGATGCCGACGCCGTCGACGACGTCGTGGCCGACACGATGATGACACTGTGGCGCCGCCTCGACTCCGTCCCGCCCAACGCCCGGCTGCCCTGGGCGTACGGGGTGGCCCGCCGCCACGTCGCCAACCACCGCCGGGCGGCCGGCCGCCACCTCCGTCTCGTCCGCAGAGCGGAGACGGAACCTCGGCCGGCCACGGTCGACGAGGGACCCCTCGACCCCGAACTCCACACCGCCCTGGACGCTCTCCCCGATTCGGATCGCGAGCTCCTTCGGCTGTGGGCCTGGGAGGGGCTCGAAGCCGCCGAGATCGGGGTGGCCCTCGGTCTGACCCCGAACGCCGTCTCGATCAGGCTGCACAGAGCCAAGAAGAAGCTCGGCGAGAATCTCGAGATCGCGCGAAAGAACGAGACGTCCTCCGGACACTCACACCGTGAAAGCAGCAAGGAGGAAAGGTCATGAACGACGACCAGCTACGAAAGCGGCTGGCAGCGTCCAACCCGTCCCCTCCTTCGGAACCGGTGGACCCGATCACGAGCGGTCGGGCACGAGCACTGATGGAGGACATCATGTCAACCCAGACGATGGAAAGGCGAGTGGAGCCCCGGCGGGTCCGTCTCGTCGGAGCAGTGGCCGCCCTGCTGGCCGTCACGATCGGAGCAGCGTCCATGTTGGGCCTCGGCTCTGACAAGGAGCCCTTGATCCTGACGGCCAACGGCAGCGACGCGATGGCGATGTGCCTGCCCTTCGACATCGAGACGCTGCGCGGGATGAGCCCCGCCTTCGGCGGCACGGTCGTCGAATTGACCGACTCGGTCGCGACCCTCGAGGTCGACCGCTGGTTCGTCGGCGGCGACGCCGAGGTGGTCGAGATCCAGTACACGCCCGGATTCGAGGCCCTCATCGGCACACCGACCCTCGAGGTCGGACAGCGCTACCTCATCACCGCCACCGACGGCGTGGTGAACGGCTGCGGCTACAGCGGGGTCGCCACCCCGGACTACGAGGCGTCGTTCGTCGAGGCCTTCGGCGCCTGATCTCGCACAGGCATACGGTGACCCCGAGGCCCTCCGGCCTCGGGGTCACGTTCAGGTCAGTAGCCGGCAGTCGCCTCGTTCGAGCACGTGCTCGTGGATCCGGCCTCACACACCTGATATGTGTAGGTGCCGCTCCCCCGCACGTCGATGTTGTCCGTATGGAAGCCGTCATTGGCGGTCGTGACGACCTTCGTCCCGTTCCGGTAGATGTCGACATCACCGGTTGCTGTTGGACTCCACGAGAGATCCGCCTTCGCGAGTCCTCGCACCTTGTACGCCGAGACCTGGAGCGAGATCGACGCCTGAGCCCCGTTGTCGACGACGACGGCCACAGACGCGGTGGCGGTCGGACCAGTTGCAGTGCCGGCGAGGACAGATACGGTGCGAACGCCGTCCGCTACGGAATTCGTGTCCCACTCCGTGGACCAGCCGTCGGACGGGTCCTCATCGATGATGATCGTCACGCCGTCGACCGAGAACGCGACACTCGTGACATCATCCGACGCCTCCGCTGTGACGGCGATTGTGTTCGAGACGGTCGAGCCGTTGACGGGGCTGGTGATCGTGACCGTCGGGGCCGGGTCCACGCCGCCCGCCGCGGCCACCGCGGCGCCGATGTCGAGGCGACCGTTGGCCCACAGAGTGCCGGTCCCGGGAATCGGAACGGCGGTGGTCTCGAGCAGCTCCCTCACTTCGAGGTTGCCACCCGCCCCCATCGCGAAGAGAAGCGCCGCCGCACCCGCCACCTGCGGAGCGGCCATGGACGTTCCCGCCAACTGGTCGTAGTGCAGGTCGTAGCACGGGCTGAGCAGCCCCCGAGCCCGGCACGACGTCAGGAAGACGTTGTAGGTGGGCATCGTCGAGTAGATGCCCTCCGGGTCGTCGTACCTGTCCATGTCGCCGCCGGGGGCGGCCAGATCGACCCAAGACGCTCCGTGATTCGAGTACGAAGCCTTGCCGTCGGCCCAGTCGGTGGCGGCGATGGCCATGACCGTCGGGTGCGCCGCCGGGTAATTCTGGGTGGCGACATTCGAGTTGCCGGCGGAGGCGACCAGCAGGACTCCGGCTGCGTGCGCTGCGTCGAAGGCAGCGATCTCGACGCTGCTGCTCTCGGGGCCGCCGAAGCTCATGTTGATCACCTTCGCGCCGTGTCCGACCGCCCAGGTGATGCCATCGGCGATGGCGGACGACGGACAACTCCCGTTGTCGTCGCACACCTTGACGGGCATGATCCGGATGGCCGGGTGGAAACCGATCCCTGCTGTGCCGAGCCCGTTGTTCGTCTCGGCAGCAGCGATGCCCGCCACATGGGTTCCGTGACCGTACCCATCGACCGGAGCACCGACTCCGTCGATGGCGTCGTATCCACCAACCAGTTTGTCGTCGAGATCCGGGTGGGCAGCGTCGATACCCGTGTCGAGAATCGCCACCACGGTCTGCATGAGGCTCGCTCCCGCGAGCGCGTTGTACGCCGACATGAAACCTGTGTCGGCTCCGGACGTGGCCCGATCTGAGCCATCGGAGAGTGAACCGTCGTTGTGCAGGTCCCACTTGAGGTGGAAATCCGAGTCGTTCGGACTGGTTCCATGGGTATGCAGTCGACGAACCCAGTTGGGCTCCGCGAAGAGCACGCCTGGCAGACTCCGCGCCAGTGCTGCGGCAGCCAAAGGATTTCCGACCCGGAGCACATGAACATCTGCCGTCAGGAGGGATCGGTCGACGCCGCCGCCCAAGGCAACGGCCACTTCCCTGGCATCCACACCGGGCTGCAGTCCGATGATCAATTCGTTCGGCAGGAATTCGCCGCCACCCTCCGGGACTCCGATGGATGCTCCGGCGGTCACGATCGTTCCGGCCATGACCACAAACACGACGAACACGCGCAGTCTGCGCATCACGAGTTCCCTCCACGATGTTCGCGCGCAGGTTATGACCCTGATTATTGCGACGCCGCGTCGACCACACTTTGACGAGCGAACGTACCCGGTGTCTCCCGGCGACTGCTAACCCATGGCGATCGAGTCTCGTACCTGCTCCATGCGGGTGCGTACGTCGTCGGCGACCTCGCGCACTCCCGGCGCCTTGACGAGTTCGAGGACGGCCTCCGGGTCCATGAAGTCGACGACCACGCCCTCCCCGTTCGATCGTACGACGACGTTGCACGGCAGGAGAGTGCCGATTCCGGGGTCCGACATGACCGCCTTGAGCGCGAAGGGAGGGTTGCAGGCACCCAGGATCAGATACGGCTTCATCTCGTGACCGAGCTTCTCCTTGAGAGTCGCAGCCATGTCGATCTCCGAGACGATCCCGAATCCCTCGGCCGCCAGGGCTGCCTTGGTGCGCTCGACGACCCGATCGAAGTCGTCCTGAACCGTGATACTGAAGTGATACGACATGTGGCCCAGTGTGACCGTGGCGACCGCGACTCCACAAGTGTCCGAAGGTCCCTACATCGCGGTAGCTGGGTGTCCTCGAGGTCCTTAACGTGCAGGGTGGAGAGGAGACACGTGGACATCAGGACGGATCGCGTCGGCCTTCTCGTCGAACAACTGCGGGAGTCGCTCGACTTCTCCCGGGCTCGCATGGTCGGCCTCGGGGACGCCGAGTACTTGTGGGAACCGGTGGCGAACATGTGGTCGCTGCGTTCCCGGGCGATGGCTGCCACCCCACACGCGTTCGGTCCGGGTGCATGGCTGCTCGACTACGAACGCATCGACCCCTTTCTGCCGGGACCGCCGACGACCATCGCCTGGAGGCTCAACCATCTGCTGTCGGGGTTCGCCGGTCGATTCGAGTGGACGTTCGGGTCACGCACGATCCCACCAGCCGACATCGTCGACTTCTCCCCGGACGCCACCGTGACCCTCGACCGACTGTGGGACGTCGTCACACGCTGGCTAGATGAGGTCGAAGGCCTCACCGCCGATCGATTCGACCAGGTGGGCTTCGGCCAATACCCGCTGGGTCTCGATCCCGATCTCCCGTTCATCGGCATCGTGCGTTGGGTCAACCGGGAGTTCATCCACCACATGGCGGAGGTGGCATTGCTCAGAGATCTGCATGCCGCCGAGCGACCGCCGTCGTGACATCGACCGATATGGGTGACGGGTACCGATAAGGTCGTTCGGTCGCTCCCATACGCTGAAGGACATGAATGCACCCCACCGCGGGCGCCGTGCCGGACTCGCACTGCTGCTCGCTGCCGCGCTCGCTCTGACCGGCTGTCAGAACGCGCCTCGAGATGTCTCCGCCGACTTCGACGACTGCCTGACCCGTCACGGAGTCGTGACACAGGACGTCGAA
Organism: Acidimicrobiia bacterium; assembly: GCA_035460965.1. GTDB lineage: Bacteria > Actinomycetota > Acidimicrobiia > Spongiisociales > ZC4RG35 > DATHWB01. The sequence goes on from DATHWB010000082.1 coordinate 9,814, forward strand.
GCCACGCTCGGATCGGACGGAACCATCGAGACCCTGTCCGTGGTGATCGTCAGTGAGGGCGACGTGGCCTACGAGCCGGCCCTGCGGCTGGCATGCACCGCCGAGGTCGAAGAGAACTCCTGAGATTCAGTCGACCGCGGCGGTCACCATGATCTCGACCTTCCAGTGGTCTGCCGCCAACGCCGACTGCACGGTCGCCCGGGCGGGAGCGGAACCCTCGGGAACCCACGCCGCCCACGCCTCGTTCATCGGGCCGAAGCCGGTCGCGATGTCTGGCAGCCAGATGTTGGCGGAGAGCAGCTTCGACTTGTCCGTTCCGGCCAGCGCCAGCAGCCGGTCGATCTTCTCGAGCGTCTGTTCGGTCTGAGTCTTGACGTCGGCATCGGGATCGGACCCGACCTGTCCGGCGAGGTGTGCCACCCCATTGTGGACGACGACCTGACTCATCCTGGGTCCGGTCTCGTGACGCTCGATCGACATGCAATCTCCTTCTCGGCGGAGTCGCATTCTGGTCTGCCGTGCTCGGCCGCCCGAATCTACGAGCCGAACATGTCCCCGAACCGTTGGCGAAGCTCGCCCTTCTGAACCTTTCCCATCGTGTTGCGGGGAAGCGTCGCCACGGACACCACCGCCTTCGGGACCTTGAAGTGAGCCAGCCTCTCGCGGCAGGCGGCGATGACGCTCTGCCCGTCGACCTCGGGCCCTTCTCCCACCGCACACACCGCCACCACGGCTTCACCGAAGTCAGGGTGCGCGACGCCGATGACGGCGGACTCGACGACTCCTGGCAGCGGGTCGATGACGTCCTCGACCTCCTTCGGATACACGTTGAGGCCCCCGCTGATGACCAGGTCCTTCTCCCGACCGACGATCGTGACGTACCCGTCCTCCGCCCGCGTGACGACGTCGCCGGTGATGAACCAGCCGTCGTCGGTGAACGATTCCCGCGTGGCTTCTGCCAACCGCCAGTAGCCCGCCAGGACGTTCGGCCCGCGGACCTCGAGCACCCCGGGCACGCCGGGACCGACGAGTTCCCCGTTGTCTCCCCGAACCCTCACCTCGACCTGGGGCAACGGGACGCCCACGGTGCCGGGACGACGGTCCCCGTCCAGCGGGTTGCTGCACGCCATCTGGATCTCGGTCATGCCGTAGCGCTCCACGATCCGGTGGCCCGTGCGATCGGCCCAGTCCAGCCAGGTGCGTTCGAGCAGCGGGGCGGACCCGGAGGTGAACAGCCGCATGTGGGCCGTCAGTTCTGCATCGACGCGTTCGTCGGCGAGCAACCTCACGTACATGGTGGGAACTCCCATCATGACGGTGGCCCTGGGCAGATGTTCGACGACGGTGTCGGTGGCGAAGCGCCCCGCCAGCAGGATCGTCCCGCCGGTGAGCAGGAACGGATGGGTGGCGACGAACAGCCCATGGACGTGATACAACGGAAGGGCGTGGAGGATCGTGTCGTCGCCTGTGATCCCCCATGCTTGGCGCAGCCCGTCAGCACAGGCCACGAGGTTGCCATCGGTGATCATGGCGCCTTTGGATCTGCCGGTCGTGCCGGAGGTGTACAGGAGGACGGCGACGGCATCGGCGCTCATTTCCACCGGGGCCACGGTCCGGGTGTCGTCCGACCGCCACAGCGACCCCAGCACGTGGATCGACGTGCCGCCGGGTACCGCGGCGCGGAGTGCGTCGTCGGGGTCGGCGTCGACCAGGAACACCACTGGCTCGGCATCCGCCAGGAAGAAGGCGACCTCCGACGGCGTGTACGCCGGATTCAACGGATTGAGGATCACCCCCGCGCGCAGTGCACCGAGGTGAAGGAGGAAGGCCTCCGGGGACGACCCGACCTGAGCGGTCACCCGGTCGCCGTCACCGGCTCCCAGTTGCCGAAGCGCACCTGCCACCCGATCGATCTCACCGGCGAGATCGGCGTACGTCCACCTTCGACCGTCCGCCAGCGATTCGAGAGCCAGGCGGTCGGGCACGCGGGCAGCGGTATCCAAGATGCGAGAGATCAGCGACATGGGCTGCAAGGGTAGGAGGCGCCCAGGTCGCCGATCTCACCAACACGATCGATCGATCGAGCGGGCCGGGAGTCGGGTATGAACGAGTCCCTGGCGGGGTAACAGGGGCCATGCAATTCGCTCTCTCCTCCCAGCACGCCCTGGTGTGCAGCCGGGGCAGGTCGACCGAATGACCACCGACAACGACCAGCCGGTCCCCCCCGAACCGGCATCCGACGAACG
>DATHWB010000083.1:0-2613 GCA_035460965.1 Acidimicrobiia bacterium
CTCGAACGACCACGAAGCGTGACGAGCAGACCATTCCCGTCGTCGAGTCGCGTCTCGATGCTCACGATTCCCCCTTTGGCGGCCTTCCCCATCATCCCGATCCGAGTGTCGTCGTGGCGCCGCCGCAGCGACGTGAAGGTCGGCCGTACCTGGCCGAGGTCCAGCACCCAGGAACCGAGGTAGTCCCACCCCATCGAATGGAGGAGCCCGATCTCCTCGAGCCAGACCGCTTCGGCATGCTGGTCTGCAGGGATCGGTTCCCAACTGGTGGTCGTCGCGGCCCATGACAATGCCAGGTTCCAGGCGAGGAACACCGCCACCACCGCCATCGTCGCCCACGGTGTCGTGACGACCAGCCATCCGAGCGCCGCGGTCAGGACCAGGAACCCGGCTGCCCCGAGAACCCGGTCGACCCGGGGGAACCGGTCCCGGCTCAGTGCAACGACCGTTACACCGACGGTCACCCCCACCACGGCCAGGATTCGGTCGAGGCTCAGCGCATCCACATCCGGTCCGCGTGTGGCATCTCCGCACGGTACCGGCGGAATACAGTGGCACGGTGGTGGAGAAGGGCACGGTGCTTCGGAGCGAGGAGGTCACGCTCACGTTTCTGCGGACTGCCGCCGAGACAGGCGGCGAGGCGCACGAGCAGCGAGCGGAGTACTCGCCGGGCTCCCCGTTTCCCCCTCTGCACTCGCACCCTCGGCAGGAGGAGACCTTCACGGTCGAGTCCGGTGAGCTGGTCTTCGAGGTGGAGGGCGTGATCACGGTGCTCGGAGCCGGAGACGTGCTCCGGATCCCCGCCGGAGCGACGCATCGAGCGAGGAACGCGTCCTCGGAGGAGCCGGCGGTGGCGCGATGGGAGACCCGGCCGGCGCTGCGAACCGGCGAGTTCTTCGTGACCGCTCACCACCTGCCCGCGAGTGCCGGCCCGCTGGTCCTGGCGCGGCTGGCTCACGAGTATCGGGACGTGTTCCGTATGGCTGGGCCGGCTGCGCTGGCGGTGCCGGTGCTCGGTCGGCTCGCCCGGATCCTCGGCCGCCGGTTGCCGGTGCCGGGTTAGATCTTCGGGAGCCTGAAACCCGAGCGGTCGATCACGTGATCCCGTGACTCCGTCGCCATCCGGCGCACGGCCTCCCAGTCCACGTGGAGGAGCCGACCGGCCCGCTTCATCACCCGACCGGCGATGATCACGGTGTCGACGTTGCCGGTGTCCATGCCGACGACCACCGCCGTCGTCGGGTCGTTGAGCGGTGTCACGTTCATCCTGTCCGTTCGCAGCAGGACGATGTCGGCTTGTTTGCCGGGTGTCAGCGTCCCCACCTTCGACTCGAGCCCGTTGGCCTTCGCTCCCTCCAGGGTGGCGTAGGCGAGCACATCGCGGGCCGAGATCGGCGACTTGCCCTCGCCGGCCGCGATCGATCGCTGCAGAGCCAGCACCGATCTCATCTGGTTGAACATGTCGCTCGGCACGTTCGTCTCGACGTCGATGCTCAGGCTGGGTGGCAGGCCCCGATCGAGGAACTTCTGAATCGGCGGAAGGCCGTGGCCCATCATCATCTCGACGGGGGCGGCCAGGGACACCGTGCCACCGGTGTCGACGATCATCTGGATCTCCGTGGGATTCAGCGTCGTGCAGTGGATGTACGTCGTGTCTGCTCCCAGGAGCCCTGCCTCCCCGAACTCCTGCACCTTTCCTTCCTGCCCGTAGCTACCGACTCCGACGTGGGTGGTGATGCGTGCGTCGGTCTCTCGCGCCAGCTTCCAGTGGTCCCGGGTCACCTCGAAGTCCGTGAACTCGGGACCGGGCGCGGCCAGCGCCAGCGTGAGGAGTTGGTCCTTCGTGGAGAAGTGCTCGGTGGCGGCTCGCACGAACCAGCTCGGCTGCCTCTCCTCCCACTTCCCCCACCACGGGAAGCCGTAGGCGAAGACGGCCCGCATCCCTGAATCGCGCAGTGCCTGGACCACGGCGTCGGTGTGGGCGGGCGAGCCCTGGATGTGCGACCAGTCGAGGAGGGTGGTGATGCCGGCGTCGATGGCGCCCAGCGCCGATATGAGGTTGCCGGCGTAGGCGTCCTCCGGACGGAACGCCGGGGCGAGCTTGTGCAGCACGAACGAGATGTAGCTCGTCCGCCCCTCCAGCGGCACGTCGGTCCCGATGTTGCGCAGCACGCCCTCCCAGATGTGGCGGTGGGTGTCGACGAAACCGGGCACGACGATCATCCCGGTGGCGTCGATGACCTCCCCGTCCGAGGCTTCGAGGTTCGGACCGACCGCCACGATCCGATCCTGTTCGATCACGATGTCGCCCACGGGGAGGTCACCGATGGCAGGGTCCATCGTCAGGATCGTCCCGCCCTTGATGAGGATCCGGCCGGTGGGCACCACCTGGAAGTCGGTTCCCGGCGGGTACACCTCCGCGATCGTCGTCTCCTTGGGGGGGCGACCACGGACGATCAGTCGGCGCGCCCGCTTGTAGTTGCGCTTGACCAGTTCCTTCATGTCGCCCACCTGGAACAGCAGGATCCCGAGCAGGACCAGGGCACCGATGATCATCTGGCCGTCGCTGTTCGAGAGGCCGAGATAGGGGAGCACGGTCAGGATCAGGGCGAG
>DATHWB010000084.1:0-1564 GCA_035460965.1 Acidimicrobiia bacterium
CCCAAAGGCGGCGCTCTTCGAGCTCGCCGAGGACGGCTACTCTAGCCCCTTTGAGGTCCTCATCGCCTGTATGATCTCCATCCGCACGCGCGACGAGGCCACTGTGGTCATCGCGCGTGACCTCTTTTCCCACGCCCGGACCCCCGAGCAGTTCGCTGCGCTGGACCCCGCCGAGATCGACGTCTGGATCCACGACTCGTCCTTTCACGAGCGCAAAGCCATCCAGATGTGCGACATCGCCCGGCGCGCGGTCGACGAGTTCGACGGGCGGTTGCCCTGTGAAGAGGAGGTGCTCCTGTCGCTGCCGGGAGTTGGACCCAAGTGCGCGCGGCTCGTGCTGGGGATCGCCTGCGGCCGGCCGCTGATCAGCGTGGACGTACACGTCGACCGGGTGACGAACCGCTGGGGCTATGTCCGGGCGCCACGGCCCGAGGCGACGATGGTGGCCCTCGAGGCGGTCCTCCCCGAGCGCTACTGGCTGGACATCAACCGCCTACTGGTGCCCTTTGGCAAGCACATCTGCACCGGCCGCCTCCCCCGATGCTCCACCTGCCCCGTGCTCGAGATGTGCCAACAGGTGGGTGTCACGTCGCACCGATAAAGGCTCAACACGAATCTCACGAATCGACGGATACCACGAATAAGAGAAGGCGATCTACCGGAGACGAGCGTACGCGCAAGTGAGGCGACGATAGGTAGTCGGCCGCGGATAGCATTCCTGTGGCTTGTCTCCTCTATCCCCGGATCCGCTCGAGGATCCTAATCCCCTGACTTCACCTCTTATTCGTGGAATTCATTCATTCGTGGCATTCGTGTTGAGTCTCCCCACCCTAGAAGAGCGGGAGGAGGCAGACGGGCATCGACACCCGGAGTGTGTGGCCCGTGGGCTCGAGGAGACCGGTCTCGACGTCCACCCGGTAGGAGACCACGTTATCCCCCTTCTGGTTCGCCGCGAGGAGCCAGGTGCCGTCGGGAGAAAGGAAAAAGTTGCGCGGGAAGGAGCCCTGGGTGGGTTCCCAGCTCACCGGCTCGACCATCCCCGTGGGCTCGTCCACCCGGAGGGTGACGATCGAGTCGTGCCCGCGGTTCGAGCCATACACATAGCGACCCGAGGGCGCCACGTGGACATCGGCGCAGTAGGAGGTCTCGGCGTACCCCTCCGGCAGCGTGGAGACGGAGCCGATCTCATCGAGCCGGCCAGTGTCGGGGTCGTAGGTGAACGCCGTCATCGTGTTGCCGAGTTCGTTGATGACGTACGCCCAGCGCCCATGGGGGTGAAAGGCGATGTGCCGGGGCCCGGACCCTGGTTCCAGGTGCGCCGAAGGCGAGATCGCGGGCACTAGGCGCCCCGCCTCGGCGTCGAGACGGTAGACAAACACCTGGTCGGCGCCCAGATCGCAGGACAGGACGTTACGGCCTCCCGGATCCGGCACGATGCAGTGGGCGTGGGGGCCGCCCTGTCGTCTCGGGTCGGCGCCGGAGCCGTGGTGCTGGACGACGTTGCTGGCCTCAGCGAGCGCGCCGCCGCCCCGGATGGGGAGAACGGCCAGCGTCCCGGACGAGT
>DATHWB010000085.1:0-6036 GCA_035460965.1 Acidimicrobiia bacterium
TTCATTCCGGTCGCAGGGCTGCTCGACGACCTCCTGCTGATGACCTATGCCATCCACCACATCGTCGAGGTGGCAGGCGAGGACGTGGTTCTCGAACATTGGGACGGTTCCCGGGATCTGCTCGAGCTCGTTCGCTCCATCCTCGACGTGGCCTCCGACTTCGTCCCGGCGCGCATCCGGAGAGTCGTCTCCCGCCTCTCGGGGGGTTGATCGGCGGGGGTGGCGGAGGCCGTTAGCCTCGGAGGATGGAGTTCCGACGGATCGACAATCTCCCTCCGTATGTCTTCGCCGAGGTCAACCAGCGGAAGATGGCCGCCAGGAGGGCGGGCGAGGACATCGTCGATCTCGGCTTCGGCAACCCGGACATCCCGTCCGCCCCCTTCGTCGTCGACAAGCTGATCGAGGCGGCGCGCAACGAGCGCAACCACCGGTACTCGGTCTCCCGCGGCCTTCCCAACCTGCGTCGCGCCGTGGCCGAGCGTTACCGGCGCCGGTTCGACGTGGCGCTCGACCCCGAGACCGAGGTCATCTCGACGATCGGCGCCAAGGAGGGATTGAGCCACCTGATGTGGGTGCTGGTCCAGCCGGGAGACGTCGCCATCGTTCCGGAGCCCTCGTATCCGATCCACATCTACGCCCCCGTGCTCGCCGGCGCCGAGGTGCGGAGAGCCCCGATCAGCTCCGAAGCCGACTACTTCGAGATGCTCGACCGTATGTTCCGCAACTCGTGGCCACGCCCGCGCGTGCTGATCGTCTCGTTCCCCCACAACCCGACCACGACGGTGGTCGACCTCGACTTCTTCGAGAGGCTCGTGGCGTTCGCGCACGAGCACGGCGTGGTCGTCGTACACGACTTCGCCTACGCCGACATCCACTTCGACGGCTACAGCCCTCCATCGTTGTTGCAGGTGCCGGGCGCCAAGGAAGTGGGGGTCGAGTTGTACACGCTGACCAAGGGCCATTCGATGGCCGGGTGGCGGGTCGGCTTCCTGGTGGGGAACCCGGAGATCGTGGCGGCACTCGGCAAGCTGAAGTCGTACCTCGACTACGGCACCTTCCAGCCGATACAGATCGCCTCGATCATCGCCCTCAACGAAGGTGACGACTACGTCTCGGAGGTCAACGACGTCTACCTCCGCCGGCGTGACGTCCTGATCGACGGGCTGGCGCGGGGCGGATGGAAGGTGGACAAGCCGCGGGGCACCATGTTCGTGTGGGCTCCCATCCCGGATCCCTACGCAGAGATGGGATCCCTCGACTTCGCCTACCACCTCCTCGACGAGGCCAAGGTGGCGGTCAGCCCTGGGGTGGGCTTCGGACCGTCCGGGGACGGCTTCGTCCGTTTCGCCCTCGTCGAGAACGAACAGCGCATCGCCCAGGCGACACTGGGCCTGAGACGTGCGCTGACTCGTCTCTGAGACGCCGCCCGCCCGAAGGCGAAGCTGTTTCGGGCAGAGCGGCGCGACAGGCGGCGACGCCGACCTGCACTCCCCGCAGGTCCTCTGATCACATCCGGATCGGATGCGGCATGGGCGCTGGCCGGGTTCGGGTGCGGTCACGTTTCTGCCGGCGCGGCGCGGATCGGCCGCTCGGGCGGACCTCCGGCAGCGGAGCCCGCCACCGCTGCTGGGCGACTTCATCGATCATTTGTCGGTCGACGTACATGCTCTGCGTCCTCCTGTGTCGTGTACCCCGTCGGCGTGAGAGCCGGCCTCACGACGTGACACTGCCGTTCTCTCGGTCCGACGGAAGGCGGGCGGCCGAGATTCAGGGTGTTCCCCGATGCCCGGCGGCGGCGGACCTGACAGACTGGGGACGACGAGAGGAGCGGTGGGTGTGACCACCAGTCCATCGAACGTGTCTCGGCGGACGCCGGTGGTGGGCCGTCACCGAGGGGTCGGCGTGACCGATCGGCGTCCGCCCTCCCCGCACGACCGACCCCGGTCTGGTGACGGCGGTCGACACGCCGACGTCGAGGGGACGCCATCGGTCGACGTGACCCTGCGCAACGTGGTCGTCACCTATCGCTTCCTGGTCACGGTGTGGCTGTGGATCCTCGTCGGCGTCGTGATCGCGACCGGTGGAAACGGCAGCCGACCGGTGCTCGTCGGCGCAGCCGTGTTCGCCGGGCTGTGGGCGGGTGTGACGGTGTGGGCAGGCAGGGCGAACCACCGCCTGGGCAGCATCGCGTTCGTGATTTGTGATGGTGCCATCGCCCTGGGGCTGTCCGGAATAGGCCTGGTGGCAGGCACAGACGACTTCGTGAGCGGCGGATGGCCGGCGTCGTGGCTCTTCACGATGGCCTTCGCCTTCGATCTCAGGTTCACGGTCATGGCCTCGTTCGTGCTCGTCGTCGAGCACGTGTTCCTTCATCTCGCCCACGGCCTGGGGGACATTCGCATGGCCGGCACGTTCCAGTTCATCGTCTTTGCCGTCATCATCGGCTGGGCGTTCGATGCACTTCGCGAGCGAGAGCGGCTGCGTCTCGCGCTGCAGGACGAACTGGACCGCCAGCGCGAGGCGGCGGCGCGATACGAGGAGCGCGCATCCCTCGCCCGCCACCTCCACGACGAGGTCCTCCAGACGTTCCACGCCATCGAGGTGAGCGCCGACAAGCCCCAGCAGGTGGCGTATTTCGTCCGCCGGCAGACGCGCGAACTCCGCCGGACGATCGAAGAGTTCCGATCCCCTCACACCAGGAGCTTTCGGGCCATTCTCCTTCGCAGCCGTGATGAGGTCGAAGAGTTGTATCGCGGGGTGAAGATCAATGAGGTGATTCGCAGCGACGGCGAAGTCGGCCATTCGCTCGATGTCGTGCTCGGTGCTGCCCGCGAGGCGATGATGAATGCCGCCCAGCACGCAGGGGTGGATCAGGTCGACCTCTACAGCGTGATCGAAGACGGTGTCGTCGTCGTCAACGTCCGGGACCGGGGTCGTGGCTTCGACCCGGACGGCGAGACGGGACGTCGCGTGGAGAGATCGATGTCCGAGCGAGTGGGTCCTGTCGGAGGATCGGTCACCATCCGGTCGTCAGCGGGGCGGGGGACCGAGGTGAGCATCGTGGCGCCTGTCGGATGAACGAGCCGACTCCTCCTGCCATCTTCGTCGTGGAGGACCATCCGCTGGTCCGCCTCGGCATCGAAGCCCTGATCTCCCAGCGATACCGGTACGCCGGGTCGGCGGACAACGCCGCCAGCGCAATCGAGATGATCAGGGACCGCAAACCGGATCTGGTCCTGCTGGACGTCCACATCGAGGGGGGAGGGGGAGCCGCCGTCGTGGACGCAGTGCGCAAGACCGATCCGTCTGTCCGGTTCCTGGTGGTGTCCGTTTCGACCGCGCCGCAGGATGTGCTGACCATGTTCCGCGCCGGAGTGGAGGGATACGTGGTGAAGACGGCGGATGCCGGATTCATGTTCGAGGCGATCGGTCGTGTGCTCGGCGGGGCGTCGGCCGTCTCTCCCGAGGTCGCCGGGTACCTGCTCGACATCGACGGGTTCACGAGGGACCTTCGCGGGGTCGAGCGACTCACCCCGAGAGAACGGGAGGTGACGACGCTGATCGCCCGCGGGTACTCGTACCGGGAGTCTGCGGCGGAGTTGGGGATGAGTGTCAAGACCCTCGAGAACCACATCGGCAACATCTTCCGGAAGGTGCACGTGACGAGTCGCAACGAACTGACTCGATATGTCTACGAGACCGGCTGGCTGCGGCCTGACAGCGTCGGACTCGCTGCGCCGGAGTTGGCGACGTCCGACGTTGGTGGTGCGGGTCGAGGGTGACGGACCTACCCGGCGCATCAGCCGGAGGTGGAGCATGCGGGTGGGAGGCACCAGCGCCAGCACGAGAATCGCCACCGTCACCCCGAGCCAGGGTATGACTGGTTCCTCCGTCGGGGCGAGGTATCCCTGCCGCACCGAGTTGGCCGTCACTGCCGTGTAGTACGCGGCGGCGGTGGCGTGACATCGGACTGTGGAACAGGTGTCGACGAGGTCTGTGTACAGCCGGTGATCGATCTCGAATCGCGCCCAGGGACCCAGACGGGATCCGGACATCTCGGCGAAACGAAGCGTGTCGTAGCCAAAGTCGTGGATACGGCAGGCATCTGCGAAGGAGTCCGGTCCGATTCGTCCGGGGGTCGAGCATCCTCCCGTCGGGTTGGCGAGGGCTCCGCCCGCGGACACCGGGCGGTATCCGAGTGTCGTGTCGAACCCGCTCGGCACGAGATCCATCGTCGCCGTTCCGTTCCGGAGCGAGGCCACGAGCTCGGCTGCCTCGGGTGACTCGGCGCGTGCCGGCTGCAGGAGCATGTGCCCGATCCCGCTAAGGACGATCGCCCCGCATCCGATGACGAGGGCACGGACGATAGCCCGTCCGATCCAGATGCGGAGGCCCTCGAGACGAGAGGTCCGAATGGCCCGCGGATGTGAATCGCCGCGCTCGGTCGCCGGGCGCTCTGCGGCTTTCGAAGTGTTCTGGCTCATGATCCGAACATGGCTGATCGCGGCGGTGCCGCCCATCGGGTACCCGCCCCTGGGGGAGGTCCCCCATCCCTCTCCGTCGTCGGTGACCGCGATCCCGCTCGAGCGTCTCAAGACGCACTTGCGCGTCCGTCATCCCGGTGCGAACAGAGGAGACAGCGGACCGGGTGTTCCGCGCCTCGGCGGATCCCACGCGGCGAGACATCCTGGCGAAGTCGCACAGGCGACACTGGTCTCAGGCGGGCGCTCGCCCGGTTGTGAGGGCGGTCACTGCGCGAAGAGCGCTCGCAGTCGGTCCGCCTCGTGGTCGACTTCCTGCCGCATCCGTCGAGGTAGGGGTTGGAACGGTTGCACGGTGATCCGGCCGCCTTCGTGGCGCCAGGTCCCGGCGACCGTCCCGTCGACGAGGAACGTGTTGACGGAGTGCGGGTTCTTCGTGTGGAACACGGCCTCCCGGAGGTCTTCCGCCAGCACGCCCGTTCCTCGGGCGTGGACGAGCAGCAGCGCCTCCCATGTTCCGAGCATTCGGACCGGTGCCGGAGTGTCGGGATCGGGGAGCGGGCCACGGGGGACATCGAGCAGGTTCGGGCCATCGACCTGACGGACGGTCCGCAACGCCAGCGAGTCTGCCGCCTCTTGCATGACCCCGTTCGGCACTCCTGCCCACGAGGCGGCACTCTCGACGGAGGCTGGACCGAACGCCGCCAGGTAGCGACGGAGGATCGCCTGCACCGCCTCCCGCTCCGCCAGCCGGCCGGGCGGTCCTGTCCAAAGGGCGGCATCGCCGTACAGATCGGCCCGCCGGCGTTCCCACGTCCCGGACGGGGGAACACGGACCATCGGCAGCCACAGCCCGAGGCCGTTGAACGACTCCCGCGGATGTCCGGCCTCGCCCAGTCTTTCGATCAGATCGGCCGCGCGGAGCGGTCCGTCTGCCAGCAGTCGCCTGGCGTCGTTCGCGGCCGCCTCCATCCGGGCAGCGTCCAGGCCCTGTCCTTTCACGACTCGTAGCCACCACGCCTGCTGACTGGCCTGTACGGCGATGACGAACGGCCAGTAGTCGGCGCTCGACACGGTGTGGATGGTGGATCGCAGCGAGGTTCCCTGGATCAAAGTCCTCCGTTCGAGTGCCCTGGTGAGAGCGTCTCGGCGGAAGCCGTCGACCCGCGACCAGAGCCCGATGTAGGCGGACGGCGCGTACTGGGCCTGGATGCCCCCCATCCGCTCCACCACGCGGGGGAGCGGCGCCCGGACCCGGTCGAGCAGCATTTGTCGAGCGAGGAGTGCCCGATTGCGATGTCGCGGCGTCAGGGTTCGAGGCGTGCTCACGCCGCCGAGGCTACGGCACCATCACATGCGGATAGGGAAGGCACCGAGGTCACGGCTCTGTCGCCGGGACAGCCGGCGTGAGGCCCGGCCCTCCCGGCGGGCGGCGGAGATGGCATCGAGCAGGCGGCGGTCGAAGTACATGGTCTTGGCTCCTCTTGGTTGGTACGACCGAGAGGCGTGAGAAGTCGTGTCACGGCGTGAGGAAGGGGCCACCCCGGCCGAACTG
>DATHWB010000086.1:0-5439 GCA_035460965.1 Acidimicrobiia bacterium
CACCTTGATCACTGCACCGTCCGGGCACAGGTTTCCCCGCAGGACCGCGATAGCTGGTCCGTCGGCGACCGGACGATCGATAGGCCGGATGACATCATCGTCGTAGATCGGAGCGGCTGCGACACGATCTGCGACGGTGTCACCTTCGATCGTCGTCGCGTCGAGGTGGAGTCGGTCGGCGACGCGGCTCATCAGCCCCGGCAGGCCCCCGGCGTAATAGAAGTCCTCCATGAGGTACTCGCCTGACGGCCTCAGGTTCGTGAGCACCGGTACCTCCCGACCGATGGTGTCGAAGTCGTCGAGTGAGAGCGGTACTCCCAGGCGCCCAGCAATCGCCAGAAGGTGAATCACAGCATTGGTGGAACCTGCGAGGGCGGCATTGACGACGATGGCATTCTCGAATGCCTGGCGCGTGAGAATCGCTGAAGGAGTGGGCCCATCATGCGCCATGGACACAATCCTCCGTCCGACCACCTGGGCGAGGGCGTACCTTCGTGCATCGACCGCCGGGATGGCCGCCGAGCCTGCGGGCGCGATTCCCATCGCCTCTGTCAGACACGCCATCGTCGAGGCCGTGCCCATCGTCATGCAGTGCCCGGCGCTGCGTGCCATGCAGGCTTCGGTGGCCAGGAACGCCTCTTCGGTCATCCTGCCTGCGCGCACGGCCTCGCTGAACTTCCACACGTCGGTCCCTGATCCGACGTCTGTGCCTTCGAACTTGCCGTTCAGCATCGGTCCGCCGCTCAGAACGATGGTGGGAAGATCCACGCTGGCGGCGCCCATGAGCAGCGCAGGAATCGTCTTGTCGCAGCCGCCGAGGAGGACCACGGCGTCGAGCGGGTTCGCTCGGATCGACTCTTCGACGTCCATGCTCATCAGATTCCGATACGCCATGGCCGTTGGCCGCATCAGGGGCTCACCGAGAGAAATCGTCGGGAAGATGTAGGGGACGCCACCTGCTTCCCACACGCCACGCGCCACCCGATCGGCCAGGCTCGTCAAGTGGGCGTTGCATGGATTGAGGTCCGAGGAGGTGTCGCAGATGCCGATCATCGGACGCCCCGAACCGAGCACGTCGTCGGGTATGCCCTGGTTCTTGAGCCACGATCGATGCCCGTATCCCGTCTTACCGGGGGCGGCGAACCACGCCTCGCTGCGCAGTCCGCCCGGCTCGAACCTCGGCATCGTCAAACCATCAGGTCGCCACCGTTGATGTCCAGGCTGGCGCCGGTGATATAGGCGGCCCGGTCGGTGGCGAGAAAGGCGATGAGCTCCGCGACTTCATCGGGCAGGCCGAGACGCGGGATCGGGAAGGAGTCGGCATACGCCCGGGCCTGTTCCGCGGTGATGGTGCCTCGCGTCATGTCGGTGTCGATCAGCCCGGGACAAACGGCATTCACTGTGATGCCGTCCCTCGCGACCTCGGAGGCGATGTGTCGGGTTAGGCCGAGGATGCCGGCTTTGGCGGCGGTGTAGTGGGCACCGCCCATCGTGCTCACGTTCTTGCCGGCCGTGGACGAGAGGTTGACGATCCGACCCCAGCCCTTCGCGCGCATCTCCGGGATCACTGCCTGCGAGCACAGGAACGTTCCCTTGAGGTTGACGTCGACCACGAAGTCCCACTCGTCCTCGTCGATATCCACGATCTTTGTGGGGCGCAACACACCGGCGTTGTTGACGAGAATGTCGACGGTTCCAAATCGGTCGGCCACGGTCTGCATCATCGCCGCGACCTGGGCCCTGTCGGTCACGTCGGCAGCCACGAAGACAGTGTCTGCCCCGGCCCGGAACGATGTCATCAGGGAAGCGTCTCGGTCGTTGAGTGCCAGTGTCGCACCGCGCTCCGCCAGGGCGAGGGCGATGGCCCTCCCCATTCCCCCAGCAGCACCGGTCACCAGTGCCACTTTGCCTTCGAGTTCTGTCATCGACTGTCTCCGAGCGAGGGCACGATTTATCAACAACATTGATATTCAAGACTAGCGTGTGGACATGGACACATTCGTAGGCGCCGGGGTGTTCAAGGCGCACCACCGTATCTCGACGCGCCCACGATGGCCTCGCTCCCACCGCCTCACCGGCGCCGGTCGAAGCCGTGGATCGTTGGCACGGGACAACTGGAACGGTGGCCGATTACCCGCTCAGTCGTTCGTCGGAGCAGGAAGGTGTGTCCACCGTCGGCGCATGGTGTTCAGTCTGATAGGCCCGATCGCAGCCGCCATCCGTGACGGGTCGGGGTGATCGTGCCGGAAGGAGAGTTCGCCTCGCTTCTCTCCCGTCGTCTCGTCACCGCGCTCAAGGGACGGCCATGACGGCGCAGGCGAGCGTCGAAGCCATCCTCCCCGACCTCCCGTCGATCGACGTGCTGGAGGAGATCCAACGTCGGATCCTGTGGCTGGCCGTGCGCATGGTGGACGTCGCCAATCGCTCAACCGACGCAGAGATCAAGATCGGTGGCCACCAGGCGTCGTCCGCCTCGATGGCGTCGATCATGACTGCCCTCTGGTTCTGTCATCTCTCGGGGACCGACAAGGTGGCGATCAAACCGCACGCCGCCCCCCTCTACCACGCCATCAAGTACCTGTGCGGTGACCTCGACCGCTCGTATCTGACCCGGCTCCGGCGACTCGGCGGCCTGCAGGCGTACCCTTCCCGGACCAAGGATCCCGACGTCGCCGACTACTCCACAGGCTCGGTGGGTCTTGGTGCGGTCGCCCCACTCTTCTCCGCCGCCGTCCGGCGCTACCTCGACTGTCACTTCGGCGCCGGGCCACCGGGGCGTTTCATCGCCACGTGCGGAGATGCCGAACTGGACGAGGGCAACGTGTGGGAGGCGGTGCTCGATCCGGCAGTGGAGCGGCTCGGCAACGTCCTGCTGATCGTGGACCTGAATCGTCAGAGCCTCGATCGGGTGGTCCCCGACATCCGGGCGGGGCGGATCGCTCGTGCCTTCGAGAACGCCGGGTGGCACGTCGAGTTGGCGAAGTACGGCCAGAGGCTGGAAGCTGCCTTCGCCCGTCCGGGAGGCGAGGCCCTCCGCCATCACATCGACGCCATGTCGAACGAGGAGTACCAGAGTCTGTTCGCCTACCGGGGTGCGGACCTCCGCGATCGCTTCCTGGCCGGCGCGGACGCCGCCGTGGCCCGGACGATCGCCGATCTCGACGACGCCGACCTCGGGCCACTCATCCACAATCTGGGCGGGCACGACCTGACGACCCTGGTCGACCGATATCGAAGGTGCGACGCCGAGACGGACCGACCGAGCGTGGTCCTCGCCTACACGATCAAGGGGTGGGGACTCCCGATGGCGGGGGACCCGCTGAACCACGCCGCGCTGCTCACCCCCGATCAGATCGACTCCTTGCGGGATGCGGTCGGATTGGATGTGAGCACGGAGTGGGACCGGTTCCCCGCGGGTACTGCCGCTGCCGACCTGTGCGCGGCAGTCGGGCGACGTCTGCGGAACCACCCCGTCCCGTCGCGTCCCTCGCTGCCGCTACCCCCGGCCGTGGCAGCCGGGGTGTCGGGAGAGGTCTCCACTCAGGAGGCGTTCGGTCGGATCGTGGTCGGGCTGGGACGGATCGAGGGCGTGGGAGAGCGGATCGTCACCACCTCGCCCGACGTGTCGGTGTCGACCAACCTCGGCGGGTGGATCAACGCCCACGGGGTCTTCGACCCCGAGGCCCGGCGGTCGTACGGACCGGAGCGGCTGCTGCGTTGGAACCGCCACCCGCGCGGGAGACACATCGAGCTGGGGATCGCCGAGATGAACCTCTTCCTGCTCCTCGGACAGCTCGGACTGGCCCACGACCACCATGCCGAACCGCTCCTGCCGATTGGGACGGTGTACGACCCGTTCGTGCTGCGCGGTCTCGACGCGCTCATCTACTCGCTCTACAGCGGTAGCCGGTTCGTCGTGGTCGGGACTCCATCTGGGGTCACGCTCGCACCCGAGGGGGGAGCGCATCAATCCACTATCACCGCCTCGGTGGGGTTGGAACTACCCGGTCTGACCTCCCACGAACCGGCGTACGCCCAGTGCCTCGACTGGCTGCTGTGTGACGCCCTCGCTGATCTCCATCGACCTGACGGCGGTGCCCACTACTTCCGACTCTCCACCCGACCCATCGACAAGGCGCCGTTCCGGGCAGCCGTCGCCCGCCTCGGCGCGGATCGGATACGTTCCGACGTCCTCTCCGGCGCCTATGTCCTCCGAACTGCGGAGGCGGGCTTGCCGCTCGTCGTGCTGGCGTCTGGTCCGGTGATGCCGGAGGTGCTGGCTTCCGCCGAGGAACTCGAGAGCGAGGGCGTGGCGGCGACAGTGATCGACGTCACCAGCGGCGACCGGCTGTTCCGCGAGTGGCGGGCCGGCCTGGCGTCCTCGGCGCAGTCGGCGTCTATGTCCGCTGCCCCCGGGCACCTGGAACGACTGCTGACGGCGGCCGGCGCCGGGGCCCCGATCCTCACGGTCCACGACGCATCCTCTCATGCCATGGCGTGGGTGGGGTCGGTGCTCGGTCAGCCGGTCGTTCCCGTCGGGGTGGACCGGTTCGGTGAGAGCGGAACCGTCGCCGAGGTGTACGGCCTGTTGGGCCTGGATCGGGACTCGATCGTCAACGCCGGGCTGCTGGCGATCGGGCGGTCTGCCGAGTTACGCCCGTTTGCCGCCACTCCCGACGACGTCTAGTTCGGCGAGGTGGACGGTCACGTGTCGCTCGGGTGATCCGAACCGCTCGGCACGTTCGATGATGCCCTTCGCTCGGGTATCGAGCCGGGCCTGGAGTTGCAGGTGGTGCTCCCAGGAGTGCACCACGTAGGCCTCCGAGATCAGGGTCGAATCGTCGATCGAGCGGTAGGCGTTCCACCTGTAGGCGCCGGTGGCGAGCCGCAGGCGGCGGAGGTCGGCCAGCACCGACCCGAACTCGGCGAGTTCCTGCGGCGATTCGATCGTCCACGTGCTCACCACCATCACCGGACCCTCCACCGGAGGCGCCTCGGCCGAGTGGGTCGCTCCGACCTGGTCGAACACCGGCGGCACTATCTCCTCGAGCACGGGGAGATGCATCCGTCCGGCCACGGCCCCCACGGCAGCGACGGCGAGGGAGAAGACGACCAAGGCACCGGCCGCCCCTACCAGATGGCCCAGCGCCCCGGCCGCCACCGCTCCGATCGGCAGGATCCCGAAGACGGCCAGGACGAAAGCGGCCATCGTCCGACCCCGAACCCAATCCGGGGTCAGCATCTGGAATACGGTGTTCATGGTGGCGAGGATCCAGGTCCACAGGACTCCGGATACCGCCACCCCGGCGAGGACCACCGGCAGGTGCGGTACGGACCCCACAAGGGTCCCTGCCAATCCGAACGCGACGATTGAAGCCGGGATCATACGCTTGCCGAGCAACCTGGCACCGTGTGCGCGGGTAAAGCCCCCGATCATCG
>DATHWB010000087.1:0-4394 GCA_035460965.1 Acidimicrobiia bacterium
AGCGGCCGTGATCTCCCAGTCGGACCCGGAGGTCACCAAGCCCGGGCCGACATCCTTCGCCATCATCGACGGCGGCCTGCGGGGGAGCTTGCCGCCCCGCTTTTGGTACGCGTTGAGACTCAGCGGATGGTTGATGCGGGCGATCCAGTCGGGTGCGAACGCCCCTTCGTCACGGTCCATGAGGCGGTGGGTGAGCTGCTCGGTGAGGGTCGGACCGAACACCTGGAGCTGGTTCTCCCCGCCGATGCTCTCCTCCCAGCGGGTCAGCAGGAAACACGGGTAGTCGACGTTGTGGTCGAAGTGGTGGTGCGTGAACATCAGGTTGTCGATCCACGACGGCCGGATGCCCATCTTGGCCAGCTTGGTCACCGTCGAAGGTCCGCAGTCGAACATGATGTAGCGGTCGCCGAGTTGGACCACGTACGACGATCCGTGTCGTTCTCCGTTGGCAACCGGCGTGCCTGCACCGAGGATGTGGAGTCTCACTAACGCCCTTTCGTCGAGGTTTCCTCGTTCCTAGCCGCGATGTGCGACTCCTCTCGGGAACTCGCCACACAACACACGTTATTCGTGTAATCTCTGCTGCGTGAAGCAGATCAGTATTCAGATCACCAGCGAAACGGCCCGCCAGATGGCCGATCTCGCCGGCCAGTGGGGTCTACCCCGACAGCGCCACAACACGGCCGTGATCGAGCGGGCGGTCGCCGTCGTCCACATGCTCGAGATCGGATACGCCGAGTACCGGCGTCGCAACGACGAACTCACGGAGGAAACGTGATCGACCTGGTGGAACTCCTGCGCACTCTCGAGTCGGCGTTGCGCGCCGGGTACAGCCTGCGCCAAGCCCTCGGACGGGCGGCCGAGGACTTCGACAGCACGGACCTGTCGGCGGTGGCGGAGGCAGCGTCCGCCGGTGCCCCGCTGGCGTCGCTCTTCGACCAGTGGGCCACCCACGACCCCGACATCGGGTTGCTGGCAGGAGCCGTTCGGCTCCAGTTGGACACCGAAGCGAACCTCGCCGACACCCTCTCCACTCTGCATCTCGTCCTGGCGCGTCGTCCCTGAGCCGGACAGATTCGGACGAGGCGGCCGAATACAATCCGGGTCCATGGCAGCGCCCGCCGGTTCGACCGCCATCGACGAGTACATCGCAGAGTTCCCGTCGGAAACCCGAAGACTCCTCGAGGAACTGAGGGCCGTGATCGCCCGAACGGCGCCGGACGCAACGGAGACGATCAGCTACGCCATCCCCACGTTCGACCTCGACGGCAAGCACCTGGTGCACTTCGCCGGGTTCGCCAACCACATCGGTCTCTACCCGACCCCCGGCGGCGTCGAGGCGTTTGCGGACGCCTTCAGCCGGTACAAGACCGGCAAGGGCTCGGTCCAGTTCCCACTCGATGAGCCGCTTCCGGTCGATCTGGTCGAACGGATCGTCCGCCACCGCCTCGGGCAGATCCGTCCTGGCAGCGTGGGTTGATAGGTCGGGGACCCGGACCGGGCCCCCGACCCGCTCGTCTCAGGGCTGTCCGTGGACGCAGCTCGTGAAGTAGGGAGGGGCCGGAAGAACCACCACCGACGGGTTGTCCCACGTCCGCTCACACGCCTCGACCAGCCCCTTGGCATGTGAGGGCGGCAGCGCACCCACGGGTGATCCCAGCAGCGCCTGTCCCTGACCGGGCACCGGGCCGCCCCCGATCCACACACCGTCGTGACCCGGAGCCACGACGGCATGCGCCGACGCCGGCAGCGCCATCCCGATCGTCAGCATCATCCCTGCCACCAACACCAGCATCCGCCTCATGTGCATCTCCTCGTTCCGTCGTGGCTACCCGTCTCCCGGGCGCCGAACACTCCGGCACCGTACGAGGACCTGGCAGACCGAGGAACGGGGGCCTCCACAGATCGCAGGTGAGGCGGGCCTCACTCCGGGCGGACCGACGTGTGGTGCGCACCCCAATGGACACCGACGAGTCACACCGTCGACAATGTCGGGGTGAAGAAGATCGTGTGGCTGGTCGCCGCGACCGGAGTCGTGTCACTGGCCGCCGCCGTGGCGGTCGGGGTGTCGGCGGCGGGCAGTCTCGCCGCTGTCGTGTCGAACCCGTCGATGCAGTATCTGCTCCTCGTTCCGGTTCCGTTCCTGACAGCCGGGATCTGGCTGCTGGTGCGTCATCCCGAGCATCGCATCGGTTGGCTGCTCACCACGGCCGCCGCAACGACGATGGCCTACGCCGCCCTGCTCGAGCAGATCGTCAAGTCGAGCACCGACGGCCTACCCGGGTGGGTCGCCGTCGCCCTTGCTGCCGAGGGCCCGGTGTCGATGGCCGGGCTGGCGTGCCTGGCCCTGCTGATCGCCCTCTTCCCCGATGGATCCCCTCGGGTACACCGCGAGCAGGTCTTCAGCCGGATGGTGTGGTTCCTCCCGGTTCCGATGCTCCTGTCGGTTCTGTCCAACGAGCACGTGCCCTTGGAGCTCGTCACCTATGCGGCGATGGATCCGGTACCGAACCCATTCCATCTCGAATGGCTCGCTCCCCTCGGGGCGGCGACCCGACCGATGCGGTATCTCCTCGGTCTCGTCCTGATCGTGGCGGTCGGCATGCTCATCCTCAGGTACAGGGAAGTCGCCTCCCAGGAACGGCGTCAGATCCGATGGGTGCTGTTCGGGTCGGCCGCGGCCGTGAGTATCGGGATCATCCCGTTCATCCTCGAACCAGTGCTCTCGCCCGACTCCGTCGTCCACGACGGGCTGGTCTTTCTCAGCACCGCGGCACTGTTACTCCTGCCGGCTTCGATCGTCGTCGCAGTGGAAGAGCCCCGCTGGATCGACATCGACGAGCTGATCCGAAAGTCGTTCATCTACGGTGCACTCACCGTCGGGATCTTCGTCGCCTACGCAGCGGTCGCCGCGGGTCTGGGCCTGGCGGCGGGGGCGCGCTTCCCCATCGAGGTTGCGATCGTCCTCACGGCCGCGCTGGCCTTCCTGGTGCAACCGACCCGAACCCGCCTGCAGCTCGTGGCGGATCGCCTGGTCTTCGGTGCCAGGCCCTCGCCCATCGAGGCGGTGACAGGCTTCGAGCAGGCCGTGCGAACTGCCGAGGAACCGAACGAGATCGGCCGTCACCTCGCCGAGCTGGTTCGCACCGCCGCCCGGCTCCACTGGGCGGTGGTCGAATTGACCCCGGATCCGCCCCACGTCGCCGGACGCGAGCTGGGAGATCCCGTGCTCCGGGTCGTGATCCAGCACCAGGACGAGGTGTTCGGCGAGATTCGGTGCGGTCCACGGGTCGCCGGCGCACTCGGCGATCGCGACAGCGAGCTGGTGCAGGCCTTGGCGGTGCAGGCCGGTCTGATGATCTCGAACATGCGCCTGGCCGGGCGCATCGTCCAGGCACAAGAGGCCGAGCGGCGTCGGATCGAACGGAACATCCACGACGGAGCGCAACAGGAGCTGGTGGCGTTGGTGGCGAAGCTCGGGCTGGCGCGCACCCGTGCCCGGACCGGGGCTCTCGACGAGTCGACGCTGGTCGAGCTGCAGTCGGACGCGCGAACGATCCTCCGTGATCTTCGGGAGTTCGCCCAGGGCATCCACCCGTCGGTGCTCACCGACGGAGGCATCGTCGAGGCGATCGAGGACCGATGCGGGAGGATCCCCATCGACGTGGTGGTGGATGCCTCTCTCGAGGTTCGCTCCTCCCGCTTCGAGGACGACGTCGAGGGTGCTGCCTACTTCCTGATCACGGAGGCACTCGCCAACGTCCTGAAGCACTCGCGGGCGCAGCGCGTGCGCATCGGGCTGGTGTGCAGCGTCACCCATCTCGACATGAGCGTGGAGGACGACGGCGCCGGGTTCGTGCCCGCAGACGTGAGGCTGCGAGGGCTGGCCGGGCTGGGGGATCGGTTCGCTGCGCTGGGAGGGAGCGTCAGCATCGACTCGCGACCGGGCAGGGGCACGGTGATCGGCGGTCGACTGCCCGCAACCTCCAGGAGATCCCGATGAGGGTCGTCATCGCGGACGATCACTATCTGGTGAGGGAGGGCACGCGTCAACTGCTGGAGGCTTCCGGCGAAGTCGAGGTGCTCGCCACCGTGG
Organism: Acidimicrobiia bacterium; assembly: GCA_035460965.1. Taxonomy (GTDB): domain Bacteria; phylum Actinomycetota; class Acidimicrobiia; order Spongiisociales; family ZC4RG35; genus DATHWB01. The sequence continues at coordinate 4,097 of DATHWB010000087.1, forward strand.
AGGACGCTCGCCAACTCCTCACTGCGGTGGATCGTCTCCGACCGGCGGCGGTCATCGTCGACATCCGCATGCCTCCGTCACACCAGATGGAAGGCATCGAGGCGGCCCACGCCATCCGCGCCCGGCATCCCGACACCGGCGTCGTGGTGCTGTCCCAGCATGCCAACCCGATGTACGCGTTCGAGTTGTTCCGCGACGGCACCGGTGGACTGGCATATCTTCTCAAGGACCGGGTGGGCGACCTCGACGAGCTGCTGCGGGCGCTACGGGAGGTGACGTCGGGCGGATCGGTCATCGA
>DATHWB010000088.1:0-21481 GCA_035460965.1 Acidimicrobiia bacterium
CCTCCTGAGCGGTGACCGGCCGACGGCCGCACCGTCATCGTCTCGAGGATCTAGACGGAACCCGTCAGCGCAAGGCTGTCGGGTTCCGTCGCGTTCAGGCGTGCGGTACACCGAACGCCTGAACGACGGTGGACGGTCGCACGGATCCGGATCTCGGGCAGAATGTGTGCATGGGATTCCGTACCACTCAGATCCACGCCGGCGTCGAACCCGATCCGATCACCGGGGCAATCCTCACGCCGATCCACCAGTCGACGACATTCGTACAGGAGGGGGTCGACGAGTACCTGTCGAAGGGCTACTCCTACTCCCGTGCCGGCAACCCGACCGTCGCCGCGTTCGAGCGGCGCGTGGCCATTCTCGAGGGCGGCGTGGCGGCCACCGCCTACGGCACCGGGATGGCGGCCACATCCGCGGTGATGCTCAGCCTGTTGAACGCCGGTGACCACGTGATCTTCTCCGACGTCGTGTACGGCGGCACCCACCGGTTCGCCACGAAGGTGATGGCCCGTTTCGGGGTGGAGAGCGAGTTCGTCGACACTTCCGATCCGGGGAACGTGGCGTCGGCGCTGCGACCCTCCACGCGGATGGTGTTCACCGAGACCCCCGCCAATCCCACGATGAAGCTCACGGATCTGGCTGCGATCAGCGCGATCACCCGTGATGCGGCGGTCCTCCACGTCGTGGACAACACCTTCCTGACTCCGTACTACCAGCGGCCGCTGGAGCTCGGAGCGGATCTCGTGGTCCACTCCACCACGAAGTACATGGACGGACACAACGCCACGCTGGGCGGTGCGGTGGTCGCCTCGACGGACGAACTGCAGGAGTCTTTGAAGTTCATGCAGACCGCCGGCGGGTTCATCATGTCGCCGATGGTGGCGTGGCTGACGCTGCAGGGAACCAAGACACTCGCCAACCGGATGGACGCCCAGTCTGCCAACGCCATGGAGGTGGCGCGGTTCCTCGAGGCCCACCCGAAGGTGCAACAGGTGGCGTATCCAGGGCTCGAGTCGTTCCCCCAGCACGAGTTGGCGAAACGCCAGGCGAGCGGCTTCGGGGCGATGTTGTGGTTCGAAGTCGTCGGCGGGCTCGAGGCCGGGAAGGTGCTGATGAAGGCTGTCGAGCTGTGGTCGCTGGCGGAGAACCTGGGATCCGTCGAGTCGCTCATCACGCACTCGCCAACGATGACCCACGGTGCCATGACCCCCGAGGAGCGGCACAAGGTGGGCATCGTCGACGGGCTGGTCCGTCTGTCCGTCGGGTTGGAGGACGCCGACGACCTGATCGCCGACCTCGAGCAGGCGCTCGACAAGGTCTGATCAGACCAAGTCGCCGAAACCCTTCTCCCGCATCCAGTCGTCGTCGAACACCTTGGACAGATAGCCACGCCCGGAGTCGGGGAGCAGCACGACCACCAACCGTGAGCTGTCCTCGCTCGCGACCTGAAGGGCCGCGACGGCTGCCATCCCGCACGAGCCGCCGACCAGTAGGCCCTCCTCCCGGGCGAGCCTCCGGGTCATCGCGAACGACTCCCGGTCGTCGACCATGATGAATCGATCGATGAGATCGAGGTCGACGGTGTCGGGGTAGAAGTCCTCCCCGACGCCTTCCACCAGGTACTGGTGGATGTCACCGTCGGGACCGGCGGTGTAGATGGACCCCTCCGGATCGGCGCCGACGATCTCGATGCCGGGCTTCTTGGCTTTGAGATGGCGGGCAACGCCGGTGATCGTGCCTCCGGTGCCGACGCCGGCCACGAAGACGTCCAGCGTGCCGTCGGTCTGGTCCCACAACTCGGGGCCGGTCGTCGCCTCGTGGGCGGCCGGATTGGCCGGGTTGTGGTACTGGTTCGGATTGAAAGCACCGTCGATCTCGGCGGTCAGCCGCCGGGCCACCCCGTAGTAGCTGTCCTCGTCCTCCGGGAGCAGTTCGGTGGGCGTGACGATCACCTCGACCCCGTACGCCTCGAGCTGGCGGATCTTTTCCGGTGAGACCTTGTCGGGGACCGTGCAGATCACCCGATAGCCGCGGACCGCACCGACCAGGGCCAGGCCCACTCCGGTGTTGCCGGACGTCGGCTCCACGATCGTCCCGCCTGGTCCGAGCAGCCCGTCCCGTTCTGCGGCGTCGATCATCGAGACCGCGATCCGCTCCTTCACCGAGCCCCCCGGGTTCATGTGCTCGATCTTCGCCACCAGGTTTCCCGGTGGGTGCAGGCGCGAGAGCCGTACCAGCGGCGTGTGGCCGATCGCGCCGAGGACGCTGTCATGGATCTGCATTCGGGGGAGCGTACCGGGCGTCGGTAGCCTCGGTTCGAGATGAGTGAGCATGCCCAACTGGTGATCGTGGCGAATCGGCTGCCGGTGCAGTACGACGACGAGACTGGGAAGTGGGCCACGAGCCCAGGAGGGCTGGTGAGTGCTCTGGCGCCGGTTCTGCGGCAGCGGAAAGGCACCTGGATCGGCTGGCCGGGAACCCACGGCCAGGAATTGGCTCCCTTCAGGGTCGACGACATCGATCAGATCCCGGTCGCACTGAGCGCCGAGGAGGTGGCGGACTACTACGAAGGCTTCTGCAACGGGACGATCTGGCCTCTCTATCACGACGCCATCCGTCCGGTCGAGATGCATCGTCACTGGTGGCGGCCCTTCCAGGAAGTGAACCGGCGGTTCGCAGAGACGGTGGCGGGAACGGCGGTCGAGGGTGCCTCGGTCTGGGTGCAGGACTACCAGTTGCAGCTCGTCCCCGAGATGCTGCATCTCGCCCGACCCGATCTTCGGATCGGGTTCTTCCTCCACATCCCCTTCCCGCCGGTAGAGATCTTCGGGCGTCTGCCGTGGAGGCGCGAGCTGGTGCGTGGTCTGCTCGGGGCAGACGTCGTGGGATTCCACACTCGGCAATCCATGACGAACTTCGCTCGTGCGGCCCGACGGTACGGATCCGCCACCGGACCGGCGGAGGCGCTGACGTTCGCGGAGCACACCACCCGGGCGGAAGTCCTCCCCATCTCGATCGACTTCTACGAGTTCGAGGCGGTGGCATCGACGGACGACACTCGTGAGGCTGCATCCGAGCTGCGGTCCGAGCTGGGCGACCCCGACTTCGTGCTGCTGGGTGTGGATCGTCTCGACTACACCAAGGGCATCGATCTCCGGTTGCGGGCGTTCGAATCGCTCCTCGAGAGCCGACCCGACCTGCACGGTCGCATCGTCCTCGTGCAAGTGGCGGTCCCGAGCCGGGAGGCGGTTGGTGAGTACCGGACGATCCGGAGGAGCGTCGAGCAGAACGTCGGCCGGATCAACGGTGCCTTCGGGCGGTCGGACTGGACACCCGTGCGGTACTACTACCGGGGTCTCGACCGTCCAGACCTGATCGCCCACTACGTCGCCGCCGACGTCCTGTTGGTGACACCGCTGCGGGACGGCATGAATCTGGTAGCCAAGGAGTACGTGGCGTGCCGGATCGACGACACGGGAGTGCTGGTGCTGAGCGAGTTCGCCGGGGCGGCCGAGCAGCTCGAGCAGGCGGTGATCGTGAACCCCTACGACCTGGACGGACTGGCGCGAGCACTGGGTGAGGCGGTGGACATGGGCTCCGACGAGCAGAGACACCGGATGCGCGCCCTGCGGACCCACGTACGTCGTTGGGACGTGCACGCCTGGGCGGGGCGGGGCCTCGCCGCGATCTCGTGATCGACGGAGCCCTCCGTAGCCTCGGCGAGGCGGAAGCACTGCTGGTGGGTCTCGACTTCGACGGGGTGCTGGCGGAGATCGTGGCCCGGCCCGAGGATGCCATTCCGGTCGACGGCGTGGCCGAGGTGCTGGCGGATCTCGTCCGGTTGTCTGCAGTCAGGGTGGCGGCGGTCTCTGGTCGGAGGCGTGACGACCTCGCCGAGCGGCTCACGCCGCCCGCCGGCGTCATCCTGGTCGGGGAGCACGGGGCCGACACCGGAGCCGGGGCGCTCCCGGAACCGCCCGGGTACGAGGAGGTACGGGACATCCTCGTTCGGGTCGCGTCCCGCCATCCCGGAGCGTGGGTGGAGGACAAGCGCACCGGGATGACGCTCCACGCCCGGGCTCTGGACGCCGAGACCGCCGATCTGGTCGCCGGGGAGGCGGAGAGGGCCCTCGCCCCCGTCGTCCCGGGGCGCTTCGAACGGGGTCGTCGAGTCGTCGACGTGCGGCTCACCGGAGTCACGAAGGGGGAGGCGGTAGCGGCGCTCAGGCGTCCCAGCGAGCTGGTGCTGTACATCGGTGACGACACGACGGACGAGACCGTGTTCGAGACGCTCGGTCCCGACGATGTCGGTGTCAAGGTGGGATCGGGCGACACCGCAGCGTCCCACCGTCTGGCCGACCCGCCGGCGGTGGTCCGCCTCCTGCGAGATCTGGTGCGTATGCGCCTTCGTTAGCCTGGTCCCGATGCGGGTCACCCGAATTGTCGACGGCACGATCGTCCTCAACCTGATCGTCATTCTCCTCGGTGCCACCGTCCGCGCCACGGGATCCGGTGCCGGATGTGGCAGGTCCTGGCCGACTTGCCAGGGTGAGTTGCTCCCCGCGCTGGAGGGTGCCACGGCCATCGAGTTCACGCACCGGGCCGTGTCCGGTCTGGCCCTGCTGGCCGTCGCCTGGATGGTCTTCGCCGTGTTCAAGGCGTCGACGTCCGGGGCCCTCGTTCGCCGGGCCGCGGTGGCGGTGGCCATCTCGATCGTCGTGGAAGCGTTGATCGGCATGGTCATCGTGCTCGCCGAGTGGGTGGCGGACGATGCGTCGGTGGCAAGGGCGGTGTCCGTGCCGATCCACCTGGTGAGCACGTTCGTCCTGTTGGCCGGGCTCGTGATGACAAGGTTCTGGCTGCGGCACGACGTCTCAGGGCATCGCCGGTTACGAGACCATCCGGGCCTGATCGTGCTGGGGGTGGGGATGTTGTTGGTGGCGGCCACCGGGGCGGTGACGGCCCTGGCCGACACGCTCTTCCCGAAGGCTTTCGACCTGACCTCGATGGTGACCCCCGAGGAGCATTTCCTGACCCGGCTGAGGGTCGTTCACCCGATCGTGGCGGTGGTGGTGGGAGGCGCAGCCGGCTGGTTCGCGGCTCGCCACATGGACGGCCGCGCCGCTCGACCGGCCGGCGTCGTGATCGGATCCGTGATCGTGCAGGTCGCCCTCGGGGTCCTCGCCGTGGCACTCCTCACACCGCTCGCCATCTCGCTGCTGCATCTGCTCGTGGCGGACGTGCTGTGGATGGCCTGGATCTGGCTCGGTCTCGAACTGACGGCGGAGCGCTCGGGGAATGCGTCCCCCGCATTGGACGTTTCCACTCATCGGTAGTTTCATCTTCCATAACCCACCACGGACCCACACCGCATGGCGCTCACGTATTCGGAGTTGATCGCACAGGCAAAGGGGGAGATCAGCGAGATCGACCCCCAGGGCCTCGCTGCGCGATTGGGCTCCGAGATCGTCGTCGTCGACGTCCGGGAGGGCGACGAGTACGCGCAGGGCGCGATCGTCGGGTCCAAGTTCATTCCGCGGGGACTGCTCGAGTCCAACATCGCCATGCACGTCCCCGACCCATCGGTGCCGATCGTCCTGTACTGCGCCGGGGGGGCCCGATCGGCGCTCGCGGCCAAGACCCTCAGGGACATGGGTTACACGGACGTCACCTCGTTGCGCGGCGGCTTCGGCCGTTGGAAGAACGAGGGGCTGCCCTGGGCCGAACCGGTGACGTTGAACCCCGATCAGAAGGCGCGCTACAGCCGGCACACCCTGCTCCCGGAAGTCGGCGAGGAGGGCCAGACGAAGCTCTTGGACTCCAAGGTCCTCCTGGTCGGAGCCGGCGGGCTCGGCTCTCCTGCCGCCATGTACCTGGCGGCGGCCGGCGTCGGCACCCTCGGCATCGTCGACTTCGACGTGGTCGATGCCAGCAACCTGCAGCGTCAGATCCTCCACAACCTCGACCGACTCGGTGAAGCGAAGGTCGAGTCGGCCCGGCAGACCCTGCAAGCGCTGAACCCCGACGTGAAGATCGAGCCTTATCGGGTGCGCCTCGATGCCGGCAACGTCCTGGACATCATGTCCGGTTACGACGTGGTGGTCGACGGTGGTGACAACTTCCCCACCCGGTACCTCGTCAACGACGCCTCGCTGCATCTCAAGATCCCCGTGGTGCACGGTGCGATCTTCCGCTTCGAGGGCCAGGCGAGTGTCTTCCATCCGTACGAGGGTCCCTGCTATCGGTGCCTGTTCCCGCAGCCACCGCCGCCCGAGCTGGCGCCGTCGTGCGCCGAGGCCGGGGTGCTCGGCGTGCTTCCCGGCATCATCGGTTCGATCGAGGCGATGGAGGCCATCAAGATCCTGCTCGGGATCGGGGACACCCTCGTCGGACGACTCCTGACCTATGACGCCCTCACGCAGGACTTCCGCAAGCTGAAGCTGCGTCGCAATCCCGACTGTCCGGCGTGTGCGGACGAGTCGATGCCGCCGGCGATCGTCGAGTACGACGACCTCTGTATGCCGGCCGGTTCGGTCGCTCGTACGTCCTGACCGCCGGCCCGCATCTCCCCCTTCCAGCCCCTCGGGTGCCGCAGCTTCGTCTGCGGCACCCGACCATTCCTCTCAGGAGTCCCAGTGTCTGTGGCCACCCCGATGGTCGATGTCAACGTTCCTCGCTTCAACCAGGCTCTCGTCGCGTCCTCCACGGCAGCCGCCTTCGTCTTCGACCTCCCGGCGCTCGTGGCCGTGACCTTCCTGGTCCTGGCCCTGTCGTGGGTCGGAGGCCCGGCGGTGGCGCCGTTCACCCGCCTGTACGTTGCGCTCGTCCGGCCGCGAGTGGATCCGGACGGTCCGCGTGAGTTCGAACCGGCTGCCCCACCGAGGTTCTCACAGCTGCTGGGTGCGGTGTTCCTCGGTGCCGCCACCGCCGCCCTCTACCTCGGCGCCACCACGATCGGCTGGGCGCTGGCGCTGTTGGTGACAGCCTTGGCCGGATTGGCCGCGGTGGCCAGGATCTGTCTCGGGTGCCTCCTCTACGAGAGGACGATCGGACGATGATCGAGCGTGCCCTGTTCCTGCTCGTGGTCGTGGCCGTCGCTTTCGCGCTCGTGTCCCTCCGGGAGCGGGCTCGTCCGCGCGGACTCCGGGCGGAGCCGGGGATCACGGTGTTCACGGGTCCCGACTGTCGGCTGTGTCCTGTCCTGCTGACGGCGCTCGAGGCGGCGGGGGTCCGCTATCGAACGATCGACGTCACGCGGACCGAGACCCCGGGAGTGACCGCCCTCCCGACGGTCTTCGTGGCGGATCGCCGTGGCGAAGTGGCGATGCGTCGGAGCGGGCGATCGGCATTGGCCGATCTCGACGCTCTCCTGGCGTTCGCCACCGGCGGTGCGGCGCGGTGTTCGGCATGATCCGGCTCGACCCTCAGATCCGCGAGGCGATTCTCGTGCATGCGGACAACTGCCATCCCGAGGAGTCCTGCGGACTGCTGGCGTCGGACGACAAGGGAAGGGTGCGAATGGCCTATCCCCTCACCAACGCCCTCCACTCGCCGACGAACTACACGATCGAGCCCCGTGAGCACTTCAGGGCGCTCCGCCATGCGGAGGCCCAGGGCTGGGACATCAGTGGCGTGTTCCACAGCCACCCGCACTCCGCCGCCTACCCGTCCGCCACCGACGTCACCCTCGCCGCAGATCCGACCTGGCTGTACGTCGTGGTCGGAATGGAGCGTCGAGACGATCCGGAGCTACGCGGGTTCAGGATCACCGGCGGCCGAATCCACGAAGAACCGCTGACCTTCGAGAAGGGGAAACCGACATGAATGCAACCATCAACCTGCCCACGATCCTCCGAACCCATGCGGATGGAAACCGCACCGTTCAGGCATCGGGGTCGACCGTGGCCGAGGTGTTCGCCGATCTCGCCCACAGTCATCCGAAGCTTGCGGCGCAGTTGACGTCACCCGACGGTGGCCTTCCGGTGTTCGTCAACGTGTTCGTCGACGACGAGGACATCCGGTACCTGGACGGGCTCCACACCCCGGTGGGCGATCGGACCGAGATCACGATCCTCCCGGCGGTGGCCGGCGGATGACGCTCGCACCCTCCGGTCTCGATGTCGGTCGGATGCGGCAGCTCGGTGTGGTCGAGACGCCTCTCCTCCGACTCGATCGAGTCGCTCCGCCGGGTCGCCGGATCTACGCCAAGGCGGAGTGGCACCAGCCGACGGGATCGGTGAAGGACCGGGTCGCCGCTGCCATGGTGGCCGCCGCCGAGCGAGACGGACTCCTCGACCGACCCACCCGGCTCCTCGAACCCTCGTCCGGGAACACCGGGATCGCGCTCGCTCGGCTCGCTCGGCTGCTCGGACACGACCTGACCGTGCTCGTCCCGGACAACGTCTCGGCGGAGCGGGTGACCCTCCTCGAGGCTTTCGGGGCGAAGGTCGAGTACACACCTGGCGCGGAGGGCTCGAACGGCGCCGTGTGGCGGGCGGAGCGACGTGCAGCCGAGACCGGTGAGACGATGCTCCACCAGTACGAGAACGCCGCCAACCCGCTCTCGCACGAGACCACGACCGGCCCGGAGATCGAACGCCGGCTCGAGGGGCTCGGGGAAGGACCCCCCGCCTGCTTCGTGGCCAGCTTGGGGACGGGGGGGACGCTCACGGGTGTGGCTCGTGCCCTCTCGCGATCGTTTCCCGACATGGCGGTCGTCGCCGCCGAGCCGCCGGTGGGCGAGTCGATCGCCGGTCTGCGATCGATGGCGGACGGCTACGTTCCGCCCGTGTTCGATCCGACGGTGCTCGATGGTCGGACGCTGGTCCGCACCGGTCCCGCCATCTCGATGATGCGCCGACTCGCTGACGAGGAGGGACTGTTCGTCGGTCCGTCGTCCGGGGCAGCCGTCCACGCCGCCGTGAAGTGGGCGGCGAGGCTGCCGGAGGAGTCGATCGTCGTCACCCTCCTCCCCGACGCCGGGTGGAAGTACCTCTCGACTGGATTGTTCTCAGGATCCATCGAGGATGCCGAGGAGGCCGTCTCCGACTCCACGCTGTGGTGAGCCCTACGCTCGCCCCATGACGCGGTTCGGTGCGATCGAGGCGGGAGGCACCAAGTTCGTGTGTGCCGTCGGCACCGGGCCGGGGGACATCGTCGACCGGGTGAGGATCCCGACGACGACTCCGGACGAGACGCTCGGCGCCGTGTCCGACTACTTCCGCGGTCGCGCTGTCGAGGCGGTGGGAATCGCGACGTTCGGGCCGGTGGAGATCCGTCCATCCCACCCGCACTTCGGCCGGATCGGAAGGACGCCCAAACCGGGCTGGGAGGGCGCCGATCTCGTCGCAGCGGTGACTCGGGTCCTCGACGTGCCCGTGGCGGTCGACACCGATGTCAACGGCGCCGCATTGGCAGAGGCTCTGTGGGGTGCCGGACAGGACAAGTCCACGGTGCTGTACATCACCGTCGGAACGGGTCTGGGTGGTGGCGCCGCCATCGATGGGCGAACCCTGCGTGGTCTGGTCCACCCGGAGATGGGCCATGTGTCGGTGGGCCGCCTGGCCGACGACAGGTTCCCGGGCGTTTGCCCGTTCCACGGTGACTGTCTCGAGGGGATGGCGTCGGGGACGGCCCTCCAGGCGAGGTGGGGCAGGTCCGCTGCCGAGCTGGGGCCGGATCACGATGCCGCGGTGGTGATCGAAGCGCACTACCTGGCGGCCGGGTTCCGACAGTTCGTGTACACCCTTGCTCCGGAGGTGATCGTGATGGGCGGGGGAGTGGCACACCTCGGGGGACTGCACGAGGCGGTGAACCGAACCTTGGTGGAGATGATGAACGGCTACTCGGTCCAGCCGGAACATGCCAGGGGTTTCGTGGTCCCGCCCGGGCTCGGTGACGACGCGGGGGTGGCGGGGGCGCTGGCTCTTGCAGCCGGGACAGCATGACGGGAACTCGCGGAGTCGGTCTGGGCGTTGTGTCCATGGACCCGGAGCGGCGCACCCACGAGCTTGCACGTGATACCGCCCTCCCTTTCAGGTATCGCCGCTCCGGGTCCGTTCACGTCCCCCGCACGGCAGCGAGTTGCGACGCCAGCGCCTGCGGATCCTCGGTGGGCACCTGACAGACGAAGTCCTCGCAGACGTATGCCAGCGTGCGACCGGCGCTGTAGCGGTCCGCCAGCAGCGCGATCCGCCGACCATCCTCTCCTGTTCGGTCGATCGCCAACACCAGGTTCGGCCGGTACTCCGACCAGACCACCCTGGCCAGCCGATCCGCTTCGGGACCGGTGATCGCCACCTCGACCGCCCCTGACACGTCGAAGTCGATGACCCCGAGCAGATGGCCCGCCGCCGATGGGGATCGTTCTGCCAGGAGCCCCCCTGCGCGCATCGCTCCCTCGGCGTGACCGAGGGCCTCCCGATCGCCGGTGTACGCCGCCAGGCGAACCAGCGCATCGGCGGCCAGCGAGTTCCCGGACGGGGACGGGTTGTCCATGAGATCCTTCTGGCGTACCAGGAGTTCCTCGGCATCCACTCCGGCGGTGTGGAATCCGCCGTCCTCCGCCGAGAAGAGCGTGGGAATCGCACGGGCCAGACCCTCGGCGCGCTCGAACCACTCGACGTCTCCGGTTGCCTCGTAGAGGCTGAAGCAGGCGAGTGCCATCGCCGCCTGGTCCTCGACGAATCCGGGGATCTTGGCTTGGCTGCCCGACCAGGTGCGAAGCAGCCTGCCTCGATCGTCCACCAACGCGTCGAGTATGAACGACGCTCCCCGTACTGCCCGATCGATGAGCTCCGGTCGATCGAGTACCGCGCCCGCCTCGGCGAATGCCCGGATCGCCAGTCCGTTCCAGGCTGTGACCACCTTGTCGTCGAGGCCAGGACGAGTGCGGTCCGACCGGGCTCGCAAGAGCGTCGCACGGATCTCCGAGTCGAGCCGGCGGGCAGAGTCGACGTCGAGGCCGTGCTCCTCGGCTACCTCCGAGAGCAGCCGGGCGTGATGCAGGACGCTGGCGCCCTCGAAGTTTCCGCCTGGTTCCACCCCGTAACGGGCGAGGGCGAACCCGGCACGGTCGCCGAGCAGGGAGCGGAGTTCGGCCTCGGTCCAGACGTAGAACGTGCCCTCGGCGCCGTCCGAGTCGGCGTCCTCCGCAGAGGCGAAGCCGCCATCTGGCAGACCGAGATCGCGGTCCATGTACTCCAGGGTGCGTACCGCCACCTCGGTGAACCAGCGTGAATCGAAGACCTGACCGGCCCGTAGGTACAAGCGCGCCAGTTGGGCGTTGTCGTACAGCATCTTCTCGAAGTGGGGGATCAGCCACTCACCGTCCACCGAGTACCGGGCGAATCCGCCGCCCACGTGGTCGTGGATCCCGCCGGCGGCCATGCGCTCGAGTGTCTGTTTCACCATCGCTCCCGCCTTCGGCGCCCATGGGCGGCCGACGATCCTGAGGAGGAAGTCGAGCGCAGGCTGCTGGGGGAACTTCGGGGGCCCGCCGAGGCCGCCGTGGACGGGATCGTGGATCTGCTCCAACTGTCGGTACGCCGCCTGCAGGATTTCGAGGCCGGGCACCTCGTCCGCGGGAGGGATCGCCTGGGCGATGGCGGCAGTGAGGCGACTCGCCTGGTCGCCGATCTCGTCCCGGCGTCGGTCCCAGGCTTCGCGAATGGCGTCGAGAATCTGACGGAAGGACGGCATCCCGTGCCGGGGCTCGGAGGGGTAGTAGGTGCCGGCGTAGAAGGGTCGTTGCTCCGGGTCGAGGAACACCGTCATCGGCCATCCGCCGCGCCCGGTCATGGCCTGGGTGGCGTTCATGTAGATGGCGTCGACGTCCGGGCGTTCTTCACGGTCGACCTTCACGTTGACGAAGTGCTCGTTCATCACGGCCGCCGTGGCCGGGTCCTCGAAGGACTCGTGGGCCATCACGTGACACCAGTGGCACGACGAATAGCCGATCGAGAGCAGGATGGGGACATCTCGTGCCCGTGCGGCTTCGAACGCCTCGTTTCCCCACTCGTACCAGTCGACCGGGTTGGCGGCGTGCTGGCGCAGGTACGGAGATGTGGATGTGACGAGGCGATTGGGCATGGTGTGGATCCGGGGTGCGGGTCACCGAGGGTATCCGTGTGCCGCGGCAGTGCCACTTCGTCGGAACAATTCCTCACAGCCGAGCGTTGTTGTGGACAAGTCTGTGGATTCCGTGGGGACGCCCTGGGGAAACGTTCCGTTTCGTTGTGGTGAACTCCGGGTAGACCAGAAACATGGTCGAAGGGGTTCACAAATACGCACCCATCTGTCATATTGAGTCCCCGTGTCTCCTCGGTCCGCGAAACCCAGGCGAGGTCCGAGAGGTCCTCGAGAGTTCTCGGTCCGTGGCACCGCCCAGCGGTGCAGCAACGGTCGAATGCCATGAGGCGGGGATCGCGACCACCAACCGGCGGGCACCCGCCCGTCGACATTCGATATTCCACCCCACGACAACGCCCCCGGAGGTACGAGACCAGTGGCATCTGCTGAAACGCGAAACAAGGCCGAGAAGGAGAAGGCGCGCAAGTCGGTCGTGAGCAAGCTCACCGACGAGCGCGGTCGACTCACGACCGACCTCGTGTCGCAGTACCTCACCGCGATCGGCGAGTACGACCTGCTCACCGCCGAGCAGGAAGTCGAGCTCGCCCAGCGAATCGAAGCGGGCGAGGAGGCCGGCGAACGCCTGGAGAAGGGCGACTTCTCGGGCAAGAAGGAGGAGATCGAACTCCGCCGTCACGAGCGCAAGGGCCGTGAGGCGAAGGACGCATTCCTGACCGCCAACCTCCGCCTGGTCGTCGCCAACGCCCGCCGTTACGCCAACACCTCGGGTATCGACTTCCTGGACCTCATCCAGGAAGGGAACCTGGGTCTCATCCGGGCGGTCGAGAAGTTCGACTGGCGCAAGGGCTTCAAGTTCTCGACCTACGCCACGTGGTGGATCAGGCAGGCCATCACCCGTGCGATCGCCGACAAGTCGCGGACCGTGCGGATCCCGGTGCACCTTCACGACACGCTGGCGGCGGTTCGCGCCGCCCAGGCGAGCCTCAAGGCGGAACTGGGACGGGATCCCCGTCCCGAGGAGATCGCCGAGGAGGCTGGTGTCACGGTCGACAAGGTCGAGCTGGCGCTCGGTGTCGCGGACACCGTCTCTCTCGAGCAGCCCGTCGGTGAGGATGGAGCCCAACTCGGTGACTTCATCGAGGACGAGGACGCCGCCGACCCCGTGCAGATCACCGAGGAGATGGACGTCGCCAACTCTCTCCGCAAGTCGATCGAGCGCCTCCCACAGCGCGAGGGTCGCATCCTGGCGCTTCGGTACGGCTTCTACGACGGCGTGCCCCGCACGCTGGAGGAGATCGGCGAGGAGTTCAACCTCACACGCGAGCGGATCCGTCAGCTCGAGAAGCTGGCACTCTGTCGTCTTCGCCACCCATCGTTCGGGATCCGTGAGCAGGATCTGATCTGAACGGGCGCGGGGATCGGACGAGGCGTCTCGCCTCTGTATCGCTCAGCGCTCGACCGCTCCCGGAGGCTTGATCACTCCCGGAGGATGGCGCGCCGGAACTCCTGGGGGCCGTAGGACGTGAGCCGGCAATCCGACAGCGTCCGTACCGAGGCCGCCCTGGGAGTACCCATCAGCGCCCCCAGTTCCCCGAAGTAGTTGCCCGGCCCAACGGTCGTGAGACGGACTTCAGTCCCGTCCCCGCTCCGCCGGAAGACTTCGACCTCGCCGCTCTCCAGCACGTACACGAGCCCGGGTGGGTCGCCCTGCTCGAAGATGATCTCCCCGGCGGCGTAGGAGATCTCCCGTGGCTCGGACAGCACGGATTCGGCGTCCGGTGCCATCTGCACCGTGGTGTCTGCGACCGGGACCAGCCGGGCGTCGTGGGTCGAGATGACGATGATGCGACCTTGCTCCCTCAGCTCGCGCAGGAGGCGCACGATCGCCTCGGCCTGGACGTAGTCGAGATTGGCGGTGGGCTCGTCGGCGAGTAACAGGTCGGGCTCGTGCACGATCCCCCTCGCCATCGCGACTCGTTGCTGCTGGCCGCCGGACAGGCCCCTCGGTTTATGGCCCATTCGATCGGCCATACCGACCGTTGCGAGCGCTTCGGCGGCACGGTCGAGGGCTTCCCGTCGCGACATTCCCGCCATCACGAGGGGGATCGCCACGTTCTCCACGGCAGTGAGCGAGGGGATCAGGTTGAACGCCTGGAAGACGAAGCCCACGCGGCTTCGCCGGTAGTCGTCCAGTCCTGCCGGCTGGAGGCTGGTCACGTCGACGTCGCCGAGAGCGATCGTGCCCGAGGTGGGTGTGAGGATGCCACCGAGGCAGGAAAGCAACGTGGTCTTGCCCGAACCGGAAGGTCCGAGCAGCACCGTCAGCTCCCCCGAGCGGGCGCGGAGCGAGAAACCGTCGAGCGGACGGACCACATATCCCTCGGTCTCGTACTCGACGACGAGGTCACGGACCTCCAGCCACTCGCTCATGAGCCAGGGCCGGCGAAGGCCTGCGCCGGATCCGTGCGGCGAACCCGTCGCATCCCGCCGAACGCGGCGACCAGCGAGACTGCAACCGCCAGGAGGGGAAGCTGCCAGAGCGATCGGACGGGGACTCGCACCTTCAAGGGAAACACCGGGACCACCAGGAACTGGAGAACGGCGGCGACGCCGACAGCGACGATCGCAATCGCCAACGCTTGCAGCGCCAGGCTCCCGCCCAGCTTCGCGATCGGTGCTCCCACCGCTCGCATGACCGCGAAGTCGCGGCTCCTCTCCAAAGCCGACAGGTACACGACGGCTCCGATGATGATCGCCGCCACCGCCCACAGGAGCAGGCGGATGAGATCGATCGACGAGATGGCGCTCTCGAGCGGGCCGAGGGCGTCGGCGGCGACCTCGTTGGGAGTGAGAGTCTGAGTTCCAGGTGGCAGCGAACCGGGAGTGCCGAGCATCGCGCTCGTCACCGGCGCCCCGCCGAAGAGCGTGTCGCGGGCTTCGGGAAGGTTCATGAAGACGAGTGGCTGCCCGGCCAACAGAGTCGTGTCCCCGCTGATTCCCGCCACTCGGAGCTCGGTGTCGGACACCCGAACGACATCGCCGACCGCTGCGCCCGTCGACTCGTCGACGACGACCACCGGACCCCCGGTCAGCACGTCGCCCGAGACCAACTTGGGTGTGACCTCGGACTGGGGAGAAAGGCCTATCACGACGGCTTCGTGTCGGACGCCGTTCACGGTGAGGGTGCCCCGGGCAACGAGCACGGGTTCGAGCCCTTCGGCCTCGAGGTTGGTGGCGACGGTGGGATCGAGGGTGGAGGTCGCCGTGATGGGACCGGAGACACCTGCCGGTACCACCCAGGTCTGGTCACCGAAGGCATCGACGGCCAGGTAGGGCTCCTGGTTGAACTGTTCGACGAGGCCCGTCATGAGGAAGAGGAGGGTGAAGACCATCGCTGTGGCGAGGATCACGACGACGAAACGAGTCGCACGATGCGTTAGATCCCGGATGGTCAGCAGCCACACGGCGTGCTCACGTGTCCTCTCGTCGGGACTCGAGCCAGGCTTCCAGTCGAGGCATCGCCGCCTCGTATCCGGCGGCCACCACCGGTCGGACGTTCTCGAAGTCGAGTAGCGAGATGCCCCGGAGATCGAGGTCGAGGTGGAGGTCGGCGTCCCCCCGTGCGATGACCTTCTCCCTTTCCCGCATCGACCCGGCGATCATCGTCCGCATCAGCATCGCTGTGATGCCCGGATACGACGCCTTGCCCCGGTTGCCTCGCGACCGCAGCGCTTCCCAGCCTGACACCGACAGCGCCATGTCGCCCTTTGCGCGCGGCCCCACCGGAGGTGCGACATCGACGGCGATGACGGTGCCTTCCTCCACGTCCTTCCGCATGATGTCTGCAGGAAGGTTGTTGAGCACGCCTCCGTCCACCAGCAGGTCGTCGCCGAAAGGTACCGGGGGCATGACCCCGGGAATCGAGGTGCTGGCCCGTATGGCATGAACCAGATCGCCACGCCGGTGGACCACCTCGATCGACTTCGTGAGGTTCGTCGAAACGGCGAAGAAGGGCAGCCACAGATCCTCGAAGTCCCAGCCGCCACAGGCCTTCTCGATGGCGGCGGTGATCGCCTCCCCCTTCACCAGGGACACGACGGGGATCGTGTAATCCAGCAACCCGCGAAAAAGGCGCTCGATCATGTCGACGTATTCGTCTTGCGGGAGTTTCATTGCCGCTCCCAACGCCATGGAGCTGCCCATGGACGTGCCGCCCACGATGTCGATGGGGATGCCGAGTTCGAGCATCGCCCGCCGTACCCCGGCGTGGGCGAATCCCCGTGCTCCGCCGCCGCCGAACACCAGCCCGTAGGAGCGCCCCGTGAGGAGGCGGCCAAGACGGGCGATGTCGTCTACGGAGTCCTCGACGACGTGGGTCACCCGATCGATTCGCCACCGTTCGACCAGCGTCGCCGTGTGCCTGGGGCGGTCGGTGGCGGGGGGATGGATGACCACCAGGATCCGCTCGGCGTGGGCCGGCCCCGCCTGGAAGAGACGATCAACCATGCGAACTTCTTCGTCGTCCGCCGATGCCGACACGAAGCCCACCAGCCGATCACCCTGCCGTGCGGCCGTCTCGGACCAGCCGGACCAGGTCCTTCCCACGTCGAGGAGCATGTGCTCGTGGCTGAGCTCGAGTTCATGCAGAAGCCTGGTGAGTCGCGGTTCGGTGGCGTCGCCCGGCCCCGCGTTCGAAGCCCCCGGTTGCGAGAGCCGCTCGTCGACCCAGTCCGCCCACACGTGGGCGCATCGACTCGCGCCTCCCATCGCCCGGTGGAGAGCGTCGAGGAAGCCGCGGGCGTCGAGGTCGGCGGTCACGGTCACCGCCACCGTGCGGCGAGCCCGTGTGGAGATGCCCCGACGAGCACGCCGAACGAGGGTCGACATGAGGGGTCCCACCGACTCGGGGTGGGTCCGGAGGAGTTCGATCGCCGCCTGGCGTGAGACCTCGGCCACCAGCGTGTCGCGGATCGCCTCGACCGTGACGCCCCGCGGCCTCCCCTCGAAGATCCCACCCTCGCCGACGAACTCGTCCGGCCCGATCTCCCCGAGCGTCCGCTCACCATCCTCGTCCTGCACGACGACGCGCAACCTTCCACTGATGACGAGGAAGCCGGATTCCGCGGGGTCGCCGGCGCGGAAGAGTGCCTGACCTCCGGTGATCCAGCGCCACGCGAGGTGGCGCCGAAGTTCGGCGAACGGGATCTGTAGACCGGGACCGAGCAGGCGGGTCACGAACGCCGATATCTGATGCTCGTCCAGTCGCCGGGCGATCTCGTTGGTCACGTCGCCGGTGAGCTCCGGTCGCGAATCCATGTATCTGATGAATTGGGCGCGATCGAACCGGCGGGCGGTCACGGGGCCGACTGCGACCACGTCGGCCGTCCTGGCGCCGCCGGCGAGTATCGACACCTCGCCGACGAGGTGGCCAGGTCCGAGGACCGCCAGCTCGACCTCGTCGGCGGAGATGACCTTGGCACTACCGGCCACGATCACGAGCACGTGGTCGGCGGGATCGCCGCGTCTCACCAGGTGGTCGCCATCCTGGAACTGGATGGCCGTGGACACCTGGTCGTCGACGACACCGGAGAGTGGGACACGCACGTCGTTCACGCTAGCGGCTGTGTCCAAACCGAGGGCGGCCTGGCCGGTCGGATCGGCCGGTACACTCCTGCCGGTGACACTTCGCGATCTCGTCAGCGGCACACCATTCATCTGTGGGCCTGACACGACCCTGCTGGAGGTCGCCCGCAGCATGGTCGAGCGCAGCCACGGGTCGGTGGCGGTGATCGACGGCCGCCGGTTGGTGGGAATCGTCACCGAGCGCGACGTGGTGAGGGCGGTAGCGGAGGGGATCGACCTTTCCGTGACCCCGGTTCGCTCGAGGATGGCGTCCGAGCCGGACGTTTTCACCCCGGAAACCGATGTTTTCGAGGCCGGCGAGTTCCTCCTCGAGTCCGGTTATCGGCACCTCCCGGTCGTCGACGACGGCACACTGTTGGGAGTCGTGTCGCTGCGGGATCTGCTCGGAGCGGTCCTCGCCTCCACCGACGAGTAGACCGCCTGCCCTGCCCGGCAACGGGCCTCATGTCTATGCTCTCGCCTTCGTGACTGGAATCGCGGCGGCATCCGGGCTGGGCAAGCGTCGCTGGTGGGTGTCGATCGGGCTCACCGCGATGCTCGCTTCGGTGCTCCTTTCCTCACTCCCCGTGTCCGCCCAGGAGGGAGAGACGATCACCACCCAGTTGCGCGTCGAGAACGACGAAGGCGAGCGTATCGGGGTCGAGAACGTCCGCCTCTTCGTCACCACGGAGGACGAAGAGGAGATCGGTGAGGCCGAGACGGATGCCGACGGAGTGTTCACGTTCGTCGTCCCGACCCCCGGCACCTACCTGTTGACGATCGACGAGGGAACGTTGCCGGCAGGCGTCTACCTGCGCGACCCCTCGCGCACGACCGCCAGCGTGAACGTCCTTCCGGGTCAGGGGGGAAGGGCGCTGTTCGCCCTCAGCCCGACCCCGCCGGTCGACGAGGAGGGCGGAGTCCTGGGGGGCTCGCGCGGGTTCTCCGCTCGGGCGCTCGCCCAACTCTCCACCGAGGGGCTCAAGCTCGGCTTGTTCCTGGCGATGGCAGCCATCGGTCTCTCCCTGATCTTCGGCACCACCGGTCTGGTCAATTTCGCCCACGGCGAGATGATCGGGTGGGGGATGCTGTTCGCCTACTTCTTCAACGTCTACGGGTTCGCAGGCGCTTTCGGGTTCCTGTCGGGCCTGCCGCCTCCGTTCGGGGGTGGTGTGAACCTGATCTTCGCGATCATGATCGCCACCGTCTTCGGCGCCCTGCTCGGCTACGCGATGGACAAGATCGTGTTCGCGCCGCTTCGGCGCCGCGGGGTGTCGTTGATCGCCCAACTGGTCGTGACGATCGGCATCTCGATCTTCCTGCGTTACGTCTACCTGTTCGCCTACGGAGGGGTGCCTCGCTTCTACCGGGACTACACCGCCCAGTCGGGCATCCCGTTCTTCGGTGGGTTCATCACCATCACTCCCAAGGACCTGATCACGGGCTCGCTCTCGCTGTTGATCCTCATCGGCGTCGGAGCGTTCCTGACGTTCACCCGGACCGGGAAGGCGATGCGGGCCGTGGCGGACAACCGTGACCTGGCCGAGTCATCGGGCATCGACGTGCAGAAGGTGATCCGGTTCGTGTGGGTCTCCGGCGGTGCGCTCGCCGCGCTCGGCGGCGCCTTCCTCGGACTGTCCGAGGTCGTCGGGTTCAACACCGGGTTCCGATTCCTGCTGCTGATCTTCGCAGGCGTCATCCTGGGAGGCTTGGGGACCGCCTACGGGGCCTTGATCGGTTGCCTCATCGTCGGCGTCGGCATCCAGGTCTCCACGCTGTTCATACCGACGGAGTTGAAGAACGTCGGCGCCCTGGCGGTGTTGATCGTCGTGCTCGTGATCCGTCCGCAGGGCATCATGGGTCGCCGTGAGAGGATCGGCTAGGTGACGGGATGATCGACTGGGGCTTCATCGTCAACCAGAGCTTGTCGCAGGCGATCGACTTCAACGCGATCGCCTTCGTACTCGCCGCCATGGGCATCAACGTCCATTTCGGATATGCCGGTCTGCTCAACTTCGGCCAGATCGGGTTCGTGGCCATGGGCGCCTACGGCTTCGGACTGACCCTGACCTGGTTCGGGATCCAGAACGTCTTCATCGCCGCGTTGGTGGGGATCCTGTTCGCCGTGATCTTCGCGCTGTTGCTCGGGATTCCGACGCTGCGGCTACGGGCGGACTACCTGGCGATCGTCACGATCGCCGCAGCCGAGATCGTGAGACTCGTAGCCCGATCCACCCCCATGCGGAACATCACCGGCGGCGCCGAGGGCCTCAACCAGTTCATCGGCCCCTTCCGCGACCTCAACCCGTTCGGGACCAGTGTCTACGGATTCGGGCCGTTCTCCTACCGGGGTACTCAGCTGTTCGTGATCGTGGTGGGATGGATACTCGTGGCGCTGGTGGTGCTCCTGGTGCGCCAGCTGATGGGGAGCCCGTGGGGTCGGGTCGTCAAGGCGATCCGCGAAGACGAGGACGCGGTGAGGGCGCTCGGCAAGAACGCGTACTGGTACAAGTTGCAGGCGCTGATCCTCGGAGGCGTGCTGGGCGGGCTCGCCGGGATCGTCCTCGCCCTCGGCAACGCCGCCATCCAGCCGGACTTCTTCGCCGCCCCCCAGACGTTCCTCTTCTGGCTGGTTCTCATCCTCGGTGGTGTTGGCCGTGTCTGGTCTCCCGTCGTGGGGGCCGTCCTGTACTGGGTCATCATCACTTTCATCCGCAACCTCGGCCGTCAGCTGGTCTCGGCCGGGTACGTCCCGACCACGGTGATCGACACCAGCCAGATCGACCAGATCCAGTTCTGGATCGTGGGTCTGTCGTTGGCGCTCCTCATGATCTTCCGTCCGCAGGGGATCTTCGGGTCCAGGGAGGAGATGGCGCTCGATGCCAGGTGACGCCACCACCACCGCTGAGCAGCCCCTGAGCCGACTCCCGTGGGAGCCGGGCGTCTCGAAGCCCGACCCGATCCTGGTGGTCGACGGAATGCGCAAGGCGTTCGGTGGGCTCGTGGCTGTCGACGTCGACCACCTGGAGGTGCAACGGGGGATCATCACCGCCCTGATCGGGCCCAACGGCGCGGGCAAGACGACCTTCTTCAACCTCCTGACTGGATTCGACGGCGCCGACCGGGGCACGGTCGTGTTCGACGGTGAACCCATCAAGAAGGCGTCGCCCCACGTGCTCGCCCAGCAGGGGATGGTCCGCACGTTCCAGCTGACCAAGGCCCTCACCAAGCTGTCGGTCATCGAGAATATGAAGCTCGGGGCCAAACACCAGAAGGGCGAACGATTCTTCAACGCGCTGTTCACACCGGTGTGGGGAGGACAAGAGGCGGAAATCGAGGCTCGGGCCGACGAGCTGTTGAGCCGTTTCAAACTCGATCACATGCGGGGGGAGTACGCCGGGACACTCTCGGGCGGACAGCGGAAGCTGCTGGAGATGGCTCGGTCGTTGATGGCGGAACCGCGACTGGTCATGCTCGACGAGCCGATGGCCGGCGTGAACCCTGCTCTCACCCAGTCGCTGCTGGAGCACGTCAAGGGTCTGAGGGACGAGGGGATCACGGTCATGTTCGTGGAGCACGACATGGACGTGGTCAGGGACATCTCCGATTGGGTGGTGGTCATGGCCGAGGGTCGCATCATCGCCGAAGGGCCGCCGGAGTCGATCGGACAGAACAAGGCGGTCATCGACGCCTACCTCGGGGTCCATCACGATGCCGCGCTGGACCTCGCAGAGGAGGAGCAGCGGCTGGAGGAGGCGCGGGAGGTCGA
>DATHWB010000089.1:0-13752 GCA_035460965.1 Acidimicrobiia bacterium
GTCGAGTGACCGCCGACGTCCGGCTCGAGTTCTTCGTGGAACCCTTCGCGGAGGGTCGACCCGGCAAGCACGTCCGAGCCGCCATCGACGCCGTCGAGCGGCACGGACTGGCGGTCGACGTCGGGGCCTTCGGCACCACCACCGCCGGCACCGCCGATGTGGTGGCAGCGGCGGTCGGAGACCTCGTCCGTGCCGCTCTCGAGAACGGAGCCGATCGGGTCTCGTTCCAGGCGGTGACCGCCTCGGCCGAACCCGCTCTCCACGTCGGGGACCTGCGGGCTGCCCTCGATCACATGATCGAACAGGTCGAGGCCGATGCCGGCACCCCGCTGGCGGAGATGACCCGGGAGGAGAAACAGGCCGCAATTCGCGCCCTCGACGAGCAGGGAGCGTTTCAATTGCGGAAGGCGATCGAGGCCGTGGCCGACGCCATGGGAGTCAGCCGTATCACCATCTACAACTACCTGAACGCCATCCGGGAGGAATGATGTTCTCGCTACCGACCTGGATCGACGACGTCGACGATCGCCCCCGTCCTTCCCCGGAGGATCAGGCCCGCTTCGCCGTCGACCTGGCCCGCCGCAACGTCGTTGCCGCCACGGGAGGACCGTTCGGGGCGGCGGTGTTCGAGATCGAGTCCGGGGACCTAGTGGCAGTCGGCGTGAATCTGGTGCTGCCCACGAACACCGCCATCGCCCACGCCGAGATCGTGGCCATCGCGCTCGCCGGCCAGGCCGTCGGAAGCTTCGACCTGGGCGCGGAGGGTTTGCCTGACATGGTGCTCGCCTGCTCGTGCGAACCGTGCGCCATGTGTTTCGGGGCGGTGCCGTGGTCGGGGGTTCGGCGGCTCGTCACCTCTGCCACCGACGCGGACGCCAGGGCGATCGGATTCGACGAAGGACCGAAGATGTCGGACTGGCGCAGCCAGTTGGAATCCCGCGGCATCGAGGTGATCACCGGGGTCGTGCGGGAGGAAGGCGCCGCGGTGCTGCACGACTACGTCGACGCCGGCGGCCTGGTGTACAACGGGCGCGGCGGCTGATGCATCAGGTCCAGTCACATACGCTCGCCCTGAATCGGGTCGAATCCCCCTCGTCGATCGCTCGAGCGCTCGACCTGCTCGTCCGCCACGGCGCGCGGGCACGGGTGATCGCCGGAGGAAGCGACCTGCTGCTCGAGCTCGACCGGGGTGTCCGCCCGGAAGTGGACACGCTCATCGACATCTCCCGCATCCCCGGGCTCGACACGATCAGCGCCGACGACGGCCACATCACCCTCGGCCCCATGGTCACGCACAACGACGTGGTCACGTCGGGGGTGATCCGTGATCACGCCATCCCGCTCGCCCAGGCCTGCTGGGAGATCGGCTCTCCGCAGTTGCGCAACCGGGCGACCGTGGCGGGAAACCTGGTGACGGCGTCCCCCGCCAACGACACGATCACACCGCTGAGAGTGCTGGACGCCGAACTCGAACTCACATCCCTGCAAGGGACGCGCACGGTGACGCTGACCGACTTTCACACCGGTGTCCGACGCAGCGTCCTGTCCGCCGGCGAGTTGGTGACCGGAATCCGATTCCGCAAACTCGCCCCCGGCGAGCGGGCGCTCTTCGTGAAGCTGGGCAATCGTCGGGCACAGGCGATCTCCGTGGTCCACCTCACCGCCTCGCTCACCCTGTCGGAGGGGCTGGTGACGAGTGCCCGCCTGGCACTCGGGAGTGTCGCCCCCACCATCGTCGAGATCGACACCACCGGCTGGGTCGGACGCGTGCTCGACGACGAGGCGATCGAAGAACTGGCGCGGGCAGCCGCCGAGGCGGTCACGCCGATCGACGACGTCCGGGCGACGGCAGAGTATCGGTCGGCGTCGATCCCGGTCATGGTGCGCCGGGCATTCCAGGCGCTGGCGAGCGACACTCCCCCGACTCTGCCCGAACGACCTGTCACCCTGGGCAATCGCCGAGCCCCGCTTCCTGGCCCGGCCTCCCACGACGCCACCACCCTGGTCGAGGCCACCGTGAACGGACGACCGGTGTCGGCGGTGGGTGGTACCCGGACACTCCTCGACTGGCTACGTGACGACGTGCACCTCACGGGAACGAAGGAGGGATGCGCCGAGGGTGAGTGCGGCGCCTGCACCGTCTTCCTGGACGGCGTGGCGGTCATGTCCTGCCTCGTCCCGGCGGCCCGAGCCCACGGTGCCGTCGTGACCACCATCGAAGGACTGGCACAGGACGAGGCACTCCACCCGCTGCAGCAGGCATTCATCGACGAGACGGCGGTGCAGTGCGGCTTCTGCATCCCCGGCTTCCTCATGTCGGGCGCGATGTTGCTCGAGGACCGCCCCCGGCCGACCAGACAGGAGATCGAGGTCGCCCTGTCCGGCAACCTGTGCCGCTGCACCGGGTACTACCCGATCGTGGCAGCGATCCACACCGCGGCGGAGACGGTGCGCCCATGACGATCGGCGTCTCACACCGTCGCATCGACGCTCTCGACAAGGTCACGGGTGCCGCCCGCTTCCCGGCCGACATCCACCGCGACGACGCCCTCGTGGCACTCGTGGTCTTCACAGACCGACCCCATGCGCGCCTCAGATCGCTCGACACGACGGCCGCTCTCTCCACTCCCGGCGTGGTCGATGTCGTCACCGCCGCCGACATCCCGGTGAACGAATACGGGCTCACGATGTTCGACCAGCCGGTGCTGATCGGGGTCGAGCACACCGGCCGCTCGTCGGTCCCGTGCGACATCTCACGTTGGGAAGCCGACCACCTGGCAGTGGTGGTGGCGGAGACCGAGCAGGCAGCCAGGAGAGGAGCCGCCGCACTTCGGGCCGAGTGGGAGGAGCTCCCGATCCTCGATGACATCGATGCCGCCCTGGCGGACGGGGCACCGATCCTGCACCCCGAGAACGGCAAGGACACCAACGGGTACTACCACCTGAAAATTCGCAAAGGCGACATCGATGCGGGTTGGGCGGCGGCCGAGGTCGTGGTGGAAAGCACGTATGTCCTGCCTCACCAGGAACACGCCTACCTGCAGCCCGAGGCCGCCACCGCCTATGTCGACGACGAGGACCGCATCACCGTCGAGATCGGTGGGCAGTGGACCTACGAGGACCTCGGACAGATCTGCCATGCCCTGGATCTCCCGGAAGAGGAAGTCCGGGTGATCTATCCGGCGGTCGGTGGCGCCTTCGGCGGACGGGAGGACATGTCGCTGCAGATCGTGTTGGCCGCCGCCGTCATGAAACTGCGAAGCAGAGGCGTTCGTCGACCCGTCCGTTCCGTCTGGTCCCGGGAGGAGTCGATCGTCGGGCACCACAAGCGCCATCGGGCCCGCGTCCACGCCCGACTGGGAGCGACCAGGGACGGGAAGATCACCGCGGTCGAGATCGACGGCTACATGGACGCCGGGGCGTACAACTACACGACCAACAAGGTCCTCGGGAACATGCATCTGTGCGTGGCGGGTCCGTACGAGGTGCCCAACGCCCGCATCGATTCGATCGCCGTATACACCAACACGGTTCCCGGTGGGGCCTTCCGTGGATTCGGAGCCCCGCAGGGAGCCTTCGTCGCCGAGACCCAGATGAACAAGCTGGCGGAGGCGTTGGGTATGGATCCGGTGGAGCTGCGCCTCGAGAACGCCCTGCGGGAGGGCTCGCGCGGCATCACCCAGGCCGAACTGCCGGAGGGGGTGAGCATCACCGAAGTGATCGAGGCGGCCGCCCAGGCGACCGCCGCACCGTTCCAGCCCGCGTTCGTCCCGTCGTTCGCATCGCTTCCCGCCGACGAGTCCCGGATCCGACGGGGGCGGGGGTTCGCCTGCGCCTACAAGAACGTCGGTTTCTCGTTCGGCTTCCCAGAGCGATGCGATGCCACCGTCGTCCTCCACGGAGAAGGCGATCGCATCGACTGGGTCGAGCTGTTCCACGGCGCCGCCGAGGTCGGGCAGGGCTCGCACACGGCACTCGTACAGATGACAGCCGAAGCCGCCGGGGTGGAAACGGAGCAGGTGAGGGCCTCGTTCGCGGATACGGCGATCAGTGGCGACTCCGGGTCCGTCTCGGCCTCCCGAATGACGTGGATGGCGGGCAACTCGATCCTGGGGGCGGTGGAGGAGGCTACCAAGCGGTGGATGGAGGGAGACCGACCGGCTGTCGGGGAGTTCCGGTTCACACCGCCTCCCACCGAGATGCTCGACCCTGAGGACGGCACCGGGCAGCCCAACTTCGCCTACGGATACGTGGCGGAGGCGGTCGACGTCTCGGTCGACGTCGACACCGGGCAGGTGAGGATCGACCGGGTGGTGTGCGCGGACGACGTCGGGCGGGCGATCAATCCCGCCCTGATCATCGGCCAGATCGAGGGCGCGGTCGTTCAGGCCACCGGCTACGCGATCTCCGAGGATCTCCAAGTGCGCGACGGGAGGATCACCAACCCACGCTTCTCCGGCTACCTGATCCCGGGCGTCGGCGACATTCCCGGCAGGGTGGACCCGGTGCTCGTCCAGCACGCCGACCCACGGGGCCCGTGGGGTGTTCGGGGGATGGCGGAGATGCCCTTCATTCCGCTCGCCCCAGCTGTCGTCGCGGCCGTCCACGACGCCACCGGCGTCTGGATCGACGGCCTCCCGCTCACGCCGAGCAGGGTGCTGGCGGCGCTGCGGGCCGCCGACCGCTGAGCCCGGGTCAGACTCCGGGTCGGAGCACCATCGCCACCACCACCGCGACGAGGATCGCGACATCGGCCATTCCCACCCTGCGTAGACGCTGCCAGGCGTCTGCGGTCGGTGACGCTGTCACCTCGCGCTCGGCGCGGGCGCCAACCAGCCCTTGAACGGCTCCGGATGCCAGCACCCCGGCGATCCCGATCAGCACCCATAGGTCCGTGAACCCGATTCCCGGCCTGAGCAGCACCAAGCCGATCCCCGATCCGACGGTCACGACCGACGCGGGAGCGAAGATCATGGACCCGATCGCCTGCGAATGGCGCACGACGACCGCCATGTCCGACCCGCCGTCTCGAGCGAGAATGCGTTCGAACACGTGAAAAGCCAGGGCACTACCCACCCACGCCACCGCGCCCAGGATGTGCAGCAGACGAAGCGTCAGTTCCATCAGCACCCACCGCCCGACGACGGGGCCGGCTCTTTCGTCCCCACCGCACCGACCTCCGGGCATCGCCCCCGTGGATCCTTGTCATGCCGAGCCGACTCGGTCATCCCGCTTCCTCCCGTGCCACGGAGAGCCCGACCGCGAGTGCCCACAGCGACGTGGCGCCCGCCAGGGCTCCGAATCCGATCACCAAAGGTAGCCACTCGGTTCCCACCGCCAGGGGAATCCCGATCGCGATACCGGTCACCAGGCCGAGGACGGCCAGTGACGGACCTGCCCATGCCGGCACGAGGTCGGTTCGCCGCAGCGCGAGGCCGATCAGACCGAGACCGGTCCAGAGGGTGGCGATGGCGAGATACCACACGAAGTCGTCGGCGCGGTTGAGGGCGGCGGCGATCGCGAACTCGGCACTTTCGGGACTGGAACCGGA
Source organism: Acidimicrobiia bacterium (assembly GCA_035460965.1). Taxonomy (GTDB): domain Bacteria; phylum Actinomycetota; class Acidimicrobiia; order Spongiisociales; family ZC4RG35; genus DATHWB01. The sequence goes on from DATHWB010000089.1 coordinate 5,552, forward strand.
CGCCAGCCATGCCCGGGCCGACCCGGTGGCGGCGAGGCCGAGGGCCGAGGCCACCGTGAACAGCAGGGCTCCAGCTCCCACCAACCCGGCGCCCCAGTCGCCGAAGGCGGTGCCTGACCTCCTACCCAGCCTCATGACGGACCCGGCGATGAGGACGACCGCAACCGTCACTCCCACGAAGGCGGTCTGTCTGCGCAGCGGGCTCTCCGCCATCATCGTGAGGACTGCGACCGGGTCCCAAGGGTCGGCGGCGCGTGGGAAGAGGACGTTGAACACCAATGCTGCCGCTCCCCCGGCTGCGAGCACACGACCGGCGCTCATGGGGCGACCTCCACTCGGGTCCGGTCGGGCGCCTCTGCCCGGAGCGCCCGCACGCCTGTGAAGACCACGATGGAGTGGAACAGGATGAATCCGAGGTAGAAGCCGACGGAGGCGTACGACCTGGTCATCAGCCACCCGTCTGCCAGAATCCCGCGTATCAGCTCCTGCCAGATCACGACATGGACGAGGATGCGGTGCTCGTGGGGTTTGCGGGCCGCGACCAACAACACCGCTCCCAACACGACGAGATCCAGGCCGAACACGCCCATCCAGTCCACCGCAAACTCGAAGAACACGGTGCCGGGGACCAGGTCGATCCCAGGGGCGGCGATGTCGCCCAAGCCGGCTTCGATCATGGCGCCGTTGATCCACGGCAGCAGCCGGAGTCCCATTCCGAGATAGATGACCCCCACCACGATCATCCATCGCCGCAGCCGTCTGTCGGCCCCCATCACCACCTCCGTATCGACTCGATCGAAGGTACGGATCCGCGGGTGCCCCGGGCAATCCCAGATGTCTGGGGGTACGCTCCCCGCCGGTGACGGTAAGAAAGCCGGCCGCGGCGATCAGGGTGTTGGAACGGATGGCGGTCGCCGCCGACGACCACCGCCGATTCCAGCTCGAGTCCCTCGAGGTGATCGGGGAGGTCGTCCCGTTCGACGTCGCCGTCCAGACCTCGATCGACCCCGCCACGCTGCTCGACACGAGCTGTGTTCCGGTCGGCGCCCCGCACGACCCCGACCGGGAGCGTCGGCACTTCGAGCTCGAATACCGGGAAGACACCCCGCTCTCGTATCGAGAGCTGGCACGACGCCCCGCTCGGGCGGCAGCACTGCGCCTGGAGGTCGAAGATCCCGACACCGTGCCGCGATTCTCGGAGATCATCGCGCCGGGCGGTGGCTGCGACGAACTGCGGGCGACGTTCGTGTCCGGGACCGACTGCTGGGGAAGCGTGACGCTGTACCGCAGGTCGACAGCCTTCGCCGAGGCTGACGTCTCGTTCTTCACCGCAGTCTCGGATGTGATGGCACGCGGGCTGCGCACGAGCTTCCTACGGGCAGCAGCCGACAATCCGCAGTCGATCGACGATCCTCCCGGCACGATGCTGCTGGGTCGCTCCGGCGAGATCATCTCCACCACCGAAGCCGCGGAGCGCTGGATCGACGCCATCGAGCCTGGCGGCGGTGTGCCGTCCGTATTCCGGTCGCTCCTCGCAGCGCTCGACCACGACCCCGCCCCGCGGGCCACGGTTCACGGAGCGGCAGGCCCCGTGACGATCCACCTGGCGGCGGCCAAAGGAGGCGACGCCGTGGCCGCCATCCTGGAGCGCCCCCGACCCGTCGAATTGACGCCCGTGATCACGGCCGCTCACGGACTGACGGCCCGGGAGACCGATGTGGCGTCGGCCGTCTTGCGCGGACTCACGACGCGTCAGGCGGCGAACCTGCTGGAAATCTCCGAGTACACGGTCCAGGACCACCTCAAGTCGGTCTTCGACAAGGTCGGCGTGGTGACGCGGGGTGAACTCTCCTTCGAGCTGCTCGTCCGCCACTATCTGCCACCGACTGCGGCGGGTGCCAGCCCTGGACCGTACGGCTTCTACCTCGACGAGCCTCAGCCGTCGTAGCCTGCGGCGGTGCACCGCATCCCTCGTTGGCGCATCGCCGTCCTCGGATTCATCACGATCAGCGTCTACGGGTCGTGGTACTACGGGTTCGGAGTCCTGCTCGATCCTGTCATCGCCGACACCGGGTGGAGTGAGGCCAGTCTGACGGCCGCCTTCGGGGCGTCGGCGATCGTTTCCGGAGCCGGATCGGTGGTGGGCGGCTGGTTGCTGGACCGTCACGGCAGCCGACTGGTCTTCGTGGCGGCGGCGCTGCTCGGAACGGCTGCGTTCGCCGTCGCTACGGCCACCGACTCGCTGACGGTCTTCGCGGCCAGCGCCGCGATCGGCGGAGGCGCATTCGGGGCGCTCGCCTTCTACCACGTGACCCAGACGGCCGCGGTGCGGGTGAGTCCGGCGGCGGCCACCCGGGCCATCGCGGTCCTCACGATCTGGGGAGCATTCGCCAGCGCGATCTACATCCCTCTCACCGCCTGGCTGGTGGGGGTGGTGGGCTGGCGGACGACGCTTCGGATCACCATCGCCTCGGCCGTCGTGTGGCTGGCGATAGGCGCGCTCACCATCGACACCCGGACGGTCGACGCCGGCCGGCCCGCGATCTGGACCGAGCTGCGCGGTTCCCTCCGCTCACCGGTCGCCCGCCGATACGTCGCGTCCCAGGGCCTCGTCGGAATGGGGGTGGCGACCATCCTCGTGTATCAGGTGCCGGCGATGACGGCCGCCGGACTCGGCCTGGCGGCTGCGTCGTTCTGGGCAGCGTTCCGTGGCTTCGCCCAACTGGGGGGACGCCTCCCCTTGATGCCGATAGTCCGACGGCTCGGTACGGCCGGGGCGCTGAGGTTGTCCTTCGGGTCGATCGCCTGCGGTGCGCTCCTCCTGGCGTTCGCCGGCAGCCCGATCGTGGCCGGCGGCTTCGCTTTGGTGGCCGGTTTCGGGATCGGGGCCTCTTCGCCCCTCCAAGGCATGCACGCCAGGGTCGTGTTCGGCCCGGCCAGCATGGGCACCGCCATGGGTGTGCTGTCGATGGCCTTCGGGGTCATCGGCGCAATCGGGCCGGCCCTGGCCGGCACCATCGCCACGGCCACGGGTTCCCGGTCCGTCCCTGTCCTCGGAGCGGCCGTACTCACGGCCATGGCCATCCCGCTGGTCGTCACCCCGGAGCAGAGCCCGATCGATTGAGCCGGGACGGTGGGTGCACCTTCGTCCGGTCGCCGGGCTACGCCCGGCTGGGGGAAGGGACAGGTAACGTGCCGTGCTTCCACCCACCCGGAGCCTTGGTGACCCGCCCCCGCATACTCGTCGCCGGCATGCAGTACGAGCTGAACAGCTTCGCGGCAGGCACGGCCGACCTGGAGCGCTTCCGGCAGTTCCGGCTCGCCGAGGGCGAGGAGATGTGGTCGATCGCCGGTGACGACGAACTCGAGGGCGCGCTCGACGTGGCGGATCGCAGGGATCTCGAACTGGTGCCGATCGTCCTCGGCTTCGGAGGCGCCGGGCCCGTGCTGACCGACGAGACATACCACTGGTTCCGGGACCGGATCCTGGCCGGAGTCGAGCGCCACGTCGACCAACTCGACGCCATCTACCTCCCGCTGCACGGGGCGATGGCGAGCGAGTCCGTCGACGACACCGAGGGCGACCTGGTCGCTGCCATCCGGGTGCTGACCGGTCCAGACGTGCCGGTCGCCGCCACGTTCGATCTCCACGGCAACTTCACGTCCGCGTTGGCAGACGGTCTCGACATCGCCGTCGGGTTCAAGACCTGTCCGCACGTGGACTACGTCGAGACGGGCAGGGCGGCCGTCGAGCTCCTGGCGGACACGCTCGAGGGCCGCGTCCATCCGCGGCTGGTGCACCGCAAGTTGCGGATGATGACCTCTGCCGAGGGCCACGACACGACTCGGGGGCCGATGCGACCGCTGATGGACGCCGTCCATGGGCTCGAGGGGCAGCCCGGTGTCCTCAGCGCCACGATCCAGGCACCGCAGCCGTGGATGGACGTGCCCGAGACGGGCTGGTCCGTGATCGTCCTGGCCGACGGGGACGAGGCGGTGCCTGCCGCCTCGTCGGCGGCCGACGACCTGGCACGGCGTTGCTGGGAGGCGCGGGCGGCCTTCCTCGTGCACCGCACGCCGCTCGGGGAGGCCCTCGACCGAGCCGCCGCCAACGTCGCCGGCGCCGGACCCGTGGTGATGACCGATGCGTCCGACGCACCGTCCGCCGGCAGTCACGGGGATTCGTCGGTGGTGCTGGCGGCGCTGCTCGAACGCCCACCGATGACCGGGCCCGTGGTGATGACGCTCACGGATCCGGCCGCCACGGCACGTTGCCACGACGCAGGCATCGGGACGACCGTCGATCTCGAGGTGGGGGGCGCCTTCCAGCCCGGGTTCTTCCGGCCCATACCGATACGCGCCACCGTCGCTCGCCTGTACGACGAGCCCTACCGGTCGACGCTTCCGCCCGGCATGCTCGACCCTGGTCGCCGTGCGGTGGTCGAGATCGACGGCTGGCTGACGATCGTTCTGGCCGAGCGACAGATGTCGACCCTGGACACGAGAGGCTATGAAGCGTCGGGCGTGGACCCGACGGGGACCCAGGCGGTGCTGGTCAAGTCCGCCGGACAGTTCCGCGGGTTCTACACCACCATGGCCCGCGAGATCATCGAACTCGACACTCCGGGTCCGGTGAACGGCATCCTCACGGCGCTGCCGTTCACCCGAATCGACCGCCCGCTCTGGCCGTTCGATCCGGATCTCGACACCCCTTGGTGACCCTTCAGCGGCGACGGCCGGTGAAGAGCAAGACCACGACGTCGCTCTCCGACACCGACGATGCGGTGGCGTCGTCGAGGAGTCCGGCCAGACCCGCAGTACCCGTGGAGTCGACATCGATGCCCGTGTGGAGCCGACCGAGACGGTTGGCCTCGACGACCTGCTGCTCGGTCACGACGATCGGCCAACCGCCGGACTCCACGATCGGTTCCAGCACCGTCTTCCAGTCGTAGGTGACGTCGTCGAGGATGCCGGTGGCGACCGACTCGCCCACCGGTTCCCACGGCCACATGTAGCGCTGGCCGTGCTCGACCATCAGACGACGCGCCTCGCCACCGCGACGCGCCAGCGCCGCCCCACGCCCCGGCGCCTCCTCCTCTCTCACATCCAGCACCTGGGCGAGGTCATCGGTCAGGTGCCGCCACGCCCGAGCCAGCGGTGCGCACGCCTCCGTCTGCACCGCATGCAGGGTCCCGGGCCGGGGACGACCATCATCCAGGCCCCGCCACGCCGCCGATGCCAGCGCCCCTCCCCCGACCTGGACGAAGAGTCGGACCCGGCCCCGGGTTCCGTCCAGTTGATCGGCGAGTTCCCAGCCGATCGTTCGGCCGCCGTCTATCGCCGTCGGCGTCGATGTCCCCTGGACCGAGAACGGGATCGCCCCGGCCCCGACCGCCTCCTGAAACCTGAGGTAGGTCGGGTCGCCCTGCTCGCCGGCACGGCGCTCAGCCACCTCGATCGCGGCACCCAACTCGGTGAGTATCCGAACCACCGCCGGATCGGCCCATGTCGGGATGAACACCCGAAGGGGCATCTCCATCGCCCGTGCGACAGTGGCGGCCGCCACCGCCGCGTTGCCGCAGGAGGCGATCGCCAACTCACCGGTTCGTTGTTCGGCAACAGCGAGATGCAGCATCACGCCGAACAGGTGCCGGGCCTTGTGCGACCCGCTCACGTTGCGGGTGTCGTCCTTCACGAACACCGGAGCGGCGAGATCGAGCGCCTGCGCCAGCCCTTCCTGGTCCTCGCACGGCGTGACGACGAATCCGTGACCTTCGACGCCCGCCACGCTGTCGTCCAACCGTTCGACCAGCGCCACGAAATCGGCGTCGGACCAGCCGGCGGAGCGGGCGACGGAGTACGAGTCGAGGCGGGCGCGGTAGCGGAGGAAGGGGTTGACAGGCTCCGGGGCCGTCACCCGGCGACCCGTTCGTTGAAGTCCGAGATCATCTCGTCCCACCGGTCGGTGTAGCTGCGGAGCGAGTCCCACCACGCCTGGTCGCGACGTCGTTCGAACGTCTCGAACTCGACTCCCTGCTGCTCCACCCACGTGTAGTAGCCGAGGTTGAAGATGCGGCGGCGGTCGACCTCGGTCAGCTCGAGCACATGGGCGGTGTCGGCACCCTCGAGGTGGCGAGCGTGTGCGGCCGCGGCCGAGCGGGCGTCGAACCCGTTCGGGTGGTCGCGTCGCTGGATCTTGTCGATCTCAGACGTGTACATCTCGCCGCCGTCGGTGGCAACCGTGACGATGACGTCCCCGCTTCCGTACCGGTGGTGCTTGGCGAGTTTGATGGCGGCCAGGACGTTGGCGATCGACGACAGTCCGAGATGGCGCAGGTCGTCGACCAATCCGGGAGCCACTCCGACGTCCCGAAGGTGAGCCTTGCCTGCCTCGGTGTTGAACAGGAGAAAGAGGGTGTCCGTGGCCACGTCGGAGATGCCGATGACATCGTCGGAGTTCGTGACGTTGTGGATGAGCGGGATGTGCTTGTCGCCGATCCCTTGGATGTTGTGCTCGCCGTACCCGTTGTAGAGCATCGTCGGGCACTCCAACGCCTCCACCGGCACGATCCTGGAGCCGTGGCGCTCCTTGAGATAGTCGCCCGCACCGAGCGTTCCGGCCGAACCCGATGCCGCCACGAAGGCTCGCAACCGCCCCGTCCCATGCGCCTGGAACACTCGCTCGAAGGCCGGGCCCGTCACCCGGTAGTGCCCCAAGTGGTTCGAGAACTCCGAGAACTGGTTGAGGATCACGTTCGTCGGATCTTTCGCCAGTTCGTTGCAGGCGTCGTAGATCTCCTTGACGTTCGACTCGGTGCCATACGTTCGAATCACGTCTTCCGGTCCGGCGATCCACTCGTTGAGCCACTCGAACCGCTCCCGGGACATTCCCTCGGGCAACACCGCCACCCCCCGGCATCCCATGATGCGTGAAATGGCGACCCCTCCCCGGGCGTAGTTGCCGGTCGAAGGCCAGATTGCACGGTGAGTCGTGGGATCGAAGGCGCCGGCCACGACTTTCGGAGCCAGGCAGGCATACGCGGCGAGGACCTTGTGGGCGCGGATCATCGGAAACCGATTGCCCAACACGATCAGGATGGTGGCGTCGACACCGGTCAGCTCACCCGGCAGAACGAGGTGATCGGGCACCTCCCGGCGGCCTTCCCGCGTGTGATCGTTGTACCAGTGGACTCGCCACAGGTTGCGCGCATCCGGATCGTCCGCTCCGACCCCTTCGGTGGCGCTCGCCGGGATGGTCGTCGGGTCGGCGAGCTGACCGAAGGTGGGCAGGGTGATGTCACGCTCCCGGAAACGGCCGACCGTCCGATCGCGAGCTCGCGCGTCGATGACACCGTCGTAGAGGCCCAACACCTGCTCGCTCATGCCCCGCCATCGTAGGTGACTCGGCATCATGGGCCTTCACGGACAGAGGATCGAACCTAGCCTGAAACGGATGGCGCGGCCCACCGGTGTGATCACCTTCCTCCTCTCCGACGTCGAGGATTCGACCCGGCTGTGGGAATCCGATCGAGCGGGCATGGCCGCCAGTCTGGAGTTCCACGACCGGATCCTCCGCCAGGCCGTGGACGCCCGCGACGGGCATGTGTTCTCGACCGCAGGGGACGCTTTCGCCGTGGCGTTCTCGTCCCCCGATGCTGCGGCCGACGCCGCCATCGCAATCCAGCTGGCTCTGCGAGCCGCCGATTGGCCCGGACCCCCGATCTCGATCCGGATCGGCCTCCACACGGGCACCACCGTCGAGCGCGACGGGGACTACTTCGGTCCCGTGGTCAACCTGGCAGCCCGCATCATGTCCGCCGGGCAAGGAGGACGCATCCTGCTCTCGTCGGTCACCGCAGGCCTTCTCGACCCTTCGCACGTCGAGTTGGCGGACCGTGGGGTGCACAGGCTGTCGGGTATCGGGCGGGCGGAAGCGATCGTCGAATTGCTCCATCCCGACCTCCCGCAGATCGACCTACCGCTCCGGACCTCGGACCTTCCCACCACCAACCTCCCTCCTCCGCTCTCGTCGTTCGTCGGCCGCACCACGGAATTGGAGGAACTCGGCGCGCGACTGGACCGACACCGGCTGGTCGTGCTCACCGGCACCGGGGGTACCGGCAAGACCCGCCTGGCGATCGAGGGCGCTCGACAGGCGAACGGCTCTTTCGTCGACGGCGTGTGGTTGACGGAGCTGGTGC
>DATHWB010000090.1:0-1643 GCA_035460965.1 Acidimicrobiia bacterium
GGCGATCGATCGGAATCGCGCGATAAGGGAGGCTTGACACCCTCAGGATGCTGAGGCGAACCGGTGCCGCCGCTCGGCGGGAGGCGCGTCGCGGTCGGGCCGCCGCTGCAGGCCCGTCCCGCAGGACCGTACCCGAACCGTGCGACTCCCCGGTCGCCTACCGGCAACTCAGGCAACTCGATCGCTGCACAGGCATCGCAGCCGTTGGGCACATCAACGGCGAGGACGCCAGGACTATCCGATCGGTTGCAACAACGACAGCGAGTCTCCGGCGCTCGATGGGAACGGTCGGGCTCGGGCAACTCGGACCAGTGAGGTGGGTACCGTGAGAAGACCCTTCATCTGTGCAATCGCACTCGCGGCGGTGTTGCTCTCCGCATGTGGCGACGACGACGGTCAGGCAACGACCACGGCGGCGGGCACCGCCGCCCCGGATACCGAGGCGCCGACCGACACCGCCGGTGACACCACGACTGCGGCGCCCCCTGAGGAAACGACGGCCCCACCGGACGCTTCGGGTGATCCGATCGTGGTGGGTTCGACGCTGTCGCTGACCGGGGCGTTCGCCGCCACCGGTGCCATCCACCAACTCGCCGGCGACCAGTTCGTGGAGGCTCTGAACGCCGGAGGCGGTCTTCTCGGCAGACCGGTGGAATGGCGCGTCCTCGACGACGAGTCTGACGGGGCCGCCGTGACCGCCCTGTACGAGCAGCTCATCACCCAGGACGGCGTCGACCTGATCATGGGACCGTACGCCACGCCGAACATCCTGCCGGCGATGGCCGTGGCCGAGCGCCACGGCTACGTGCTGCCCCAGCACACGGCGGTCCTCACACCGCTGATGACCTACGGTTGCCAGTTCCCCGGGTGGTCGATCGGTGCCGAGCCCAACGTCTACGTTCCCACCCAGCTCTTCGAAGCGGTCGAGAGCCTCCCGGAGCCGCCCCAGACGGTCGCCGTCCTCACCAACCAGAGTGGGTCGACCGACTTCATCTCGTACGGGCAACCCGACGTCGAGGACCCCGGGTTCGTCACGATCGCCGTCGATCGCGGCTACGACCTCGTCGCCGAGATCCCCTACCCGCCGGGCACGACCGAGTGGGGACCGATCGCGACGCAGGTGCGGGACACCGACCCCGACCTCGTGATCATCTCGGGTCTCGGTGTCGAACCGGTGGATCTGATCACCGCGATGGAGCAGCTCGATCACCGCCCGCCGATGATGTTCAGCCTGTTCCCGGCACCCGGGCCGCTGCTTGGCTTGGGTGAACCGGCAAACGGGATGATGTCGGTCTCGATGTTCGAGCCGAACGAGCCGATCCTCGAGAGGATGGGCCCTGAGGTGCGTGAGATCGTGGACACCTTCCAAGCCAACGCAGAGGCGGCCGGGCTGCCCTACACGGTGTTCGAGACACAGGCGACCGCCTCGTGGAACGCGTGGGAGATCCTCGTCGCCGGTGTCGAAGGCGCCGGGAGCCTCGACCATCAGGCGATCTGCGACAACCTGCACGAGAACGGAGCGGACACGACTTTCAGCGGGCACCTGGTGTTCGACCCCGCGACCAACAACTTCTGGCCGTCGACCCAGGGTCTCAAGCAGATCCAGGACGGCGACTGGGTCATGGTCTGGCCGAGTGACATCG
>DATHWB010000091.1:0-8114 GCA_035460965.1 Acidimicrobiia bacterium
GTTCCTCCCCCCAGGAGCGAAGCGACGTTGGGGGGAGTGGCGGAGCCGCAGGCGACGCCGAGGGGGGCCGTCCCAGAGTGGCCCACGAGTTCGCTGACGCTCACCACCCCCAGGTTTCCCCCCAGGAGCGAAGCGACATTGGGGGGAGTGGCGGAGCCGCAGGCGACGCCGAGGGGGGCCGTCCCGGAGTGGTCTACGAGTTCGCTGACGCTCACCACCCCCGGGTTTCTCCCCCCAGGAGCGAAGCGACGTTGGGGGGAGTGGCGGAGCCGCAGGCGACGCCGAGGGGGGCCGTCCCAGAAGCGAACATTCCACGAGTTCGCTCCCGCTCACGCCCCCTACCTCAACACCCTCACCACCAGCGCGCTCGCGACAAACCGTCGTCCGCCGGCGGGGGCAGTCGGGTAGGTTCACGGCGATGAGGCGTCTACTCCTTATCACGGTGGCGATGGGCCTGATGGCCTGCAGCGGGACGGACAGCACCACTGAGCCCGAAACGACGACCACGGTTCCCGACACGACCACCACCACGGCATCGACCACCACGTCGACGACCGAGACCTCCGACCCGGAGGCGAACCTGAACATCGTCATCGTCGGGTTCCGGTTCTCCGGCGACGACACCGGCAACGTCGGGGACACCGTGCTGGTCGTCAACGAGGACACGGTCGGCCACACCTGGACGGCCACCGGTGGAGAGTTCCACTCGGGCGTGCTGTCGTCGGGCGAGACGTTCACGTTCACCTTCGACCAGCCGGGCGAGTACGGCTTCTTCTGTCAGATCCACCCGGAGATGGCGGGATCGATCTCGATCGAGTCCTGACTCACCCGAGCTCGACGACGAGCGGGGCGTGGTCGGAGGGTTTCGTGCCCGGCACCTTGGACGGCTTCCGGTAGTCCCGCTCGACCCGAGCGGCGGTGAGGCTGCCCGCCAGCGCGTCGGAAACGAGCAGGAGGTCGATCCTCAGCCCGAATCCCTTGTGGAAGTGGCCGGCCCGGTAGTCCCACCAGGTGAATCCGGGTTCGGTCGGATGGAGGCTGCGGAAGGAGTCGACGAAGCCGGCATGGAGGACGTCGTTCAGTCTGGAACGCTCGTCCGGCGTGATGTGCGTGGACCCGTGGACTGCGGCCGGGTCCCATACGTCGAGGTCGGTCGGACACACGTTCATGTCGCCCCCGACGATCGCCAACTCGCCCAGAGAACCCGCCCGGTCCGCCATCACCTCCAGGAAGCGGAGCTTCTCAGCGAACGTCTCCGTGCCCAACGCCCGTCCGTTCGGTACGTAGACGCTGGCGTAGCGCACCCCGTCGACGGTCGCTTCCACCCAGCGCGACTGGGCTTCTGAGGGCTCACCCGGGAGGCCCAGCGACTGGCCGGACACGTCGAACTCATGCCGGGCGAGTATCGCCACCCCCTCCCACCGACCCCCCGAGTGGTCCACGGCGGTGTAGCCGGCAGCTTGGAGCGGGAGGTGAGGGAACGCATCAGGCGAGACTTTCGTCTCCTGGATCAGCAGGACGTCGGGACGGACGTCTTCGAGGAACGCGAGGACCCTTTCGAGGCGGGCGGTCAGAGAGTTGACGTTCCACGTGGCGACCCGCACGGCGTCAGCGGTATCGGTCTGCGGCCCGCTGCCGCGCCTTCGCCGCCTCTTTCTCCCGGTTCTTGGGCGGAGCGGCGGTGACGAGGGAATCGACGAGCTGACGTGTGGCGGCGGTCACGGTCGCAACGGCCTCCTCGAAGGCAGCCTCGTTCGCCCGCGACGGGTCACGGGAACCCGAGATCTTGCGCACGTACTGGAGCGCGGCGGCGTGGACCTCTTCGTCGGTCGCCGGGGGCTCGAAGTTGTGCAGCTGGCGAATGGATCGGCACATGGTCTCTCCTGGATCACGAGTCCGGTCGGCGGTGTGTGCGTGACCGAACGCTACCGAGTTCGGCGACTCAGATCTCGAGACCGAGTGACGCCTGCAGCTTGCGCATGCCGGCCAGCCATCGGTCGTAGTCGGACGCCTTGCGCTGGAAGAACGTCTCGACCTCAGGGTGAGGGAGGATCAGGAACCGCTCCTCCTCGAGACCGCGCACCACCGCCTCGGCGACATCCGCCACCTCGATGGTGGAGCCCCGCACCCACTGGGCGACCGCCGGATCCCCGGCGAGGTCACGCAACAGGTCGGTCTGGACGAATTGGGGGCACAGAGCCGAGACCTTGATGCCTCGGTCGCCGTAGGTGACCGAGATCCACTCCGCCAGCCCCAAGGCGGCGTGCTTGGTCACCGAGTAGGCCGCTGCGCCCAGGTTGGTGAGCAACCCCGCCGCCGACACGGTCTGCAGCAGGTAGCCCTCCCCTCGGGCGAGCATCCCCGGCAGGCATGCCCGGGCCGCATAGACGTGGGACATGGTGTTGATCTCCCAGATCTTCTGCCATGTGTCGTTGCCCATCTCGAGGCCGCCCGATGGGCCGATCCCGGCGTTCGAGCAGAAGAGATCGATGGGGCCAAGCTCGGACTCCGCGTAGTCGACCAGGCCGATCACGTCGCTCTCGACGGAGACGTCGGCGGTGAACGCCAGCGCTCCCACCTCGTCGGCCACCTGGTCGACCGCGTCGCCGGCGAGATCGGCGGCGACGACCTTCGCTCCCTCGCTGACGAAACGGCGCACCAGGCCCTCGCCGATTCCGTTGCCGCCGCCGGTGACGACGACCACCTTGCCTGCCAGTTCCACTGCGCCTCCTAGACCGATTCGAGTGCGATGGCGATGCCCTGCCCCACGCCGATGCACATGGTGGCGACGGCCCGTCTGCCCCCGCGGCGCGCCAGTTCCCGGGCGGCGGTGCCGGTGATCCGGGCGCCCGACATGCCCAGCGGGTGGCCGAGTGCGATCGCCCCGCCGTTGGCGTTCACGTGTTCGGCGTCGTCGGGGAGACCCAGCTGCCGCAGCGAGGCGAGGGACTGACTGGCGAAGGCTTCGTTGACCTCGAAGACGTCGATCGAGGCGATCGGCCAGTCCAGCCGCTCCAGCAGCCGCCGCGTGGCGGGGACCGGCCCGATGCCCATGATCCGGGGTGGGACCCCGGCGGTGGCCGCCCCGGCGATCCGGGCGATGGGAGCCAGCCCCAGGCGTTCGACCGCATCTTCGGATGCGACGATCATCGCCGCCGCGCCGTCGTTGATGCCCGAGGAGTTGCCGGCGGTCACGGTACCGCCCTCCCGGAAGGCGGGCCGGAGGCGGGCGAGATCCTCGACGGTGGTGCCGGGCCGAGGGTGTTCGTCGAGGTCGACGACCAGGGAGGGGCCTCTCCGCGCGGGAACGGTCACCGGGACGATCTCCTCCTGCAGCCGACCCTGCTTCACCGCGTCGGCCGCTCGCTCCTGCGAACGGGCGGCGAAGGCGTCCTGATCGTCGCGCGACACCGAGAACTCTTCCGCCACGTTCTCGGCGGTGACGCCCATCGGATCGGTGTGACCCATCTCCGCCATCCGAGGGTTCACGAGCCGCCACCCCAGCGTGGTCGATGCGATCTCTGCCGTCGTCGGGTACGCCTGATCAGCCTTCGGAACGACGAAGGGGGCGCGAGACATGGACTCGGCTCCTCCGGCGATCACGAGGTCGGCATCACCGACCGCCACCATGCGGGAAGCGGATGCGACGGCATCCATCCCGGAGCCGCACAGCCGATTGATCGTGCTCCCGGGGACCTCGTGGGACAGCCCGGCCAGCAGCGCAGCCATGCGGGCGACGTTGCGGTTGTCCTCCCCGGCCTGGTTCGCCGCTCCGTACACGACCTCGTCGACGGGCAGGCCCGGATGGGCGTCGAGGATCGCTCGCAGCGGTATGGCAGCCAGGTCGTCCGCCCGGATTCCGGCGAGGGCACCGCCATAGCGTCCAATAGGAGTACGGACGTAGGAGGCGAGGTAGGCGGGTCGCACGAGTTCTCCCTTCGATCCGGCTCGAGACTAGAGGTCCCGCAGGTCGACGACCGAGCCGTTGGCGAGTCGCGGCGCCACCAGACGCAGGCGACGCGCCACGTCGTCGGGATCACCCAGCTCGCCGTCGCGCACCAGGCTGCGAAACCGCTCCACCTTGGGGAAGTCGCGGGCGTCGGTCCCCCGTATCCGCTCCTGCATGGGTGTGGCGACAACGCCGGGGGCGATGGCGAGCACTCGCGCGCCCCGTCGCTCCGCCTGTTCCGCTCCCACGGTCCGCACCCAGTGGTCGACCGCTGCCTTGCCGGCGCAGTACGCCGACCACCCCGGATAGACGGTGCGCGCCGCCCCTGAGGTCAGGAAGACCAGCATGGCCTCAACGCCGGCTCCGGCGAGTGCCCGGAGAAGCGCGTCGCCCAGGATCTGCGGTGCCGCCCCGTTCAGCACGACCTGGGTCCGATAGCCACCGGGCTCGACTTCGCCGGCGAAGCCGATCGGGTCGATCGTCCCGGCACAGTGGAAGAACTCGACCCGGCTCCTTCCCGGCACCTCGTGGTCGGCCAACGCCGCGAAGACATCCCACCCCTCCGGCACCGACAGGTCGGCAGGCACGTGCCGGCCGAAGTCTCCAGGGCTGCGTGAGACCACGATCACGTCGTGTCCGTCATCGCCGGCGCGAGCGGCGATGCGCGCGCCGATCCCGCTGGAGCCGCCCGTGACGATCGTCAGGGACGTCGCGGCTGTCACGTGAACCGGAAACGGGTGACGTCGTTGGGGAATTCGAACCATGCCAGCGCTTTGATCGGACGGAACACCACCAATCCTCCGGCGTCCGGGCCGCTCCAAGCATCCGGTTCGGGGGTGTAGCCGCGAGCGGCGTACTTCCGCGCGAACTGCCCGGAGAGGTGATGGCCGAACTCGGTTTCGATCGGGTCGCTGGGACGGGCCGTGCCCTCGAGTACCACGGCGTGCTCCCCCGATTCCAGATGAAGGACCATGTTGGGGTTCCGGGCGAGATTGCGGACGTGAATCGTGTCGGGCGATCCGTCGTACCAGAAGGCGTCACGGGTCCACACTCCCCAGCGCGGGACGGTGTGGGGTCGTCCGTCGGGGCGGGTGGTCACCACCCAGTAGTGCACCGAGTCGGCCAACGCCTGCTCGATCCGCTCCCACGGCAGGACTCCGTCCGTCGTCTCCGGCACCCCGTACCCGTCGGGCATCATCGGACGGTCGGCGCGGGGTTCGCTCATGGTCGTGACTCCTCTGTTCGAAAGGCGTGACGCTACCGGGGCACACGGCATCGGGTGATGGCACACTCCACCGATGCCCGATCCGATCCGCATCGGCAACATCTCCGGCCTGTTCGGCGACCGCCCGACGGCGATGAAGGAAATGCTCGCCGACCCAGACGTCGAGGTGCTCACCGGCGACTGGCTGGCCGAACTCACGATGCTGATCCTCGCTCGTACCCGCATGAAGCGGCCGGACGGGGGTTTCGGCCGCACCTTCGTGACCCAGGTCACGGAGGTCCTGGAGGAGGTTCTCGACCGTGGCATCAAGGTCGTCGTCAACGCAGGGGGACTCGACCCGCTCGGCTGTGCCAGGGCGGTGCAGGAAGCGGCCGCCGCCCTGGATCTCTCGCCTTCGGTGGCTGCGATCACCGGTGACGACCTCGTCCCGGACCTCGACCGATTGCGGGAGGACGGTGAGGAGTTCCGCAACGTCGACACCGGCGAGTCCCTGGGCCGTCGGCCCGTCATGGTCGCCAACGCCTACCTCGGAGGTTGGAGCATCGCCCGCGCCCTCGAAGAAGGCGCAGACATCGTCGTGACCGGGCGGGTCACCGACGCCGCCCTCACAGTCGGGCCGGCCATCTGGCGTCACGGCTGGAAGAGGAACGACTGGGATCGACTGGCGGGCGCCGTGGTCGCCGGGCACGTGATCGAGTGCGGGTCACAGGCGACCGGCGGCAACTACTCGTTCTTCACCGAGGTCGAGGACATGGTGCTGCCCGGCTTTCCGTGGGCGGAGGTGGCGGAGGACGGATCGTCGGTGATCGGAAAACCGGCAGGCAGTGGTGGTGAGGTGTCGATGGGGACCGTCACCAGCCAGTTGCTCTACGAGATCGGGGGCGTCCGGTACCACAACCCCGACGTGACCGTCCGAATGGATTCGGTGTCGATCGAGGAGATCGGGATCGATCGGGTTCGCCTGTCGGGCGTGCTGGGCGAGCCGCCCCCTGAAACGCTGAAGGTGTCGGCCGCCTACCCGGCGGGCTTCCGCAACTCGCTGATGATCGGACTCACCGGGACCGACGACCTCGCCAAGATGCGGCTCATCGAGGATCAGGTGTGGGCGGTCTCCCCCTACCCCAAGGACGAGTACGCCGAGACCAGGACGACGCTCATCGGAGGCGGGATCCCGGATCCGGATTCGAACGCGGCGGCCATCTCGTATGTCGAGATCGCAGTGGCGGACCCCGACGAGGCGAAGGTCGGGCGGGAGTGGTCGAACGCCCTCGCCTCGATCGCCCTGGCCTCCATCCCCGGCCTGTTCGGGGTGTGGCCGCCCGGACCAGCCCGGCCGTACGCGGTGTTCTGGCCGACGACGGTCGGGCGGGATCGGGTGACCCCCGTCGTCCACCTCCACGACTCGGAGATCGAGGTCCTGGAGACGACGCCCGGCGAGTGGCGGGAGGCGGCGGTGCCCCGACTCGATCCTCCCCCCGCACCGGGAGGGGACACGACGCTGCTGCCGCTGGGGATGGTGCTCGGAGCGAGGTCCGGCGACAAGGGCGGTAACGCCAACCTCGGCGTGTTCGCGCGCAGCGACGCGGCCCACGGCTGGCTCCACGAGTTCCTGACGGTCGACCGGCTCGTCGACCTGATGCCCGATTTGGCGGCTCACCAGATCGAGCGGTTCGACTTCCCGCGCCTGCGGGCCGTGAACTTCGTCATTCACGGCCTCCTCGACGGTGGGGTGGCGAGCACCCTCCGGGTCGATCCGCAGGCGAAGGGGCTGGGCGAGTACCTGCGGGCCAAGTTGGTGGAAGTGCCGGTGGCATTGCTGACGAGCTGAGACCGCTCGTTTCGACGAGCGGTCTCAGCTTCGAGCGGTCTCGGGCAGTTGTCGGACGGGTCGCAAGGACCCGGGGACGTTTCAGTCGCGCAGAGCCATGAAGACGAACATGCCGATCAGGCTCAGGAGCCCCACCAGCATCGAGGTCTTGAGCACCGGGCGTGAACGCGCGTCGTCGACGGTGTCCGACACCCGCTCTGCGGCCTCCATCAGCCCTTTTTCTGCCTTGTCGAGGGTCTTCCTCGCCTGGGCGACGGTCTTTTCGGCGGCGCGAATGGTCTTCTTGGCCTTCATGATCGACTCCTTCGATCGGACGAACTCTCTCCCCCTCACCTACCCAATCCCCCAGGATCCGAAACCGCGTTCTTAGCGAACCAGCGCGTCGAAAGTGACGCGCTTAGACGGACAGAACGGAGAGAACCCGGACACACCCGGTTCTATGTGTCTAGGCGCGTCGTTCTTGACGCGCTCATTCGCTAAGAACGAGGTCGGCGGCGACGCGGAGGAGTTCGGGGGGGCCTTGGATGGCCATGGTGGTGATGAGCGTCTCCCGCCAGCGGGGTAGCTCGGCTGCGATCTTCTCGGGAGGACCGACCAGGGCCACGTCCTCGACCATCTCGAGGGGGATCGCCCGCTGTGCCTCGTCCTTGCGGCCGTCGAGGTACAGCTCCTGGACCCGCTCACACACATCCCGCCAACCGATCCGGGCGAGCACCTCGTAATGGAAGTTCACGTCCTTCGAACCCATCCCTCCGACGTAGAGCGCCAGCAGGGGGCGAACCAGTTCGGCTGCCACCTCGGGATCGGGGTGAACGATGAGCGGCATCGGGTTCACCACCTCGAAGTCGTCGATCGTGTGGCGGGCACCGTCCCGGGCGAAGCCGTCGGCTAGCGCCTCCCGGTAGAACTCGTCGGCCTTCGGAGAGAACCAGAAGGGGATCCATCCGTCGGCGATCTCGGCCGCCAACGCCACGTTCTTCGGACCTTCCGCCGCCAGGAAGATCGGGATGTCCGTCCGACGGGGATGCAGTGTCGACTTGAGCGGCTTCCCCAACCCCGTCCCGCCCGGATACGGCAGCGTGTAGTGCTCGCCGTCGAAGGTGACCCGATCC
>DATHWB010000092.1:0-10975 GCA_035460965.1 Acidimicrobiia bacterium
CCGGGTCATCTCCGCCAGCGGGGTACCGGCATCGGCCTCGACCTGTTCGATCATGTGATCGAGGGCAGCCCGCAGGTCCCCGACGTGGAGAGCGGGTTCGGCCGAGGCGGTCACCGCCTGGAACGAGACCCGATCGGCTCCGTTCTCGAGGGCGGCACGGACGAGGTCTCCGACCGCCGCTGCCACCACATCGGCGGTGCCGGCGGTGGTGGTGCCGAACGCCCCGACGTCGACCGCCAGTCCGTGCCGCTCGACGGCGTCGATGGCGGCTCGGACGTGCTTGCCGGGTCGACCCTCCGCGAAGGGTTCCACGAAGAACTCGAGCCGGACGTCGGCGGTCACTCGACCAGGGAGGCGTAGGTCTCTGGCCGGCGGTCGCGATAGAAGGCCCAATGCCGTCTGACCTCCTCGATGAGGCTCATGTCGAGGTCCCGGATCACGAGATCGTCGGTGGTGTCCGATCCGGTGCCCTCGATGATCCGGCCGCGGGGCGAGGCGAAGTAGGACGTGCCGTAGTAGTCGGTGTCCTCCAGGCCTTCGGCACCGACCCGATTGACGGCCCCGACGAAGAACTCGTTCGCCACGGCAGCTGCGGTCTGTTCCAGTTCCCACAGGTACTTGGAATGGCCGCGGGTCGTCGCCGACGGATTGAAGACGATTTTGGCGCCCGCCAGTCCGAGGGCCCGCCACCCCTCCGGGAAGTGTCGGTCGTAGCAGATGTACACGCCGATCCGCCCGACCGCGGTGTCGAAGACGGGGTAGCCGGTGTTGCCGGGCTTGAAGTAGAACTTCTCCCAGAAGCCCTCGACCTGGGGGATGTGGGTCTTGCGGTAGATGCCGAGGAAGCTCCCGTCGGCGTCGATGACGGCAGCGGTGTTGTAGAAGGTGCCCTCGTCGACCTTCTCGTAGATGGGCACGACGAGCACCATCCCGGTCTCGCGAGCGAGGGAGATCATGCGCTGCACGGTGGGCCCGTCGGGGATCTCCTCGGCCTCGTCGTAGTAGGCGGGGTCCTGGACGTTGCAGAAGTAGCGGGAGCTGAAGATCTCCTGGAAGCAGAGCACCTGCGCGCCGTCGTCGGCGGCCTGCCGGGCCATGTCGACGTTCTTCTGGATCATCGACTCCTTGTCCCCGGTCCACTCGGTCTGTACGAGCGCCGCCCGCACGATGTTGCTCACGTCCAGCTCCTGATCGGTGAAGTGCCCTGCCGTCCCGAACCCTACCGCCCCTTGACATTTCGTAAAGCACAAGGTGGCTGCCCGTACCCTGGGTTCGCCACCACACTGAGTGTGTTGGCCAGCCCACGGTTCGAGCTACCTCGGCGCATTCTGTCGGAGTGGTTCGGCATCTTCCCCGCATGGGCACTCTCGACACCTCAGCGACTCGGCAGGCCATGATCAACGGCGGCAGCCTGAGTCGGCAACAACTGCTCGACATGGGCTTCACAGCGAGGCAGATCGAGTACCGCGTGAGCCGGGGGTACTGGACCGTGGTTCGGAGGGGCGTGTATGAGATCGCTGCGCCGCGGGACCGGCGGGACCTGATGCGTGCGGTCATCGGGGCATGGGCGCAGTCCGTCGTCTCGCACGAGTCGGCCGCGGAGCTGCACGAATTCCCCTTCGTGTCCGCCCAGCAGCGAGTCATCGTCTCGAATCACACGAGAACGACGCACGACTACCCGGGTGTCGAGGTTCGGCGGACCCATGATCTCGATGCGTGGCATGTGACCGCTGTCGACGGGATCCGCTCGACCACGATCGCCCGAACCGTTGTCGACCTTGCTCAACACAGGACTCCGAGACACATCGGAGCGATCGTGGACCGGCTGGTCACCGACGGCCGGCTCGAACTCGTGGAACTCGATGCCGTGCTGAGATCGACGGGCCGGCGCGGAAAGCCGGGCACGACCGTCATGCGGGAGGTGCTCGAGCGGCGGATGGGGGACGAACGAGGGGGATCTGAGCTTGAGCGGAGGGGCCGTGTGCTGATCGAGAGGGCGGGACTGCCGATGCCGATCCCCGAGTTTCCGGTGCCCTGGTCGGTGGGTCGCCGGTTCGATGATGCCTACCCGCTACTCCGAATCGCCATCGAATGGGACTCGCGGCGATTCCACGGACAGGTTGCCTCATTCGAGGCGGACCGGCTGCGGGACCGGGATGCGGCGATCCACGGGTGGGTGGTCCTCCGATTCACATGGGATGACGTTCACCGACACCCCAACCGGGTGGTGGAGACCCTGCTCGCGCTCCTCGCCGCCTGAACCGTGGGCTGTCGAACACACTGAGTGTGGTGGCGAACCCAGGGTACGCGACCACCCCATTGCTTGACATTTCGTAAAGGTGTGGGAATCTCGGTGGGTGGGAGCGCGTGTGCTGAATGTCGGAGGGGCCCAGATGGGTCCCGTCGCCCGGGACGAGCCGCGGGAGCAGGTCGTCGAGCGTCTCCTCGCCCTCCTCCACGAGGCCGCGACCCGCGGCGTGGAACTGCTCGTCTATCCCGAACTCGCCCTCACCACCTTCTTCCCTCGCTGGTACACCGAGGACCTCGACGAGATCGAGTCCTGGTTCGAGACCGAGATGCCCACCCCGGCCACCAAGCGCCTCTTCGAGGAGGCCGCCCACCTCGGCATCGGTTTCACGCTCGGCTACGCCGAACTCGCCGTCGCCGCAGACGGGACCCGCCACCGCTACAACACCACGGTGCTGGTCGACCGCGGCGGCAGGATCGTCGGCAAGTACCGCAAGGTGCACGTTCCGGGCCACTCGGAGTACGAGCCGGAACGGCCGTTCCAGCACGCCGAACGGCATTACTTCGAGCCGGGCGACAAGTTCCCGGTCTGGGAGGCATTCGGCGCGAAAGTCGGGTTGGCGACCTGCAACGACCGCCGTTGGCCGGAGTCGTACAGGGTGATGGGTCTGCAGGGCGTCGAGTTGATCCTCATCGGCTACAACACGCCGATCCACTACGACCCCGATCCCGGTCAGAACCACCTCCAGTCCTTCCACAATCACCTGGTGATGCAGGCGGGGGCGTACCAGAACGGCGCCTGGGTCGTCGGGGTGGCCAAGACCGGAGTCGAAGGCGGGGTCGACCTGCTGCCGGGTTCGGTGATCATCGCCCCGTCCGGACAGATCGTCGCCCAGGCGATCACCACCGACGACGAGGTGTTCAACGCTCGCATCGACCTCGACTTCACGAAGAACTACAAGAACACACTGTTCGACTTCGAGCGCTACCGGGTTCCTGCCGCCTACCGGCTCATCACCGAGCGCAAAGCTGCAGGCCCGCCGATCGAAGGGGACCGATGACGACTCTCGGGACGATCACGTTCACGGTCAACGGTCGCGAGGTGTCGGTCCGGGACGACCACCCGCACCTCCTGAGCGCCCTCCGGGACGAACTCGGCATCACTTCCCCCAAGGACGGTTGTTCGCCGTCCGGCCAGTGCGGATGCTGCACCGTTCTCCTCGACGGCAAGGCGATGGTCAGCTGTGTGACAGGGCTCGACAAGGCGGCAGGCAAGGAGGTGACCACTCTCGAAGGCTTCGACCCCGCCGAGCGTGACCGACTGGCTCGTGCGTTCGCCGCCACGGGGGCGCTGCAGTGTGGCTTCTGCACTCCCGGGATCGTCGTGCGGGCCAAGGCTCTCATCGATCAGAAGGGCTCCGATCTCGACCGGCAAACGATCCAGGGCCGGCTCGGCGCCCACCTCTGCCGCTGCACCGGGTACGTGAAGATCATCGACGCGATCGAGTTGCTCGCCTCCGGCGAACCGATCCCCGAACCCGTCCTGGCCGGGGGGATCGGCAAGCGCGGGGCCAAGTATCAGGGGGCGGAGCTGTCGTTGGGCGACCGAGGGTACGTCGACGACCTGGTCGTGCCAGGCATGCTCCACGCCGCCCTGCGCCTCACCGATCACACCCGGGCGGACATCCTCGCCGTCGACACGTCGCGTGCCGCGGCGGAGCCGGGGGTGGTGGCGGTCTACACCGCCGACGACGTGCCGGGCGACCTGCGCGTCGGGCTGATCCACAAGGACTGGCCGATCATGATCCCGGTGGGGGGGCGAACGAGTTACAGCGGGGACGTGCTCGCCGTGGTGGTCGCCGAGGACGTTCGGACCGCCCGGCGGGCAGCCGACCTCGTCGACGTGAGCTACCGGGAACTCACCCCGATCACCGACCCGTTGACCGCCCTCGACTCTGACGAGAGCGCCGTGTGGGGCCTCGACGGCAACAGGCTCTCCACGTCCACCTACGCGCGGGGCGACGTCGACGCGGCGCTGGCAGCCTCCTCTCACACCGTCCACGAGGTCTTCCAGACCCAGCGGGTGGAGCAGGCGTTCCTGGAGCCCGAGTCGACGCTGGCCGTGCCTCAGGACGACGGGACGTTGTACGTCTACTCCGGTGGCCAGGGGGTGTGGGACGACCGCGATCAGATCGCGGCGGTGCTCGGCGTGGACCCGGGCCGTGTGACCGTGGAACTGGTTTCCAACGGGGGCGCGTTCGGGGGCAAGGAGGACCTGTCGAACCAGGCGCACACCGCCCTCGCTGCGTTCCTCACCGGTCGTCCGGTCAAGTGCACCCTGACCCGCGAGCAGTCACTGCACATGCACGCCAAGCGTCATCCGATCCGGATCGAGTTGTGGGCAGGGTGCGACGCCGACGGCAGACTCACCGGGCTGAAGGCGCGGATGATCGGCGATTCGGGCCCCTACGCCTCGGTGGGCATGAAGGTCCTCGAGCGCGCCGCCGGACACGCCTCCGGCCCGTATGCGGTCCCGGCCATCGACGTCGAGTCGATCGCGGTGCGGACGAACAACTCGGTGTGCGGAGCCTTCCGCGGTTTCGGCGCCAACCAGGCGCAATTCGCCATGGAGGGGGTGATGGACCGTCTGGCCGAGGCGGCCGGACTGGACGCCTGGGAGATGCGGTCGCGCAACGTCATCACCCCCGGTGCGGTCTGGGGCCCGGGTCAGATCATGGACGATGGCTGCCTGGGTGCCCGGCAGTGCCTGGACACCGTCAAGCCTCACTACGACGCAGCCCGGGCGGCCGGCAAAGCGGTCGGCCTCGGTCTCGGATTGAAGAACTCGGGCCTCGGCAACGGGTTCCACGAGATCTCGAAGGCCGTGATCCGGTTCCGATCAGACGGCCGGGTGGAGGTGAGACACGGCTGGACCGAGATGGGACAGGGCGTCCACACCGTGGCGCTGCAGGTGGCGGCGGAGGAACTCGGCATCGACCCCGACGCGATCGACGTCATCGTCGACACTTCACGCGCCCTCGGGTTCGGACAGACCACCGGCTCCCGGGGCACGCTCATGGCTGCCGGGTCGATCCGGGAGGCCTGTCGGGCGGCAGACGCCGGGGGTCGGACCCCTGACACCGACTACGAAGGCACGTACGAGATCGACTGGACGGACTCGCTGTCGTCCGGCAAGGCCAATCCGATCATCCATTCGACGTTCGGCTACGCCCTCACCGAGGAGTTCCCCTGCGGTCCGGATGGGATGCCGGAGCACATGACACTCCGCCAGCTCGACATCATCCGGCCTCGCAACATGCCGGACGTCGAGGTGGTGCTGGTCGAGGCGCCCCAGCCGGATTCGCCTTACGGAATCAAGGGGGTCGGCGAGATCGGCCTGGTCCCGACGGCGGGGGCGGTCGCCGCCGCGTTCCACGCCGTGGACGGGCGCTGGCGCACGCGACTGCCGTTCAACCGGCACGAACCGTTGCAGACAGGATGACCGGCGCCGTCACGCCCGGGTTCGTCTGCGCCCACCACCACATCTACTCGGCCCTCGCTCGCGGGATGCCCGCCCCACCGCAGACTCCCACTTCCTTCGGCGAGATCCTCGAGCAGATCTGGTGGCGGCTGGACACGGCCCTGGACCTCGAGATGATCGAGTGGTCGGCGAAGTTGGCGGCGCTGGAGGCCCTCGAGGTCGGCACCACCGCGATCGTCGATCACCACGAGAGCCCCAATGCCATCGAGGGCAGCCTGTCGGTTCTCGTCGATGCCGCCGCCGAGGTCGGCGTTCGGGTCCTTCCTGCGTATGGGATCACCGACCGCCACGGTCCGGATGGCGCCCGTCGCGGACTGGAGGAGAACCGGCGGTTCCTCAGCTCGGGCAATCGGGGGTGGGTGGGTCTGCACGCCGCCTTCACGTGCTCCGACGCCACCATCGCAGAGGCGGCCTCGCTCGCCGAGGACCTCGGCGTCGGCGTCCACGTCCATGTCCACGAAGGAGTCGAGGACGAAGGTGCGGCCGCCCGGCTCGCACCTCACACCTCCGACGACTGGCTGCTGGCCCACTGTGTCCATCTCCCCAGCGATCACTCCCTGCTGGGCACGATCCTCCACAACCCGGCCTCCAACCTGAACAACGCCGTCGGGTATGCCGATCCACGTCGATTCGACAACCCGGTGGCTCTCGGAACGGACGGGATCGGGGCGGACATGCTCGGCATCTTCCGTCTCGCCTACTACCTCCATCGGTCGGTGGACGTGACCGCCTCCCCCGACCGGGCGTGGTCGTGGCTGGAGACGGGATGGTCGCTGGTTCCGGAGGCGAGGCAGGATCGCGTCCTCTGGTCGTACGAGCCGATGGAGCCGTGGCACCTGGCATTCACCCCCGGCTTGCGTCCCCTCCAGATCGAGGTGGACGGGTCGGTCGTCTGGAACGGTGGAGAGCCGACGAGGGTCGACGCCGGCGAGATCAGAGCGAAGGCTGCCGAACAGGCGGCCCGCCTCCACGCCCGATTGTGAGGAGTCGACGATGAACGCCCCCCCACTCACGCCCTTCCCGATGCACGTCCTGATGGGCCGGATCGCCCACGAGTGGGCAACGAGGAGCCGGATCTTCGATCTGCCGATCGCCCGCTTCTGGTCTCCCGAACCGGATGTCGACCTGACGATGACGTTCCTGGGTCGCCCCGCCGCCACACCGCTCGGGCCGGCAGCCGGACCGCACTCGCAGATGGCTCAGAACATCGTGCTGGCGTGGCTCGGCGGGGCGCGCATGTTCGAGTTGAAGACCGTGCAGGTGCTCGACGATCTCGAGATCGGGCGGCCCTGCATCGACATGCAGACCATCGGCTACAACATCGAGTGGTCCCAGGAACTCAAGGTCCATCAGTCGCTGGAGGAGTACGTCAAGGCGTGGATGGCGATCGAGATGCTGCGTCGGTGGGAGCCGATCTCCGAGCACATCGGCGATGCCGGACCGCACGTCTTCGACATGAGCGTCGGCTACGACCTGGCAGGGATCTCGACCGAGAAGATCGGAGCGTTCATCGACGGTCTGATGGACGCCACCTCGGAGATCGATCGGCTGCGCCCGCACATTCCCGAGCCGTTCGTCGAGTGGCGGGACTTCGATTTTCCGTCCCGGATCGCCGACACGGTCACCCTCTCGACGTTCCATGGCTGCCCGCCCGAGGAGATCGAGGGCATCACGAAGCACCTGATGACCCGGCACGGTACCGACGTGGTCGTGAAGCTCAACCCGACACTGCTCGGCCACGCCCGGGTGCAGGAGATCGTGAACGACATGCTCGGGTACGACTTCGTGCAGCTCGATCCGAAGGCGTTCGACGACGACCTGCAGTTCGATCGAGGCATCGAACTCATCGGGGAGTTGCGGGAATTCGCGGCTGCGAACGGCCGGCGCTTCGGGATGAAACTGACGAACACGCTGGTCGTGAGGAATCACAAGGGGTTCATGCCGGACGACCCCATGTACCTGTCTGGGCCTCCACTGCACGTGTTGGCCATGACCTTGCTCGACCGACTGTCGGCCAGTCTTCCGGGAGTGCTGCAGCCGGATGGGGGAGACGTTCAGGTCTCCTTCTCGGCTGGTGTGACCCGCGACAACGTCTCGGAGACCGTGGGGGTCGGGGTCGCCCCTGCGACGATCTGTTCGGACCTCCTCAAGCCGGGCGGGTACGGGCGGTTGGCGCCGATGCTCAAACGCCTGGCCGACGACATGCGCACCGCCGGTGCAACGAATCTCGATGAGTGGAGGGCGCATGCCACCACGGCCGCCGTCCGCGGCGGGTTCCGCGGTGCGGCGCAGCATCACGTGACCCGCATGCTGGCGGGCGACGAGAACCAGACCTACCACCGGGAGGCGAACGAGAAGCTACCGCGGGAGGTCGATCACACCCTGGAGATGTGGGGGTGCGTGGCATGCAACTTCTGTGTGACGGTGTGTCCGAACGATGCCTTCTTCCGCCTCCCCACACCCGAGGACAGCGGGTTGGACGGCCGCCAGCAGTACCTGGTGCTCACCGAACTGTGCAACGAGTGCGGGAACTGCATGGTGTTCTGTCCCGAGGACGGCGACCCGGCGATCGTCAAGCCGCGCCTGTTCATCGACCGGGAGCGGTTCGACCTCGTGGAGGGCCAGGCCTTCTTCCTCGATCGAACCGACGGGGAGCTGAGGATCGAGCCGAAGTCCGGATGGGAGTCGGAGGTGCCGATGCTCCGGACGCTGCTCACAGCGGAGGAAGGCCTCCCGATCCGGGTCTCAGACCTCTGAGCCTGCCGCGAGCAGCGGCGCGACCGACCGACGCAGGGCAGCGGTCAGCCCCAGCGCCGCCAGGGTGAGCGCCGTGAGGACCGGGGTGAAGCCGACGCCGGCGGCCAGGGTGGACACCACCACGGGTGTCGTCATTCCGACGTAGGCGACGACGTAGAACGTGCCGGCGAGGGCACCGCGCGTGGCTGGGTCCGTGACGAGGTCGATCTGGCGCAGACCTGCCGTCATGCCCACACCCGATGCCACCCCGAGCAGCAGCGCGGACGGGAGCAGCAGACCCCACCAGCCGGTGGCGAAGGCGACCGTGCCCAGCGCGGTGCCGGCGCCGCCCAGTCCGCTTCCCAGCGGTGCCGCCCTCCACGGGCCAAGCCGACCGACCAGGGTGCGGGAGTAGAGCGTGCCGCTGGTGGCGGTGAGGGCCACGATCCCGGTGACGAACAGGTCGATCCCCGGCATGTACTGACGCAGGAGGACCGGGAACAGGCCGAACGCCACCGCGGGGAATGTGAACACGGCCAGTGCGGTGGGGAGCACCACCCGCAGGATGGTCGTCCGGGCGCGTAGCGGGATTCCCAGGTCGGGTTTGACGCGGCTGGTCCGATCGGCGACGACGGTCTCCGGCGACCGGGCCACGAGCACCACGGCCACCACCACCATCGCGATGTGGATGAGGTAGGGCACGACGTGGGGAGCCGGCCCCCACTGCCCGAGCGCTCCGGACACGAACGGACTCAGGCCGAACCCGGCGTACAGAGCGGTCGACGTGAGCTTGGCGGCGGCCAGGGGACTGCCACCGGCCTTCAACTCCTGGATCCAGGCGCTCATCCCGGCGAACACCACGCCGGAGACGATGCCGAGCAGCACCCGCCCGCCGTAGAGGAGCCACAGGGTGTCGGCTCCGAAGATCATGAGGATCGAAGCCACGCCGGACAGCACCACGAATGGAAGGGTCGTCCGCCGACGACCCCGCAGGTCGGAGGCGGGGCCGCCGAGCAGCAGGGCGGGGATCAGTCCGACCGGATAGGCGGCGAACAGGGCGGTGACGGTCCACGCCGAGAGGTCGAGCCGATCCTGATAGAGCAGCAGCAGGGGAGTGGACACGTTGGTCCCGTACGCGACCGCGAAGAGGGCGGCGACAAGTCTTCGTCGGTCGGTCTGCACGGCCGCACGCTATCCGGAAGGAGCCGGAGATCGTGTTCCCTTTTGACGTTCCATGCGGGATTCGTATACTTCCGGCTCGTGGTCTTCGTACCCAACTCGGTGCGCGCCTTCGTGTGTGTGCCGTCCCCTCGAGTCTGAAGGGCTCTCCGGTCTGACCTGAACCGGGGATCCATGCCCTGGGCCCGGGGTCAGAATGAACCAGGTCGGTGTCCGACGACTCGAATCCTCACCGATTCGGAGCGCCGTGCGCCGGTCGCCCGCGTAAGGAGAAACATGCCGACGATCGAGCAGCTCGTCCGCGATGGCAGGCAGAAGAAGAAGAAGAAGAACAAGACTGCTGGTCTGGCCGGTGCGCCTCAGCGTCGTGGTGTCTGCACTCGCGTCTACACGGTGACTCCGAAGAAGCCGAACTCGGCGCTTCGGAAGGTCTGCCGCGTGCGGCTCTCGTCCGGTGTCGAAGTGACCGCCTACATCCCGGGTGAAGGTCACAACCTCCAGGAGCACTCCATCGTGCTCGTCCGTGGCGGTCGCGTGCGCGACCTCCCCGGCGTCCGCTACAAGGTCATCCGCGGCACGCTCGACGCCTCCGGGGTGTCGAAGCGGAAGCAGTCCCGATCCCGCTACGGCGCCAAGAAGGAGAGCTGAGATGCGGCGTGCCCCAGCCCAGAAGCGCACCATCGCGCCGGATCCCGTCTTCCGTTCGGTCCTCGTCAGCCAGGTGATCAACAAGGTCCTGCTGAAGGGCAAGAAGGAGACTGCCCGCACGATCGTCTACGACGCACTCGAGCTGATCGAGCGTCGTGCCAACCAGGATCCCGTCAACGTCCTGAAGCGGGCGGTCGACAACCTCCGTCCGCAGCTCGAGGTCCGCTCGCGTCGGGTGGGGGGTTCGTCGTACCAGGTGCCGATCGAGGTGTCGCCCCGCCGCTCGAACACGCTGGCCATCCGTTGGCTCGTGAGCTTCGCCCGTCGCCGTCGTGAACCCACGATGTCCGCCCGGCTCGCCAACGAGATCCTCGACGCCTCCAACAACACCGGGGCGGCGATGAAGCGCAAGGAAGACGTCCACAAGATGGCGGAATCGAACAAGGCCTTCGCCCACTACCGCTGGTAGGGGTGGCCGCCGCTGCCTTCGGGTGCAAGCGGCGAAAGACTCCTGACAAGTCCATAACGACCGGAGATAGAGGAAATGAGCAACGGAAACGACGCGCTGTCGCACCTTCGTACGGTGCCGCTCAGCCGTACCCGCAACATCGGGATCATGGCGCA
>DATHWB010000093.1:0-6478 GCA_035460965.1 Acidimicrobiia bacterium
GACGTGTGCCGGGAGGTGGAACCGCCTCTCGCCCCGCATCGCCACGGGCACTGGGCCGCCTGCCATTTCGCAGGGAACTTCAGCCCCACCCTCCAACCGGTGGCGCCCACGGGTGATGCAGGAAACGGTGAGGCGTGATCAGGTTCTTCGCCGAGCGCGTGATCGGCTTGATCCTCGTGCTGTTCGCCGTCTCGGCCATCATCTTCTCGCTCGGCTCCCTCATCCCCGGAGACCTCGCCACCATCCTGGTCGGATCCGAAGGCGCCACCCCCGAGCAGTTCGAGAGGGTGCGCGAGGAGCTGGGGCTGAACGACCCACTCGTGGTCCAGTACGCCCGGTGGATGGGTGGCGTCGTCCAGGGTGACTTCGGGGTCTCTCCGATCACCGGCCGATCCGTGAACGCCGAGCTCGCCAGCCAGGTCCCCGTGTCCTTGGAGCTCACCTTCCTGGCACTTCTCGTCTCCACGTTGATCGGAGTGCCACTCGGAATCCTCGCCGCTGTGCATGCCAACAAGGTCTGGGACTTCGCGATCCGGGCGGTGCTCTTGGTCGGATTCTCCGTGCCGATCTTCGTCGCCGGCATCCTGCTCCTCCTCTTCGGCTCCAAGTACCTGACGCCCCTCTACGCCGCCACCTACACGCCCATTTCCCAGGACCTGACGGAGAACCTGCGGGCGATGTTTCTCCCCGTCCTGTCGATCGCGATCCCGGTGTCGGCGATGACGATGCAGATGACCCGCACGAGCATGCTCGAGACACTGGGGCAGCCATTCATCACGATGGCCCGCGCCAAAGGGGCGAGACGTCGCAGCGTCCTCTACATCCACGCCTTGAAGAACGCCATGTCACCGGTCCTGACCCTCCTCGGGTTCCAGTTCGGGATCCTGCTCGGTGGCCTCTTCGTCGTCGAAGCGATCTTCAGCCTCCCGGGCGTCGGACGGGGCCTGCTCGTGGCCATCGGCCAGAGGGACTATCCGCTCGTGATGGCCATCACGATGGTCATCGCCACCGCCTTCGTCGTGGTCAACGTGATCGTCGACCTCCTCTACCCGGTCCTCGATCCAAGACAGAGAGCTACCAGATGAACGGTCGAGAGAGACCACGCCGACGGGGATCGCGTCGCCTCGTTCGCCTCGTGACCAACCCCAGCGGCGCGATCGCCACGGTCATCGTCGTGACGTTCCTGCTGATGACGGTCGCCGGCACCTGGATCGCGCCGTACGACGCCACCGAACTCGGTGCCGGAATACCCCTGCAAGGACCCTCCGCCCAGCACTGGTTCGGCACCGACGAGCTCGGACGCGACACCCTCAGCCGGGTCATCTCGGCCGCCCGCGTGGCGGTCAGCGTCTCGGTGATCTCCGTCGCCTTGGCGATGGTCATCGGAGGAATCCTCGGGATCATCGCGGGGTATGCCCGGGGCCTCACCGACAAGATCCTGGTTCGGGTCATGGATGTGATGTTCTCGTTCCCTACCTTGTTGCTGGCGATCGTGATCGTGGCGGTGCTGGGACCCGGTCTCGTCACGGCTTCCGTTGCGATCGCCATCGTCTACATCCCCCGATTCGCCCGCGTAGCGCGCGGGGCGGCACTCGGCATACGCAACGAGCTGTACATCGAGGCTGCCGTCCTGTCCGGTGTCCATCCGATCCGAATCGCCCGTCGCCACGTGATCCCGAACATCACCGCACCGATGACGGTGCTGGCCGCGCTGTCGATGTCCACCGCCCAACTCGCCTACGCCGCTCTCAGCTTCCTCGGGCTGGGAACCCTCCCTCCGCAGGCCGACTACGGCAGCATGCTGGCGCGGGCACGCAACTTCATGACCATCGCCCCGTCTATGGTCATCTTCCCCTCCATCGCGCTGATCCTTCTCATCGTCGGCTTCAACCTCTTCGGTGACGCCCTCCGCGACGTCCTCGACCCTCGCGCCAGCCGCGGGAAGGGGTCGATACAGGGCGTCGAAGCCACGATCTGAGATCGCGCATGCCCGATGTCGACATCCGCATCGACGGCGCCACGATCGTCGATGGGACGGGGGCTGACCCCCGAGCCGGCTCGGTCGGAGTCCGGGACGGAAGGTTGGTCGTGCCCGCGGACGGAGCCTCGACTCGTCGGGTGATCGACGCCGCCGGCGCCGTGGTCTCCCCCGGCTTCATCGACCTGCACAGCCACGCCGACTTCAGCCTCCCCGCCTATCCGGGCGCACTGGCCGCGATCTCGCAGGGGGTCACCACCCTCGTCACCGGCAACTGCGGCTTCTCTCCGTTCCCGTGCCCTCCTGCTCGCTCGCAGGACATCCAGCAGGCGACGAAGTTCATCGACCAGGGTCTCGACTGGGAACGGTGCGCCACCGCCGCCGACTTCCTCGACTACGTCGACAGCACCGAACCTGCCTGCAACGTCGCCCTACAAGTGGGCCTGGGCACCGTCCGACTCGCTGCCATGGGCTTCGACCGACGCGAGGCGACCGAGGCGGAGACCGAAACGATGAGGGACGCGGTGGCCGCCGCCTTCACGGCGGGAGTAGTCGGCGTGTCCAGCGGGCTCGTCTACGCACCTGGGACTTACGCCCCGTCTCACGAGGTCGCACGACTCGTGGCGGTGGCCGCCGCACATGGCGGCTTCTACTCCACGCACATACGTAACGAGGGCCCCTCACTGCTGGAGGCCATGGAGGAGGCCATCGTCATCGCCTCCTCGGCCGGAGTCGCGCTCCAGCTCAGCCACCACAAGGCACTCGGCCGGGCGAACTGGGGGTCCGTGGTCGAATCCTTGGCGCGTATCGACTCGGCACGGGATGCGGGCATCGACGTCTCCGCCGATGCGTATCCCTATCGGGCAGGGAGCACGGGCCTCACCCAGATACTTCCCGCCCGCGTCCTCGAAGGAGGCGTGCAGCAGATGCAGCGAATGCTGGACGATCCCGTCGAGCGTGAACGGATCAGACACGAGATACTGGCCGTGAACGCACCCAGAGAGTTCGATCCTGCCGGGATCCTGCTGGCGTGTGTTCCCGAGGGACCGAACAAACCCTTCGAAGGCAGGTACCTGGCGGACATCGCGGCCGAACTCGGTTCCGACCCGTTGGACACCGCTCTCACCCTGATAGCCGAGGAAGCGGCCGGGATCACGATGGTGGTGTTCGGGATGTCGGAAGCCGACGTGCGCCGGGTACTCGCCCACCGGGCGGTGGCGGTGGCCAGTGACGGTTGGACGCTCGACCCGGGGGCAGCCGGGATGCCTCACCCCCGTAACTACGGCACGTTCACACGAGTGCTCGGGCACTACGTGCGGGACGAGGGGGTTCTGACGTTGCCGGCGGCGATCCACAAGATGACGCAGATGCCGGCACAAAGGCTGGGTTGGACTCGGAGAGGCGTACTGAGAGACGGTGGGGTTGCGGACCTCGTCGTCCTCGACCCGACGACCGTCGCCGACCGCGCCACCTTCGCGGACCCTCACCAGCTCAGTGCCGGAATCACCCACGTCTTCGTGGGCGGTCGCCCCGTGTTCGAAGAGGGCGAGCCGACCGGCCTCCGCCCCGGAAGGGTCTCAACCCTCGAGCGCCGCTCTGATCCAATCGAGTGACCGCTCCGGCATCAGGCCGTAGTGGT
This sequence comes from Acidimicrobiia bacterium, assembly GCA_035460965.1. GTDB lineage: Bacteria > Actinomycetota > Acidimicrobiia > Spongiisociales > ZC4RG35 > DATHWB01. The sequence continues at coordinate 3,618 of DATHWB010000093.1, forward strand.
AGAAGTCCAGGCGGCGGGCACCGGACTCCCGAGCCACTCTGACCTTGGCCGCCAGCCCGTCGGGACCTTCGGTGTCCGGCCACATCGGACGCAGCCCCACCGCGAACGGGGCGCCGCCGAGTTTCGCTCGGTACTCCTCGATCATCCGGGCGAGTTCGGCTTCGTCATCGACGTAGCCGAGCACGTGGAAGACGTCGCCGAGGTCGGCGACACGGCCGAGATCCACCCCCAATGCCCACGCTTCGTCGGCCGAGTCCGTGCTGCGGGTCGATCCGCCCTTGGCGGAGCCAGCGTGAGCCGAGAGCGTCAGCTCGACCCCCGCTCCTCGCGCGACATCGCCGACCCGACCCACCACATCCGCGACGCTGTCGGCTCGAGCCGCGATGTAGCCCTCGACCCCCGGGCCGACCGCCTCGACCACGTCCGCCATGCGGAGCTCACCGAACCCGCCCCCTCCCCCGCCAAAGACATCGCGCAGGAATCCGGAGATGGTGCGCCGGAGATCGTCGACGGCGACGCCGCGATCCCGCGCCCTCCCCTCGCACCACTCGCAGAAGCACAGTCCTAGGAGGAACTTCGCCACCGCACCCAGGTCGACGAACATGCGCTCGTGGTGATAGCCGTGGTCGAACGGCTTGAAATGCAGGGACTCGGCCACGATCGCCGAGATGGGGTACCGGCACACGTCCTGGGTGAGCGCCGTGGCGTAGCGGACGACCTCGGGGTGGGACGGGCAGAGATCCGTGTGGCTCCGATCACCGAAGACATTGGCGGTCGCACAGTCCGGGACGAGTGTGGCGAGTCGCGAGTTGTGCAGATAGACGACCCATGCCTGGACGTCGAGGCCGCGTGTGCCCGCCGCCGCGCACAGCTCGTCGAGCAGGTCGTGGTCCCGGACCAGGGTGGCCGGTCGCGGGACGAGCGAGCCGTACGCGCCCTCGTTCGGGTGGAAGAAGACCGTTCCGCCCTCGTGGTAGTACACCGCGCGGTTCGGATTGTGCGGAAGGACGTCCCGGGCATTGTGATAGGCAGCGGCCAGAGTGATCGTGTCGGCCCCGGCGCGATCGCCGATGCGGTCGAGCACCGTTTCGACACCCTCGTCCACCAGGTCGATCGCGAACACGAACAGCGACGCCTTCACATCCACCTCCGTGCGATGCAACCATAACCAGGAGCGGATACGATTCCAGGTGCCACCAGCCGTGGGGGGAAGCATGCCTAACAAACGAGTGCTCGTGACCGGAGCCGGTGGGTACATGGCGTCGCGTCTGGTCCCAGCCCTCGCCGAGCGCTACATCCTCCGCCTCGCCGACATCGCGTCTCCGACGGTGTTCCCCGGTGTCGACGACGTCCATTCGGTGGACTTGACCGAGAAGCACGCGAGCTTCGGCCACCTGTTCGAAGGGATCGACACCGTCGTTCACCTCGGATATCGCCGGTCGAGCCCGGGAGGGATCTACGACACCACCGTCCCGCACATCGACCGGTTCGACGCCGAACTGGCGAATGTCAGGATGGCGTACAACGTGTACCGCGGCGCTCTCGAGTCAGGGGTCCGTCGCGTGGTGGTCGCCAGTTCGAACCACGCCGCCGACTGGTACGAACACGCGCTGATCCATGCCGGGTCGAAGGAGCTCGTCGACCCCACCGAGTTGCCGCTGTCCGACAACTTCTACGGATGGTAGAAGGCCGCGTACGAGCTCCTGGCCTTCCCTTTCGCCTGTGGGACGTTCGGCCGCCAACTGGAGATGGTCCTGATCCGTATCGGTGCACCGCGCGATGTCGACGCCATGCACCACATCGGGCGGGAGAGCGGACCCGCGCCCAGCCTCCCCGGAGGGGTCGCCGGGCTGAAGAGGGACCTGGGCGCGTACCTGGGAGTCGCCGACGGGGAGCAACTGTTCATCCGCGCCATCGATGCCGACGACATTCGCAACGAGCACGGGGTGCCCTGGCTCGTCGTGTACGGCGTCAGCGCCAACACACGAGCGTTCTGGTCCCTCGCCACCGCCCGCCGCGTGCTCGGTTACACCCCCACCGAGGATTCCGAGTTGGTGTTCGCCGACCAGGTTCGGCAATGGGTCACCGATCCGGTGTCCGGAGCTCCGGGGAGGCTGGGATGACTGCGGCCACCATCGGATTCGTCCTTCCGTTCGACTCCGCGCTCGACCGCGAGTACTGGCGCTTCCTGCCGGAGAGCGTCGACCTGTATCTCGCCCGGACCCCGCACGTGTCCGGACCTCTGGGTGTCGACCTGATCGCGGCGGTCTCCGATCCGGACCGGGTCCTGCCCGTGGCGAGGGACATGGCCGAGGCCCTCGACCCCGACATCGTCGTCTACGCCTGCACTTCGGGTAGCTTCCTGCGCGGACTGGAGGCGTGCTCGCGGCTCCGGGCCGACATGGAGGCCGCCGGTTGCAGACAGGCAGGATCGACCAGCGAGTTCCTGCTCGACGCACTCACCCATCTCGAGGCACGTACGGTGGCCGTGGCCACTCCCTATGACGACGAGATGACCGGCCTCCTCGTGAAGTTCCTCGGCGAAGCCGGACATGACACCGTGTCTGTCGCCAACCTCGGCATGACCGGCGACCCTAAGACGGTCGGTCCCGAGGCGGTCCTCGACCTCGCCCTGGCGGCCGACTCGGACGACGCGGACGTGCTGTTCCTCAGCTGCACGAACCTGAGGACGTTCGAACACATCGCCCGCCTCGAAGCGGACCTGGGCAAGCCGGTGGTGGCCGCCAACCAGGTCTCGGTCTGGGGGGCGCTCAGACGGATCGGGGCTCCCATGCCCCGCAACGACCAAGCACTCTTCGCATGAACCGGGTTCACCAGGCGGCGACCAGACCGTCTCGCCG
>DATHWB010000094.1:0-14877 GCA_035460965.1 Acidimicrobiia bacterium
CCCCTCGGCCCGGCAATCGCCGGGCCGGTCCCCCCAAACGGCCTCCGGCCGAGGGGGGACAGACAGGTGGAGAGCCTCAGGGTTTCTCCCCCGAGGAGCGAAGCGACATTGGGGGGAGCAGCCTCGCCGCCAGGCGAGGCAAGGGGGGCCGTCCGGAAGTGGTTCACGAGTTCGCTCCGCTCACCGCCCCCCTCGGCCCGGTATTCGCCGGGCCGGTCCCCCCAAACGGCCTCCGGCCGAGGGGGGACAGACAAGTGGAACACCCCAAGGCGCGAGATGCGATGATCCCGAAGGGATCGAGCGCTGGGGGGTGCCGGGGGGCTCGCGCCCCCTGCACAAATCAAGCAGTTGCGGTGACTTCCACGACGCCGGGAACACGGTCGACGAGGATGCGTTCGATGCCGGCCTTGAGTGTCATCATCGACATGGGACAGCCGCCGCACGCCCCGACCATCTGCAGGTTGACGACGCCGTCCTCGGCCCCGAGCAGCACGATGTCACCCCCGTCCATCTGGATGGCGGGCCGGATGTAATCGAGGGTCTCCTGCAGTTTGGTCAGGTCGATGTCGCCCGCTTCTTTCGGGGCGCTCGATGCGATCGTGACTGGAGTGGTGGTTTCGGCCATGGAGAGCACCATCGTACGTGGAGGTGGACGTACCTCCCAACGCCGGGACTCGAAGGCCTATTCCGCCCCGGCGAGGATGCGGAGGGCGGTGCTCGCCTCACCATGAGGAGACCGTGCGAACACCTGGAGCGTGACGGCCGCCCGCCCCTGGATCGGTGCGACGTCGATGGCCAGGATGCCCGCGTCCCGCAACTGCCAGCCGGTGTCCGAGACGACCTCCGATCCCTGGCGCACCACCACTCGGACCTCGGCGGCGGTCCGACTGCGGAGCGTGACGAGTTGGACGTGGCCCGTGTCGTCGAAGAACGTCTGCCATCCCGACAGTCGGGGCGGGAGCCCGAGGCCCTGCGGCGGCTCGACGATCGCGGTGCCGTTCTCCCAGACGACCCGCCACGTCCCCAGATCGCCGCTGGAGATCTCGTCGCCGTCGATGACGACGCGGAGCGGCCCGGTGGGCGTCAGCTCGAACTCAGTGCCTTCGGTGTGGAGACCGACGCGGATCCGATCAGGCATGGATTCGGACACGAGCGGTCGCACCCCCCCGTAGTAGTGGGCGAGGATGTCGGCGTATCCCACGCCCCGCCGTGCCATGGCGTCCGCCCCGTACTGGCTCATCCCGACGAGGTGGCCCCACCCTCCCCCGGTGACCCGGAACCGCCGCTCGAGGCCCATCGGCCCGTCCTCCGGGCGTGCCACGTGGAGCTCCGCCTCGATCGAGTAGTTGGGCGACATGATGGTTTGGGGATAACGGGACTCGCTGTCCGGTCGTTGCACCGGGAACACTCCGGGAAACAGGTCCGCCGCCGCCCGATTCAGCCTCGTCCGAAGTGTCCAGGTGTCGAGGGTCTCCGAACCGTCCGTGCCGTGGACCGTCACCGTCCAAGGTCCGTCCCCGTCGGCGGTGCGGTTGGAGGTGATGTCGACGAGCCTCCCGCGTAGCATCCCTAGGTGCGAGAAGAGCGCGATCGCCTGACGACGGCTGATCGCGTACTCCCACTGCACGAAGGGCGAGGTCTCCCCCTGCGAATCGACGGCCCGCAGATACGGCACGGGTGCCGAACCGACGTACACATCCTCGACGTTGCGGGTGCGACCGTCGCTGGTCGACGAGTAGAGCGCCTGTACCGGTCGGCCCTGCCAGAGCAGGATCTCACCGGACGTCCGGTCGACCGCCCGCCGCCACCGGTCTCCGTCCGCCCCACCCAGGCCGCCAACTCCCGCGTACACCTGACAGGCGGTGGTGGCACAGATGTCGTAGTCGAACGTGCGTCCGTTGGGACTGCGGCCGCGAGCCAGGGTCCACGCCAAGTAGGTGCGAGCCGCCACCACCTGCGCCGCCAGGGCTTCCTCGGGCCACGAGAACGGCACCTCTCGTATCCCGAGGAGGTAGTCGTCGACCGTGGTGTCCTCGACCAGAGCCAGGCCGCCCCCGTGACCCAGGACCGTCAGCGTTCCGGCGTACACACGCTCCCCCACCGTCGTCCGCACCGACAGGGCCGGCTCGAACACCACCGAGCGGGCGGCGATCCGGTCGGGAATGTCCTCGGTCTGAGCGCCGGCGGGCAGGCCGACGAGCAGGACGATCAGCCCTGACACGAGCGACGGCATGGTTCGGCGCATACGTGAACGCTAGGTGGGGCGGGCAGCAATCCCGGGTCTGGCTACCCTCACCGCCGATGCGAATCGCACTGGGTGCCGACCATGCCGGCTACGACCTCAAACAGCACATCGGATCGATGCTGGCCGAGAGTGGTGTGACCGTCATCGATCTCGGAACCCACTCCACCGATCCGGTCGACTATCCGGATTTCGCGGCGGCGGTGGCACGGGCGGTCACCGACGGCCGGGCAGACCGCGGGATCATCGTATGCGGCTCGGGTGCCGGCGCTTGCGTGGCAGCCAACAAGGTTCGTGGCATCCGGGCCGCCGTCGCTCACGACACGTACACCGCCCACCAGGCGGTCGAACACGACGACGTCAACGTGCTGTGTCTGGGGAGCAGGGTGATCGGCCAGAGTGTCGCCGAGGAGCTAGTTCGGGCGTTCGTCGGCGCCGAGTTCAGCCATGAGGAGCGTCACGTACGACGCCTCGAGAAGGTGAAGGCGCTCGAGGGCTGACTCACGGCTCGAGAGGAGTGGCTGTGCGGGCCTGCTTCGACTGCCACAGCAACGAGACGGTGTGGCCGTGGTACTCGACCATCGCCCCGATGTCCTGGCTGGTCCAGCGCGACGCCGACGAGGGGCGAGAGGAACTGAACTTCTCGGAGTGGCACCGGGACCAGGACAACGACGCCGCGGAGACCGTGCTCGATCGTTCGATGCCGCCTCGTCAGTACCTGCTACTGCATCCGGAGGTTCGTCTCTCCGACGAGCAGTTGGCGACGCTGGCGGCAGGACTCGCCCTCATCGGCTACGACGACTGACTTCGGATCCCTTCAGCGCCCGCGTTCTGCCGCTTCCACTTCGGCCGCGAGTCCGTCGAGGTCTCCCGCCACCGGAGAGTGCGTCAACAGGGTGAGACCGCGAACGACATCGGGATATCGCTCCGCCTGACCCGGTCCGACCACCACCCGAATCGGTACGTCGGATCGCAGGTTCTGCTTGTAGCGGTTGAGGATCGCCCGGTGCTGCGGTCGATCGAGATCCAGTTCGAACACGATTCCGGCAGCCGACTCCGCCAGGTCACAGCCGGCGCCGGTGAGGATCGGACAGATCGTGCCGGTCTCGGGCCCGCCGCAGACCATCACCCGATGCCCGAGTTGCTCCAGGAACGCCGCATCGACGGGGGTTCCGCCTCCCGGCCTGTCGAACAGAATGTGGTCACCCATGTCGCCTCCTTCGGTTCTTCCCAGCGTGTGTCCCGGTCGCCACGCCGGCCAGGGGAGAAAGTCACGAGATGTCGAGAGCGAGGTGCGGGGAAGACGCGAGAAACCCCCTGGCGGGCAGGGGGTTTCGGGGGCAGCCCCGACCAGGTTCGAACTGGCGTTTCCGGCTTGAAAGGCCGGCGTCCTAGACCACTGGACGACGGGGCCATGTCGACCGGCACCGTGCCGGCTTCCGGCTACAGGGTAGCGATGCGCCCGGTGTCGTCAGCCCGAGGCGAGTCGGTCAGCCGCCTCACGTATCCGTCCGACCGCTCGCTCCCGCCCGAGTGAGGCGAGAGATTCGAAGAGCGGAGGGCTCACCGAGGAGCCGGTCACTGCAACGCGGATCGGCTGGAAAGCCTTCCCGGCACCGATCCCCAACTCCTCGGCCAGCCCGCGCAGCGAGGACTCGATGGCTCCGGTCTCGAAAGGGTCGAGGGCGGCGAGACGGTCGGCCGCTCCGGTCAGCACCGGGGCAACACCTTCCTTCGACATCACCTTGTCCCACGAGGCCTCGTCGTACTGGAGGGCGTCACCGAACAGGAACGTCACCTGTGGGGCCACCTCGGTGAACAGCTTCGTCCGCTCCTGGACGAGCGGAGCCATCTCGGTGAACGACGCCTGCTCCTGCTGGGTGAGAGGGCGCCCGATGGCCTCGACGATCCACGGCGTGGCGCGGCGGATGAACTCGCTTCCTTCCATAGCCCGCATGTACTCCCCGTTCATCCACAACAGCTTGTCGGTGTCGAAGACCGCCGGGTTCTTGGACACGCGGTCGAGCGTGAACGCACCGATCGCCTCGTCAGCGGAGAAGATCTCTCGATCCTCTCCGATCGACCAACCGAGAATGGCGAGGAAGTTGAACACGGCTTCGGGCAGGTACCCGCCTTGGCGATACGCGGCGAGCGACGTGTCCCCGTGGCGTTTCGAGAGCTTCTTGCCATCGGGGCCGAAGAGGAGCGGCAGGTGGGCGTACTCGGCGGGTTCCGCCCCCATCGCCCGGGCCAGCAGGATGTGCTTGGGCGTGGACGACAGCAGGTCCTCGCCACGTATCACGTGACTGATCCGGTAGTCGACGTCGTCGACGGTCGAAGCGAGGTGATAGGTCGGTACCCCGTTCGACCGAAGAATCACGAAGTCGTCGACGGATTCCGGTTCGAACCGCATGGCGCCGCGGACGGCGTCCTCGAACTCCACCGCCTCGCCTTGGGGAACGGCCAGCCGGATGACCCCGTCGGACACCGGGGGGTCCAGTCGCCGGATGTAGGTGCCCGGATGCTTCCCCTCCTGCTGCGCCCGTTGCCGGAGGACTTCGAGCGTCCCTGGGTCGCGGTCGTCGAAGTAGGCGTGACCGGACTCCACCAGGTCGTGGGCCACCTGGCGGTAGCGGTCGAACCGATCGGACTGCTTGTAGGTCCCGTGCGGACCCCCCACCTCGACCCCCTCGTCCCAATCGAGGCCCAGCCAGCGGAGTCCGGCGACGATGTCAGCCAGGTGGGCGGGGTCGGATCGCTCCGTGTCGGTGTCGTCGATGCGGACGATGAAGGTCCCACCGTGATGGCGGGCGAAGAGCCAGTTGAACAGCGCCGAGCGGACGTTGCCGACGTGGATGGAGCCGGTATCGGAAGGGGCGATGCGGACCCGTACGGTCATTGCGGTCGGACCGCCGTGTTGGCGACCACGCCGATACCGTCGATCTCGACTTCGACCAGGTCGCCGTGCTCGATCGGTCCGACTCCGGCCGGTGTCCCGGTCATGATGACGTCACCAGGCAGAAGCGTGGTGAACGCCGAGATGTACTCCAGGAGTTCGGCCACACCGAACACCATGTCGGAGGTGAAGCCGGACTGGCGAAGCTCGCCGTTCACCCTGCACGAGACCTCCATCCGCTCGAGCGGATCGAACTCGGTCTCGATGGCCGGTCCCAGCGGGCAGAAGGTGTCGAAGCCCTTGGCTCGCGTCCATTGGCCGTCCTTCCGCTGCAGATCGCGAGCGGTGACGTCGTTCCCGGCCGTGTATCCGAAGATGTACTGGGAGGCGTCCTCGGCCTTGACGTTCCTGGCGACCTTTCCGATCACCACCACCAGCTCCGCCTCGTGATGGATCACGTCGGACTGCGGAGGAAGCACGATTCGGGCATCGGGACCGATCACCGAGGTCGCCGGCTTCATGAAGATCATCGGTTCCTCCGGAAGCGGGTTGTCGAGTTCGGCGGCATGGTCCACGTAATTGCGTCCCACGCACATCACCTTCGAGGGGAGGCTGGGGGCGAGCAACTGCACCTTCTCCCAGGGGATCAGGGTCTCGGTCGGCTCCCAGGCGAAGAACGGACTCCCCTGGTAGAGCGTGACACCTTCGGACTCTGCAAGGCCGTAGGCGATGTCGTCGCCGGCCCGGAATCGAACGATCTTCATGGGCGGCGACGGTAGCGCCACCCGCTCAGGGGTAGTACTCGTCCTTCTGGTAGAACGCCTCGGGATACGGGCCCCTCGCCCCTTCGATCGCCTTCGTGAAGTGCTCGGCGGCCACTTCGAGGAACAGCGACGTGACCTCCACCAGCACCGTTCCGTCCGGAGCGAACCCGACTGCCTCGCACCACAGCTTCCGCCCTTCGGACGCCGTCAGCCAGGCCTCACCGCGGATCGTCACCCCCAGCGGTATCGGCTTGCGATAGTTGACACACAGGTTGGCGGTGACGGCGGGACGCATGTGCGTCATCGGCACGAACCCGATGAGGTCGTCGAAGAACGCCGCGATCGCCCCACCGTGCACGAGGCCGGGGCCGCCCTCGAAGCGAGGATGGAAACTGAGGTCCGCCACCACCTTGCCGTCGACGTACTCGGGGACGATGCCGAGGCAGATCTCGTTCTCGCTGCCGCATCCGAAACAGGTCGGCAGGTGGGCCTTGGGGACCTGCGCGAGCATCTCGGGTCGAGGAACCGGGAGAACCTTCCCGGTGATCACACGGTACGTCACTCTGGCTTCGACACCCGCAGCCGAACCTCCGGCGGGCGGTGCTTCAGCAGGTCGCCGACCTCGGCGAGAGCCGAACGGCCGGGCGGCTTCTCGTGGGCGGTCGCCTCCACCCATCGCTCACGCCGCTCGACGAGGTGGTCGGGCAGTCCCTCGCCGATCCCGGACAGGAGCAGGGCAACCTCCAGGTCCTCACCGGTCGGGGCCCTCCCGAAGAGACTGGCGCGGGCCCCCATCAGCGCGCCCAGCACCTTGTCGAAGCCGTCGGTGCGCCCCGGGACCTCAGCCGCATCGATCAGGCGAAACGCCCAACCGGTATCCGGGCCAGGGGTTCCGAATCCCTCCCCGCGCGGAACTTGGTGAGGAGCGGTGATCATTCCCGGACGGATCGCAGGTCGCCACCGGCGGGCCGGTCCCGGACGCGGCACCGCCCGCGGCGCCGCACCAGGTGCGACCTCGATGTTCGGCTGCTGTGCCATCAGCGGATGATGCCCGCTGACACCGCACCGGCCAAGTCGGTGGTGCAGCGGATCGTTCGGGCGGCGACGCTCACACGAATGCCGTCACCGCCCATCCTGCGGCGGCGCCGTACAGACCGGCGACCAGATCGTCGGCGGTGATCCCCCAGCCGCCCGGAAGCCGTTCGGCAGCAGCCACTCCGGGGAAATACCCCTTGAAGATGTCGGCGAGCCGGAACACGACCCACGCCACGAACACCGCCGGGACGCCCAGGCCGAACGTGGCGACGAATGCACCGGCGGCTTCGTCCGCCACGACCCAGCCGGGATCGTGATCGTCGGTTCCGTGGGCGAATGGTCCTGACGACCAGATCGAGAGCCCGGTCACCACCACGATCGCAGCGGCCTGAGCCCACCAGCCGACCCGTCCCAGTCCCAGGCTCATCGCCAGCGCCACCGCCGCGCCGAGCGTCCCGGATCCGGCGTCGGATCCGGTGAAACGCCTCAGCAACAGTCCCGACCCGAACCAGGAGGCGACGATACGGTGCACGTGGCGACAGTAGACCGCCGACGCCAGTCGCAGATGGAGGACACTCGATGACACCCGACGAACTCGACAAGCCCCGCATCCCGTCCGATCCGCAGGTCGGGCCGGACGGGCGGGTGCTGTTCACGCTCAGTCGGATGAACCTCGAAGAGGACCGGTACGACCGGGACTTGTGGATGGTCGATGACGACGGTGCCCGCCGATTCACCACCGGCGGGAGCGACTCCCATCCGCGCTGGTCACCGGACGGGTCCACCATCGCCTTCCTTCGCAAAGTGGACAAGGCGGCCCAGGTGGCGGTCATACCCGCCGACGGAGGCGAGGCGCGGGTGATCTCCGAGATCGAACTGGGCGTCGAGGGCTTCGAGTGGTCTCCGGACGGTTCGACGATCGCGGCCGTGGGGGTCACTTGGACCGAGGAGTGGGCCGGCCTGTCGGACGAGGAACGCGGGAGCACGGTTCGTCGGGTGAAGTCGGTGCCGTACCGGTTCGACAACGTCGGATGGGTTCACGACCGCCGCCGTCACATCTGGCTGCTCCAGCTGGACGACTCCGAAGCGAGGTGCCTGACCCCGGGGGACCATGACGAACGTTCGCCGAGTTGGTCGCCGGACGGGTCCACGATCATCGCCCTCACCGATCGCAGCGAGGGCCGCGGCCTGGAGCCTGGCGCCGATGTCATCGAGGTCGACGTGGCATCGGGCGAGATCACCCACGCCGTGCCGCGCGGCAACTGGGTGACGGCGGCGTACGCTCCGGACGGCCGACTCCACCTTCTCGGCGAACCGTCCACCGACTGGCCCGGTCTGTCGACGTTGTGGCGCCGGGAATCCGACGGATCCCTCGTCTCGCTGACAGAGCACCTCGACCGGTCCAGCATGTCGATCGCGGCCGGCCCCCCTGCCGTCCTGTTCGTGGGTGACGATGTGATCACGGGCCTCGAAGACGGCGGAGCCTTCGAGGTCATCCGCGTCGAACCCGATGGCACCGTGCATCACCTGGTCACGGGCCAGCGAGTGGTCAGCGGATTCCACACGAGAGACGGCGAGACGTTGGCCATGGTCGTCACGGACATGACCGCCCCGGGCGAGGTCGTCCGCTGGTACGAGGGAGAGGAAACTGCGCTGACGTCGTTCAACGCCGAACTCGAACCGGTCGAGGGCCACCACTTTCGGGTTCCCTCCGACGGGGTCGAAATCGATGCTTGGGTGTTCCTCCCGCCGGGGTCCGGCGACCTTCCCGGGCTCGTGAACATTCACGGAGGTCCGGCCAGTCAATACGGATTCGGGTTCTTCGACGAGTTCCAGGTGTATGCAGCGGCTGGTTACGCCGTGATCGCCTGCAACCCGCGCGGCTCGTCCGGACGGGGTCGGGAGTTCGTCCAGGCCGTCGTCGGCGATGGATGGGGCGTGGTGGACCGCAACGACATCGGACGGGTGGTGGATTCCGCCCTCACCCGTTTTCCCCGGATCGATGGCGACCGCCTCGGGGTGATGGGCGGGTCGTACGGCGGATTCATGACAGGCTGGCTCACGGCCCACGAGGACCGCTGGAAGTCGGCTGTCGTCGAACGGGCTCTGCTCAGCTTCCCGAGCTTCGCCGGGACCTCGGACATCGCAGCCACGTTCCCACGCTTCTACACCCTGGCCGACTATCCCGATGCTTGGGAGACCTGGTGGGCCAAGAGCCCGCTGGCGTTCGCCCACCAGGTGTCCACGCCCACCCTGGTGATCCACTCCGAGAACGACTTCCGCTGCCCGATCGAACAGGGCGAACAGTGGTTCACGGCGCTCCTTCGCAACGGGGTACCGGTGGAGATGCTCCGTTTCCCCGGCGCCGGTCACGAACTGTCCCGATCGGGGTCACCCAAGCATCGCCGCCTCCGGTTCGAGGCCATCCTGGAATGGCACGACCGTCATCTGCGAGGCTCGACCCCGAAGAGCAGCTCGACGTAACGACGGAGGTGCCCGAGTTGGGCCGAGAGCGCCCCGGGTTCACCGCTGGCGGTGGGCACGCCGTGCTTGCGTTCCTGGCCGGAGCCTGCCGTCAGCTCAGGTCCAGGTAGGTGGCCTCCTGGATGCCCGGCAGGCTGCGGATCGTCTCCACCTGGCGCTCATCCAGCGGGTCGTCGAGGTTGAGTCCCATGAGGGACGCCTCCCCGGTGACCCGCGAGCGCCCCACGACCATGTTGGCGATGTTCACGCCCTGCTCGCCCAGGTAGGTGGCCATGCGCCCGATCACCCCGGGCACGTCCTCGTTCCGGACGATCAGCATGCGCTCGGACAGGGGCAGCTCCACGTCGTTGCCCATGATCTCCACCATCATCGGACCCTTGCGACCCAGGCTCCCGGACACCGAGACCGGGCGGCCGGCCACCTCCCCCGAGATCTTCACCTCGGACACGTACTCGACCGCTTGCTCGGTCGACTCCAGATCGAGCGCGATCCCGCGGTCCTCCGCCAGGCTGGGAGCGTTCACGTAGGACACGGGTTCGGTCGACACGGCCTCCATCAGGCCCTTGAGGACAGCCAGCTTGAGAGGCCGCAGTCCGTGCTGGGCGATCCGACCCTCGGCACGCACCACGATCTGGTCACCCAGACCACGGGCGAGGCCGACGAACGCCCGCCCGAGCTGTTCGGCCACCGGTAGGTAGCGCTTGACCTCGTCGGCGACGTCGCGCCCCAGGTCCACGTTCACCGCACTGAGGACGAGCTCACCGCCGAGCGCAGCCGCCACTGCGCTGGCCACGTCTGTTCCCGCCTTGTCCTGGGCCTCGGCGGTGGAGGCGCCGAGATGAGGAGTGACGACCACCTGCGGCAGGCCGAACAGCGGTGACTCGGTGATCGGTTCCGTCGCAAACACGTCGAGGCCCGCCCCGCCGACCCGGCCGTCCTCGATGGCTGCGGCCAGGTCCGCCTCGTTGACGATCCCGCCCCGACTCGTGTTGACGATGCGGACTCCCGGCTTGACCTTCAGCAGGTTCTCGCCGCCGATCAGATTCTCGGTCTCCTTCGTCTTCGGCAAGTGGATGGTTATGAAGTCCACCTGCGGGAGCAGATCCTCCAACTCCATCAGTTCGACACCGAGCTGTCGCGCCCGATCCGGACCGACGAACGGGTCGTAGGCGAGCACCCGCAGACCGAACGCCTGGCAGCGCTGGGCGACCAATGTCCCGATCTTGCCGAGGCCGATGATGCCGATGGTCTTGCCGTGCAGTTCGATGCCTTCGAAGCTGTTCCGCTCCCATTTGCCCGAGGTCAGGCTGCCGTGGGCGCGGGGGATGTTTCGGGCCTGCGCCAGCAGGAGCGCCATGGCGTGTTCAGCAGCCGAAATGGTGTTGGCGTGCGGGGCGTTGACCACCAGGACGCCCCGCTCCGTGGCGGCGGCCAGGTCGATGTTGTCCACCCCGATCCCCGCCCGCCCGATCACACGCAGGCGCGGTGCCGCCTCGATGAGCGCCCGGTCCACCCGCGTGGCCGATCGCACGATGAGCCCCTCGGCGTCGGCGAGGCGATCGGCCAGTTCCTCGGCATCGAGCCCGATGGCCACGTCGACGTCGAACCGTTCCCTCAGCGCGTTGATCCCTGCGTCGGCGATGGTTTCCGCCACCACGACCTTGGCTGTCATTCCATTCTCCTGATCCGGGGTCGCATTGTGCAGTCCAACCGCCCTCGCATCCAAGACGACGTCGGCAGGTCGACGCCGCAATAGGCTGTGGCGTCACCAGAGGGAAGGACCTGATGACCTGGAACCCGGATCACGTCGTCGTCGCAGTGGACGGCTCGGAGGCATCGAAGCATGCCGCCCGGGTCGGGGTCGCTCTGGCGGAGCACCGCGGCGGGAAGGTCACACTCGTCACCGTCGTCCGCCCACCGGAGGGTTGGTGGGGTGTGGGCGGCGCGCCACCGAGCCCCGAAGCGATGTCGGTGGCGATCACCCGCGCCCGGACCGAGGTGCTCGACCCCCTGGCGGAGGAGTTCGCGAGCGCCGAGTGCGACGTGGAGCTGATCGAAGAGATCGGTGATCCGGCGAGCGTGGTTCTGCGCATCGCCGAGGACGCCGACGTCCTCGTGGCGGGGCGGCGCGGGTCGTCACTGGTGGAACGCCTGATGCTGGGCTCGGTGGCCGACCGGCTCGCCCACGAGGCGCCGTGCCCCGTACTCATCGTCCCCTGAAGGACGTCAGTCGGCGAGTGCCGGAATGACCTCGGCGGCGTAGAGCTCCAATCCGGTCCGGTCGTACGCCAGGTCGGGCATGTAGCTGATGGCGTAGCGCAGGCCCGCTTCCTTCCACTCCGCCAATGTTGCGACGACCTGTTCGGGTGTCCCGGCGGTGCCACCGTTGCGGAACCCTTGGGCTGTCTTCTCGGCGCGCTCGCGACCGACCAGCGGCAGGAGGCGTTCGACGAGGAGGCGCAGGCGGTCCTCGACTGCGGCCTCGCTCTCGGCGACGATGACGTTGAAATTGGCGGAGCGGACGATCTCCTCGAAGTCGCGTCCCACGTCATCGCAGTGCCGGCGCAGCACCTCGGACTTGTGGACGAACTTCTCCACACTCCCTCCGAAGTTCGTGTACTGGGCATGCCGGGCGGCGACGTTGAGTGTCAGCTGTTCGCCTCCCCCGGCGATCCAGAACGGGATGTGGGGGTTCTGGAGCGGCCGCGGCCGGCAGATCCCGCCCTCCAGGGTGTAGTGCTCACCCTGGTAGTCGACGACGTCCTCGGTCCACATGCGCCGCATGATCTCGACCGCTTCCCGCAACTCCCCGATCCGTACCGACGGCCTCGGGAACGGGTAGCCGTACCCCTTGTACTCGTGCTCGTACCACCCGGCTCCGATGCCCATCTCGACCCGCCCTCCGGAGATGGCATCGATCGACGCGGCCACTTTGGCCAGGTACGAGGGGTGCCGATATCCGTTGCACGTGCACATCTGGCCGAGCCGGATCGTGTCGGTGGTGACGGCGAGAGCCGCCATCAAGCTCCACGCCTCGTAGGTCTCTTCCTGGGTGGCGACCGGGGTGGTGTGGAAGTGGTCGTACACCCACAGCGAGTCGAATCCCGCCCGCTCGATGGCCTGAGCGACCGTTCGCATCACCCCCCACTGATCCTTCACGTCGATTCCGACGAGATCGAGACGCCAACCCTGGGGAACGAAAGCACCAAAACGCATGGTTCCGACCCTACCGAGCCGGGCGGACCAGCCCACATCCGCCCCGGGTACCCTCGCCCGCCGTGGTCGACGTCGTCATCGGCATTCCCGTCAAGCCCTTTCCTGCCGCCAAACGCCGACTGGCGGCGGTGCTCGATTCCGCCGCCAGGGCTCGACTGGGACGTTCGCTGGCGGAGCGGACGGTGCGGGCGGTGCTCGATGGCGGCGGAGTGCCGCTGGTGCTGTCGGCCGATGCCTCCGTCACGGCATGGGCCAGGTCGATGGACGTCGACGTGCTGCTGGACGAAGGATCGTCGCTCGACCAGGCGGCACATGACGCAGTGCGAGCCATTCGCGCCCGCTCCCGGGCATGGGCGATTCTCCACGCCGACCTCCCGACCCTGACCGGCCGCGATCTCCGGTCGGCGTTCGCGGCGCTCGCCGAAGGAGCCTGTGTGCTCGCTCCCTCCTCGGACGGGGGCACGTCGCTCGTGGGGTCCTCACTCGACCACTTCGCGTTCTCGTATGGTCCCGGATCGTTCCACCGTCACCTCACCCGGCTGGCCCCACACTCGCCACGGGTGGTCGTGAATCGGGGCCTGGCGCTGGATCTCGACACGCCCGACGATCTGCGGGCCGCCGCTGCCACCGCAGGCGGCGAGTGGCTGAGCGAATAGGCTCCTGCGCCGATGTCCCGCCGCTCGTCGAATCTCTTCTCCGAGGCAGCCAGCGACCCCACCGAGCTGGCGGTGCCCTCCCGCGCCCTGTCGATCGCGGCGCACCCGGACGACGCCGAGTTCGGGGCGGGGGGCACCCTCGCCAAATGGGCGGACGCCGGGTGCGAAGTCACGTTGTTGATCGCCACCGACGGTTCGAAGGGCACGTGGGACCCCGAGCAGGCCCCGGAGGATCTCGCCGCCGCTCGCCGGGCCGAAGCGGTGGCGGCGGCACAGGTGCTGGGGGCGTCCCCGGACGTGATCTTCCTCGACCATGTCGACGGCGAACTCCACCACTCCCCCGTCCTGCAGGAGGAACTGTGCCTGTGGATCAGAAGGCTGCGACCCGAGGTGGTGCTGTCGTGGGATCCGTGGAAGCGCTACATGCTGCATCCCGACCATCGCGAGATCGGCTGGGGAACGTGTGATGCGGTCGTAGCCGCACGGGACCACCTCTTCTTCCCGCACCAGCTGTTCGACGGCCTCACGAAGCACCGGCCGGACGCCCTGCTGCTCTACGCGGCGGACCAGCCGGACCACTACGAGGACGTCTCGTCCACCTTCGGGCGCAAGATCGAAGCTCTCCTGTGCCACTCGAGCCAGAGTCAGACGACGATGCAGGACGCCGCCACCGCCGAGGAGGGGCGTGCCATGTTCGAGGAGCGGATCGCGGACTGGTGCCGTCGCATGGGCGAACCAGCCGGCCTCCCCCTCGCCGAATCCTTCAAGCTCATCCGCCCCTGAACGCGATTCTTAGCGAACCAGCGCGTCACGAACGACGCGTTTAGAGGTACAAAACGAGATCGGCCCTCCCCGTTTTGCCCGTCTCGGCGCGTCATTACTGACGCGTCTAGACACACAAAAGCCGATCACGCGCTCGACTCGGTGCGCCAGAACGCGAAGAGCAGCGCACCGGCGAGGCGGATGGCCGCCGCGACCACCAGCGCCCCGCTCAGACCGATCACGCTGGCCAGCGTGGTCCCGATGAGCGGAAAGAGCACGGACGACGTGTACTGCATGCTCTGCGCGATCGACACGAAGGTGGCGCTGTGCTCCATCGGAACCGTCTTCATCAGCTCGTCGAAGAAGACCAGATCGATACCGGCCGACACCACCCCGGCGAAGCCGGCCAGCAACACGATGAAGGGAACGTGTGTCGTCGCCGCCACCAGAGCCGGATAGAGGCTCAGCGACAGGGTCGTCACGACGAGCACGAACTGAGCACCCCGCCGGCTCTTGACCCGCATCCACACCGCGTAGCCGAACACCAGCACGATGGTCTGCGCCATGCTGATCGTGCCGATCGCGGCATCCGAAGCTCCGACCTCTCGCACGTAGTAGAGAGGGAACAACGGAACCGCCAGCGCGGATCCGCTGAAGAAGACGAAGCGCTTGGCCAGGAAGCGCACGAAGGCGGGATGCGAGCGGACCACGCCGAAGTAGTCGCTCCAGCGCTGGGCGAGCGGACGCCCGCCCCGGTCAGGGCCTTGCGGGGTGTCCGGGATCCGAATGCGGCTCGAGGCGAGGTAGCTGACCAGGCCGCCG
>DATHWB010000095.1:0-4027 GCA_035460965.1 Acidimicrobiia bacterium
ATCCTGAGGTTGTCAAGCCTCCCTGATCGCGCGATTCCGATCGATCGCCGCCTGCCTCGAGCTGTTCACGCACCAGACTTCCTCTTCGTGCTTGGTTCTCAGCAGCCAGGGCGATCGTATCGGGTCCATCTTTCCCACACCCGAAGCGTCGAGTGTACGGATGCTGTACAGCTCGATGCAACCACACTGAACAGCGCCTCCAGGAGGGTTGTTCGGCGGCCAGATCGTGGGAGTCACCGCCCTCGGGACGCTGTGGGCGGCCCGCGTCGCCGCCGCATCCGGTGTCAGCGACCCGACGGAGGCGCCTTTCGAAGCCCAGGTCGCCGGTCTCGACGGGGCGTCCTCCTGCGGAATGCGTGGACCCTTGCGGGTGTGCCCGTCTGTCGGTGCGTCATACTGCGGCCCATGACCACCGTTCCACCGGCTCGCCATCTGCTCCGGGCCAAGGACCTGGCGGATGCCAGGTACTCCGAGCCGCTTGCGGTCACCGACTTGGCGCGGGTGGCGGGTCTGTCGCCGGCGCACTTCAGCCGCGAGTTCCGACGAACGTTCGGCGAGTCGCCGCATCAGTACCTGATGACCCGCCGGCTGGAGCGCGCCGCGGCGCTGCTGCGCACCACGGACTGGTCGGTGGCGGAGATCTGTTTCGCGGTCGGTCTGAACGGTGTCGGCTCGTTCACGACGAGCTTCGGCCGCATGTACGGGATGTCGCCCACGGCGTATCGCGCTTCGCATCCGTCGGCGGCGGCGCTGGCGCTCATCCCGGGCTGTGTGGTGCGGGCATACGCCCGTCCTCAACATCGCACGTTTCGAGAAGACAGAGCTCTCTCCCCCACATAGTGTCGACGCCAACCGATCCGTCGATTCGAGGAGGACACGATGATCAGAATCGCCAACGCACAGCTGTGGGTCCACGACCAAGACCAGGCCCTCGCCTTCTACACCGACAAACTCGGCTTCGACGTGCGCAGCGACGTGACGGTCCCCGAGATGGGCAACTTCCGCTGGCTCACCGTGGGGCCGGCCGACCAGCCCGATTTCGCCATCGTCTTGATGGCCATCCCCGGTCCCCCGGTGATGGACACCGAGACGGCCGAGGAGGTTCGCAACCTCATGGCGAAAGGGTTCGCCGGCACGATCTTCCTCACCACCGATGACTGCGAGAAGTCATACGAGGAGCTGAAGAACCGGGGCGTGGAGTTCGTCGAGACACCCGAGGCGCGGCCGTACGGGATCGACTCGTCGTTCCGGGACCCGTCGGGGAACCACCTGCGTCTCACCCAGGTGACCGACGTCCGGGTCGCCTGAGCCGAGATCCGCAGCGCCCGCCGGTCGGATCACCGCAGGACCGGGACCTGTTCGCGGTCCCGGTCCTGTTGCGCGCCGTCAGATGATCCAGATGAGACCGAAGGCGATGGCGCCGCCGAACGCCGCCAGGGCCAGGACTGTGCCGGCCGTCACCCTCGATGTCCATTTCCGGTCATCCGAGAAAGCGTGACGGGCGAAGAGCCCGAATGCGCCTGCCAGCAGCAGGCCCGCTGCGACGAACATGCCGAGGTACCAGCCCTCTGCAAGTCCACCGAGGAACCAGTCGGTCGGGACGTAGTACATCCACAGACCGACGCCTGCTGCCACCAGCCCTGCGATCCCCATCACGAGCTCCGTGACGTAGGACCGTGTCGGCATCCGGGTGACCTCCGTAGTTGGCCTCTCGAGGAGTGCTGTCACGAAGATCACCTCCTTCCTGGACGACCCTCGGCGGGTCATCCAGATCTAGTATCGGCACTGGATCGACACCCGACCAGGGTCGATAGGCCCCAACCGGCCCTCCTGGCCAACGGATGTCATCCGCCGGGCTCGTCGAGCCGGTCGCCCACTCGTCTGGGATCTTGTCGATCAACGCGCTGTATGCCCACCGGGGTAGGATCGCGCGGGAGGTGGTCGTGTCACGTTCGCGTGTTATGCCCATTCTGGTTCTGCTCCTGTTCGCTCTCCCCTCGGTTGCGCTTGCCGCACCCGGTGACGAGGTGACCGAATACGGCACGGAGAGTGAGGTGCCGATCGAGTGGATCACCACCGAGGTGGGCATCGTGGGCTTCGTCTCTGCACCGGACGGCCGCGCGATCCTGAACGTCTCGCCGGACCCCGACCTCTCCGTGTACTCGATTGTGAGCGCCGACGGATCCGAGGTCACGACCGTCGGGCTTCCCGGTCCGGGGCTGGCTGCATTCGGTCCCGGCTCGAGCGTCTTCGCGGCGTACCGCGTGGCCGACGGGAGCACCGCGGCGAAGTACGACGCGTCGGGTGCTCTCGACCCGGCCTTCGGCTCGGGTGGTACCGCCGAGATCGCCGTCGACGGCTCGACCTTCCCCTCTGCCGTGGTGTCAGACGGGTCCTCCGTGGTCGTCGGCGGAGGCACATTCGACCTCGATGACCTCGACGCATGGCTTGCCCGACTCGACGGCGTCGGGTCACCAGATCCGAGCTTCGGCGGCGACGGCGTCGTGGAGGTCGTCGAAACGTCGTCGCCCGGCGCCGACTTCGTGATGGTGGAGAGGGTCTACGTGATCGACGACGGCTACCTCGCCGTGACGCTGACCCGTGGACTCGGCGGAGACGTGGTCACCGTGGTCCCCGTCAGCGACGATGGTTCGGTCGGAGCACCGACGGAACTCTCGTTCCCCGACGAGTTGCTCGGCGTCGGCTCGACCCAGATGGTCGACGGGTCGGTCATCGTCGGGCTGCAAACCACCGCAGCGGACATCGACACCTTCCACCTGTACCGATTCGATGAAATCGGAGTGAGGGACCGGGGATTCGCCGACCCGGCGTTCACCGCCGACGAGGTGGGCGGCCGCCTCTTCTTGGCGGGGCTCCGCACGCACGAGGTTGCGCTCGGGATGAACATCGGGTCCGACATGAGCTACGACGTGCAACTCTTCGACGAGTCAGGAGGTTTCATCGGCTCGTTCCCGATCCCTGCCGATGACCGCAGCGACACATGGATCTTCGGTGCCGCCGCCACGTGGCACGACGGAGGCCTGTTGTTGCCCACAGATCCGGTGCCGTCGAACCCGACCGAGCCCGACGAGGTGGTGATCGTCAAGTACCAGGCGGACGAGTCGGGACGCTTCGTGGATGACGACGGCTCCGTGCACGAAACCGACATCGCGACTCTCGCGGCGCTCGGCATCACGAAGGGGTGCAACCCACCGGCCAACACGAACTTCTGCCCGACGGACTCGGTCACCAGGGCCCAGATGGCGGCGTTCCTGGTCCGAGCACTCGGCCCGCCCGCCGCCACCACCGACCACTTCACCGACGACAACGGATCGATCTTCGAAGGCGAGATCAACCGCCTCGCCCACGCAGGCATCACCAAAGGCTGCAACCCACCCGCCAACGACAACTACTGCCCCGACGACCCCGTGACACGAGAGCAGATGGCCGCCCTCCTGGTGCGAGCCCTCGGCCTGCCCGCCGCCACCACCAACCACTTCACCGACGACAACGGATCCGTCTTCGAGGACGACATCAACCGCCTCGCCCAAGCAGGCATCACCAAAGGCTGCAACCCACCCACCAACGACAACTACTGCCCCGACGACCCGGTGACACGGGCGCAGATGGCGTCATTCGTCATTCGGGCACTCGCGACGCTGCGATGAGTCGAAGCTCTCGGTCGCCTGCTCGACGGGGTGTTGCCGACGGGCGCGAGCTCGATGAGCGCCTCGGCGTCGGATCAGAGGCCGAGCGAGGCGAGGTGTGCGGCGGCGATGCGTCGTGGCACCACCATCGCCCAGGCGTCGATCACGATCTCGGTCAGCTCGGCCTCGTCGAGGGCATCGAGGCGTGCCACCACCCAGTTGTACCGGAGGTCGCCGCGCTCGGGCATCTGGAACTTGCGGGGCTCGCCGGCGACGAGCGCCTCGCGCTCCTCCTTCGGGAAGGCAAAGCCCATCAGCGTCTCTTCCCGGGAGAAGGCGAGATAGACGATCCGCCCGACCCGGAACTTGACCCGGTCCCG
>DATHWB010000096.1:0-5084 GCA_035460965.1 Acidimicrobiia bacterium
GTTCATGGCGATCGCCAGCGTCTCGTGTGCCTCTTTCGAGATAGACCCGTACGACATGGCCCCGGTGGAGAATCGCTTGACGATCTCGGATACCGGCTCCACCTCGTCGATGGGCACCGGCGGTCGCACGCCTTCCCGGAACCGGAAGAGGCCGCGGAGGGTGGCGAGCCTGGCGGCCTGGTCGTCGACCAGCCGCGTGTACTCCTTGAAGATGTCGTACCTGCCCTGGCGGGTGGCATGCTGCAGCTTGAAGACCGTCTCGGGGTTGAAGAGGTGGACCTCGCCCTCCCGTCGCCACTGGTACTCGCCGCCCAGATCCAGGTCGCGGTGGGCACGCTCCGCCGGGTTCGGGGCGAATGCCACCCGGTGGCGTCGGGCCACCTCTTCCGCCACGACGTCGAGGCCGATACCGCCCAGGCGACTGGGGGTTCCGGTGAAGAAGCGGTCTCTCAGCTCGTCACCGATGCCGATGGCTTCGAAGATCTGGGACCCGATGTACGAGGCGATGGTCGAGATGCCCATCTTGGACATCACCTTGAGGATTCCGGCCCCCGCCGCGTGGATGTAGTTGGCGTGGGCGACGTCGCGATCCTGCTCGCCGATCCCGTGTGCCCCACTCTCGAGGAGGGCGTCGATGGTCTCGAATGCCATGTATGGGTTCACCGCCGCCGCCCCGTAGCCGAGGAGCAAGCAGAGGTGGTGGACCTCCCTCGCCTCGCCTGTCTCCACGATCAGGGTGACCCGGGTCCGGTTCTTGGTGCGGATGAGGTGGTGGTGGACACCGGCCGTGATCAGCAACGCCGGGATCGGCGCCGAGTCGGCGTCGACTCCCCGGTCCGAGAGGACGATCCCCGATGCGCCCCGTTCGAGGAGGGCGTCGACCTCGTCGAAGACCCCCTGGATGGCGGCTCGCAAGCCGGGCTCACCCTGCGCCACCGGGTAGAGGCACGACACGACGGCGGTGAACCCCTCGACGGTCGGGACCTCGTCGATGTGGAGCAGTTGCTCGAGCTGGTGGTTGTCGATGATCGGCGTGTCGAGCTCGATCATGTTCGCCGACCGTTCGTCCGGAGCGAACAAGTTGCCCTCCGGCCCGATCATCGTCCTGAGTGCCGTCACCAACTCCTCGCGTATGGCGTCGAGAGGTGGGTTCGTCACCTGGGCGAACAGCTGCTTGAAGTAGTCGTACAGCAGTCGCGGCCGGTCGGACAGCACGGCCAGGGGCGTGTCGGTACCCATCGATCCGAGGGCCTCCTTGCCGTCCCGCGCCATCGGCGCCAGCAGCAGTTTCAGCTCTTCATGGGTGTAACCGAAGGCCATCTGTCGCTGAACGAGGGGGGTGTGGTCCCGTCGCTGCGTCTCCCGGTCCTCCACGTCGTCGAGATGGAGGAGTTGTCGGTCGAGCCACTCCCGATAGGGTCGGGCGGCGGCCAACTCAGCCTTGATCTCCTCGTCGCGGACGATGCGACCCCGCGTGGTGTCCACGAGGAACATGCGGCCCGGCCGGAGTCGGCCCTTCTCGACGATCCGGCTGGGTGGGATGTCGACCACCCCCACCTCCGAGGCCATGATCACGAGGTCGTCGTCGGTCACCCAGTAGCGGCTGGGTCGGAGCCCGTTGCGATCCAGGACCGCTCCGATCACCCGACCGTCCGTGAAGGCGATCGAAGCTGGCCCGTCCCACGGCTCCATGAGGGAGGCGTGGTACTGATAGAAGGCCCGCACGTCGGGATCCATGTGCTGGTGACGTTCCCACGGTTCGGGAATCATCATGAGCACCGCCTCGGTCAGTGGATACCCGCCCATGTGCAGGAGCTCGAGGGCCTCGTCGAACCCGGCGGTGTCGGACGCATCGGGTGTGCACACCGGGAAGATGCGGGACAGGTCGCCGGGGATGAGGTCGGTCCGGAGCAGCGTTTCGCGGGCCCGCATGAAGTTGCGGTTCCCCTGGATCGTGTTGATCTCGCCGTTGTGGGCGACCATCCGGTACGGGTGGGCGAGCGGCCACATCGGGAAGGTGTTCGTGGAGAAGCGCGAGTGCACGAGGGCGAGGGCGCTCTCGACCCGGTCGTCGTGCAGGTCGGGGAAGAACTCGGCCACCTGGCCGGCAGTGAGCATGCCCTTGTAGACGAAGGTCCGGCACGAGAGGCTCGGGAAGTAGATCCCGTCGTGCATCGTCGAGGCACCACCGATGGCTTCGTTCACCTCGTCGGGCCCGGCCTGCAGATGGATCTCGTGTTCGATCCTCTTGCGGATGACATAGACCCGCCGCTCCAGATCCATGCCGGTCAGCCCCGCACCGGCGATGAAGACCTGCTTGAAACGGGGCATCGTCGCCAGGGCGGCCTTGCCGAGGGTGGAGGGCTCGACGGGGACGTCGCGCCAGCCCAGCACCTCCAAACCTTCGTCGGTCACGATCTCGCCGATGCGCTCCCGTCCGATCCGCGCCTGCTCCCCGTCCTGAGGGAGAAACGCGATACCGGTGGCGTACGAGCCCTCCGGGGGAAGGGGAAAGTCGACGACGGCCCGGAAGAAGCGATCGGGAATCTGGAGCAGGATGCCGGCACCGTCCCCCGTGTTCGGGTCTGCGCCCGTCGCTCCCCGATGCTCGAGGTTGCAAACGGCGGTGATGCCGTGCTCGACGATGCGGTGGCTGCGCCGACCCTTGAGGTCGACGACGAAGTTGACCCCGCAGGAGTCGTGTTCGGCGGACTGGCGGTACAGGCCCCGGGTGCCGGCCTCGGCGCGGGCAGCGACACGCCGTACGGTGTCTGCTGCGTCCGTCATCGGGCCCCCTCCTCCAGAGTGTCCTGCTTTTATGCGCATATGCGCAAGTCGGGGAGTGTACGCGCGGCGACGCCGTATCTCCGAATCGGAACGGCGGGACCGGAATACCGCTGGGCGTCGAGACGCTTTACACTACGGACGTAGTGCAAATTCGGGTGGGGGCCTTGTCCGGCTCCCACCAACGGAGTCGACCGAGCTGGGCAGAACGCCACGCTCGTCCGGCCCCGGAAACATCCAGCGAAGAACCCAAGAGGTGAGTGCCTGATGGCAACCGTGGACATCGATCTCGGCGCCTACAAGCTCGGTTGGCACGACTCGGAGGACGAGTACGTGTTCAAGCCCCAGAAGGGGCTGTCCGAGGACATCATCCGCCAGATGTCGAAGATCAAGGACGAGCCCGAATGGATGCTGGCCTTCCGACTCAAGGCCTACCAGCGGTTCCTGCGCAAGCCCATCCCGAATTGGGGTGGCGGTGGCGCGCTCGACGACATCGACTTCGACGACATCTACTACTACGTCAAGCCGACCGAGGGGCAGTCGAAGGACTGGGACATGGTGCCCGAGTCCATCAAGCAGACCTACGAGAAGCTGGGTATTCCCGAGGCGGAACGCAAGTACCTGGCCGGTGTGACCGCCCAGTACGAGTCCGAGGTCGTGTACCACCGCAATCGGGAGGACCTCGAGGGTCTCGGCGTCCTCTTCTGTGACATGGATACCGCCGTCCGCGAGTACCCCGAGCTGGTCAAGGAGTACTCCGGGACCATCATCCCGCCCAACGACAACAAGTTCGCCGCCCTCAACTCGGCGGTGTGGTCGGGAGGTTCGTTCATCTACGTGCCACCCGGTGTGCACGTAGACCAGCCGCTCCAGGCCTACTTCCGCATCAACTCCGAGAACATGGGCCAGTTCGAGCGCACGCTGATCATCGTCGACGAGGACGCCTTCTGCCATTACGTGGAGGGCTGCTCGGCACCGGTCTGGACGACCGATTCGCTTCACTCGGCGGTGGTCGAGATCGTCGTGAAGAAGGGCGGCCGCTGCCGCTACACCACCATCCAGAACTGGTCGAACAACGTCTACAACCTGGTCACCAAGCGGGCCGCCGCCTACGAGAACGCCACCATGGAGTGGGTCGACGGAAACCTCGGTTCGAAGCTGACGATGAAGTACCCGGCGGTGTGGCTGATGGAGCCGGGCGCCCACGGCGAGGTGCTCTCGATCGCTTTCGCCGGCGAGGGACAGCACCAGGACGCCGGCGCCAAGATGGTCCACGTCGCCCCCAACACCACGTCGACGATCATCTCGAAGTCGATCTCCAAGAACGGTGGACGGGCCGGATACCGGGGCCTCGTGCGGGTCGAGCCGGGCGCCGAGAACGCCAAGAGCTTCGTGCGGTGCGATGCCCTCATCCTCGACGAGAACTCGCGTTCGGACACGTATCCCTACATGGAGATCGAGGAGAACGACGCCGAGATCGGTCACGAGGCGACGGTCTCGAAGGTCGGAGAGGAGCAGCTCTTCTACCTCATGAGTCGCGGCCTCACAGAAGAGCAGGCGACGTCGATGATCGTGGCCGGATTCATCGAGCCCATCGTGCGCGAGCTGCCGATGGAGTACGCGGTGGAGATGAACCGCCTCATCGAACTCAACATGGCCGAAGCCGGCGCCATCGGCTGACCCACCGACAGCCCTTCCAAAACCCTGGGTTCGGCACCACCTATACGGTGGGTTTCGCGCAGCGGTTCAGAGTTCCGACGCGGGTCGCCTCGAACCGCGTCGCCAAAACCCGCGTATAGGTGGTCCTGAACCCAGGGTTTGCGTCAGCGGTTCGAGGCGGAGACGGCGACGCCGAGGACCAGGCCGCCGAGGAAGGACCAGAGCCAGCTGTAGCCGCCACCTGCATCGAAGATCGGGTCGACGTTGACGATGCGCATGATCGCGCCGAGCGAGATGCCGCCGATCGCCCCGACGAGGATCGCGCCGAACAGGTTGGAGCGCTTCGACCCGAACAGCCCGCCCAACAGACCTCCCACTCCCCCCGAGAGGGCTATGAGCATGATCGCCTGGTTGGTGACGTCGTCGAAGGGCATCGATCGACACGATACCCGGCCGACCCCCTCCTACAGCAGTTCTCCCAGATCGACGCCACAGGACGGATGGCGAAGTCTCGCCAGCGCCCGGCCTTCGACCGACCGCACTCGTTCCCGGGTCATTCCGAGGTGCTTTCCGACCGCCGACATCGTCCACGGATCGTCGCCTGTCAGCCCGAACCGCAACTCCACGACCCTCCGCTCCTC
>DATHWB010000097.1:0-4325 GCA_035460965.1 Acidimicrobiia bacterium
CTCCGTACCCTGGGTTCGCCAACACACTCAGTGTGTTCCTGAACCCAGGGTACGGAACGGCGGTTCAGCGGATCTCGGCGGAGCGGTAGGCCTGGCGGAGGCTGAGACGCTTGCCGAAGTGCAGGAGGCCGCCGGCGTACACACGTCCCGCGAACCGGACCAGTGCCACGATCGTGATGATCGTCACCACCCCCGCCCCGAGGTGCTCCCACAGCGGAATCTCCTGGAAAGCCACCCTGATGGGCACGACGAATGGTGCGGAGAACGGCACGAATGTGAGGACCGTGCTCAGCGTGCTACCAGGATTTCCCAAGACGGCGAAGGCGGCGAAGAATCCGAGGACGGCCACGAACGAGATCGGGAAGGCCGCCGTCTGCGCGTCCTCCATTCGCGACACCAGCGCTCCCGCCGTTCCGAAGGCGACGCTGAACAGGCTGTATCCGAGCACGAACCACACCACCAGCGTGACGGCGGAGTCGACGGGGATCGCAGGCAGGTCGAACGCCCCGGTCACCCTGATCAACACGAGTGCCATCGCCACCGTGATCGCGAACTGGGCGAGGCCGAGCAGGCCGATACCGAGGATCTTCCCGGCCAGCAGCTGCCAGGGCCGCAGCGTGGCGAGGAGCACCTCGACCACTCGACTCGACTTCTCCTCGGCGATCCCCGTCAGGGTCCACGCCCCGAAGGACAGCACCGCCATGTACATGAGGATCAACCCCCCGTAGGCGATGATGCTGCGGGCCTCGTCGAGTTCGGACTCCGCTCCGCCCAGGGACTCGACCGCCAGTGGTTGGGAGGAGAAGATGGCGGCGACATCGGTCACCGAGGCGCTCGACCCCTCCAGCGCCTCCTCCAGTTGCACGGTCGCCGCCGCCCTCTGCAGGATCCGTTCGACCTCCGAGCCACCGAAGCCGCCGGACCCCTCCCGCAGTAGCGCGGTCTCGTCCAGGAGGACGATCTCCACGTCTCCGGCGACCAGGGCGGCCTCCGCCGCCGAGCGATCCCCGAGCCGGACGACGTCGAAGGTCACCTCCTGCTCGGGGTCGGAGCCGTCGACAGCCAGCGTCTCGGCCACCGCCAGGAGGCTGTCGTGTCCATCACCGACCACCCCGACCTCGAACGTCTTGGCGCCGCCTCCCATGACGGCGGGGAGGACGAGGACCGCCGCCAGCAGCAGCAGCGTGAACAAACCCGAGCCGAGGAACGCCTTGCTCCTGGCACGCTCGCGTATCTCCCTCAGCGTGACCAGCTTGACCGCCTGGAACGAGGTCATGCCACTGCCTCCCTGAACAGATCGGCCAACGACGGGGTGGTGAACACGAAGTGCTCGAGATCCTCCGAGTGTTGGAGCGTCGCCAGCAGACCCCGGAGGTCGGTGCCCTTGGTGACCGTGAGGATGTGGCGGCGTCCGTCGAACCGCGAGTCGAGGACTCCATCCAGCTCGGAGATCAGCGCCAGCTGCTCGTCGGAGAGGTCGAGTTCCACGATCCGGCGATCCGAGCGGGTCTTCAGGTCGTGGACGTCACCCTCCAGCACGATCCGGCCGCGATGGATGATGGCGACGTCGTCGCACAGATCCTCGACGAGGTCGAGCTGGTGGCTCGAGAACACCACACAGGCTCCATCCGCCGCCCGGGCACGAAGCACATTCGCCATGGTTTCGGCTCCGAGCGGGTCGAGCCCGCTGAACGGCTCGTCGAGGATCAAGAGCTCGGGCTCGTGGACGAGGGCGGCCGCCAGCTGGACGCGCTGCTGATTCCCGTGCGAGAGCGTCTCCAGCGGGTCTTGCATCCGCTCGGCCAGCCCGAGATCGGTCAGCCATCGTTCCGCCGCCTGGCTGGCCTCGTCGGCGTCGACGCCGTGCAACCGGGCGAAGTACACCAGCTGGTCCTTGACCCGCATCTTGGGATAGAGCCCTCGCTGCTCCGGCATGTAGCCGAACCCGTTACGGGCGCGAGCGTCGATCAGCTCGCCACGCCACCGCACGGATCCCGCGTCCGGGCGCAGCAACCCGAAGATGGCGCGCATCGTGGTGGTCTTGCCTGCGCCGTTCGGGCCCAGGAAACCCACCATCCGGCCCGGTTCCACCTTGAAGCTGCATCCGTCGAGCGCCACGACGTCTCCGTAGTGCTTGTAGAGACCATCGACTTCGAGCATGAATCCTCCTGACAGGCACGGTACGGAGACACCGGACCCTGCGCCTCCCCCCGGCGGTGGATCTCCCCTCCGCCGGGCGGGGGAGGAAGGCGGATCTCCCGGGCCGTAGCCTGGTCATGTGATCGTCACCCGCTCGGACTGGCTCGTGGTCGGGGGCCTGCTCGCCCTCGGATCGTTCGGAATGTTCCTCGTCCACGACCTCCAACCCGAAGAGGCGGCGTCGATGCTGCCGATGTGGGGCGACTACCTGGCGCTCGCCCTGCTCGTTCTCCCTCTGCTCGCTCGCCGAACCGCCCCTCTCGTGGTCGGTCTGGTCGTCGGCCTCGGGTTCACCGCGTTCCGCCTGCTGAGGGTGCCCGAGGGGTCGATGTCTTCGGTAGCAGTCTTCGTGGCGCTCTACGCGGTCGGGGCGTACGCCGCCGACCGGGTCCGCCGCGACGCGGTGCGAGGAGTGGTGGTGGGGGCAGGGATGGTGGCGCTGGTGGTGTCCCTGATGCGGGACTCGGACTTCGTCAGCCTGGACGCCGTCACGTTCGTCGTGTTCAGCCTCGGTCTCAACGTCGCCTTCTTCGTCGCCGCCTGGATGCTGGGAGACGCCAGCAGAAGGCGTGGCGAGTACGAGGAGGAACTGCAGCGACGCGCCGACGAGTTGGCGGCCGAACGTGAGGAGCGGGCCAGGCGCGCAGTGACCGAGGAACGGGTCCGGATCGCCCGAGAACTCCACGACGTGGTGGCGCACCACGTTGCCGTGATGGGTGTGCAGGCGGCGGCCGCCCGCCTGGCCCTGGGGCGCGATCCGTCCGGTGCGGCCGCCGCCCTCGGCAACGTCGAGGAGTCGGGTCGCCAGGCGGTGGGCGAACTGCAGCAGCTGGTCGGGTATCTGCGCTCCGAAAACGATGACGATCGGCTGGCTCCTCAGCCGACGCTCGACGACTTGCCTGCCCTCCTCGGCTCCACCCGTGCCGCCGGCGTCCCCGTGGACGTGCGCGTGGTCGGCAAGAGAAGGCGCCTTCCTTCATCGCTGGAACTCTCAGCGTTCCGCATCGTGCAGGAGGCCCTCACCAATGTGGTCAGACATGCCCCGGGGGCAGCGACGACGGTGGTGCTCTCTCACCTGGCGGACTCGTTGCAGGTGGAGGTGGTCAACGACCGTCCGCGACCCGGCGCCGCCCGGTCAGGGCCAGGTGGTGGTCGGGGGCTGGTCGGCATGCGGGAGCGCACCTCGGTCCTCGGCGGCACGCTCGCGTACGGTCCCCTGCCCGGTGGCGGATACCGCGTCGTGGCTCGGCTGCCCGTTCACTCCAGCTACGAGGGGTTCGAGTGATACGGGTGGTGCTGGTCGACGACCAGCACCTCGTGCGGTCCGGGTTTCGGATGATCCTGGAGGGGGAACCGGACATCGTCGTCGTGGGGGAGGCGGGGGATGGCGAGGAGGGTGTCCGGCTCGCACGCAGCGCCCAGCCCGACGTCGTGCTCATGGACATCCAGATGCCGGTGATGGACGGCCTCGAGGCCACGGCTGCGTTGGCCGAGCTGTCCTCCCCGCCGAGGGTGATCATCCTCACCACGTTCGAGCACGACGACTACGTGTTCACGGCCCTGCGCAACGGGGCCAGCGGGTTCCTCCTCAAGAATGCCCCACCCGAACAACTCGTCTCGGCGGTGCGGGTGGTGGCGGCGGGCGAGTCCCTGCTCGCTCCCTCCGTGACCCGCAGGATCATCGAGGAGTTCGCCCGCGCTCC
Organism: Acidimicrobiia bacterium; assembly: GCA_035460965.1. Lineage (GTDB taxonomy): Bacteria > Actinomycetota > Acidimicrobiia > Spongiisociales > ZC4RG35 > DATHWB01. The sequence goes on from DATHWB010000097.1 coordinate 3,903, forward strand.
GGCGGTGCCTCAGTCGCCACCCCGTCTACCCGATCCGCTCACCGAGCGGGAGACCGAGGTGCTGGGACTCCTCGCCCGGGGGCTGAGCAACGGTGAGATCTCCGAGGAGTTGTTCGTCGGCGAGGCAACGGTCAAGACCCACGTCTCGAACGTCCTGCTGAAGTTGGGCGTCCGCGACCGGGTTCAGGCCGTGGTGTGGGCGTACGAACACGGTCTCACTCGACCGGGCGGCTGAGTACCTTCGTAAGCTCTCACGATGGACCTCTTCGAAGCTCTCTACACGACCCGGGCGATGCGACGCACCACCACCGAACCCGTGCCCGACGAGGTGGTGGCGGCGATGCTCGATGCGGCGGTGCGGGCGCCGTCGGGAGGCAACTCCCAGAACTGGCGTTTCGTCGTCGTCACCGATCAGGGGACGAA
>DATHWB010000098.1:0-4811 GCA_035460965.1 Acidimicrobiia bacterium
CGTCCGCAGGGGGGCGTCGATCTCCTCGTTCCGGCCGCCGTGGTCGCGGTCCTGATCCTCGCCAACCTGGCGGCGGATCCGGTGTGGTGGCCGGTGGCAGTGGTCGGGCTGGTGACCGCCTGGGTGGTCGACGTGGTCGAGGTGCTCACCAGTCGTGGGCGCGAGTATCCGCTCGTCCCCACCCTCGTGGCGATGCTGGGTACGGTGGCGGCCGTCTGGTCGCTGGGCGGGATCGGCATGGGGATCGGTCTCGCCGCCGCCGTCATCCTGCCCCTCGGCTGGGGTGTCGCCAGCGACAGCTCCCGCATGATCCAGATCCTCGGACCCTCGATCCTGCTGACCTTCGTGGCTTGTATGGCGATCGGGTCGTTGGTCCTGACCGCCCGCATGACCCCCTCCACCCGCATCCTCGGCGTCTACCTGGCCATCATGGCCGTCTCCGTCGTGGCGACGATCGTCATCGATCGCATCCAACACCTGCCGGTCGGGGACCCGTTCACGTTGTCGGCGCTGGTGGCGGTCGTCACCGCACTGGTGACGGCCGCCGTGTGGGATCTCGATCTCGTGACGTTCCTCATCGTCGGGCTGGTCACGGCCGTGGCGATCGTGGCGGGTCGAGGCCTCGGTTCGTTGCTTCGTACCCGGCAGATCGTCCTGATCGAACGCCCCCCGGGGTACCTGTCCGTCCTCGACGGGCTGGTCCTCGCCGGGGCCCTGTTCTATCCGGTGCTGCGCCTGGCGGGGTGACGCTCAGAACGAGCGACCGATCCGCACTCCCGCCCACGCCGCCAGGATTCCCAGCACCAGCGGCACGGCGATGAGACCCAAGAGACGTCCTGGTCGGTCGAAGCTGTCGACCGCCTCGATCGCCCATGCCGAGAACGTCGTGAACCCGCCGAGCACTCCGGTTCCGAGCGCCAGTCGCAGCGTGGCGTCTCCCTGTCGCGTCGACCACCATCCCACGAGCAATCCGAGCACCAGCGACCCGAGGACATTGACGGTGGCCGTCCCCAGCGCAGGCAGTCGGGTGTTGATCGGAGCGGCGATCACGTAGCGAAGCGCGGTACCGACACCACCACCGAGCGTGACCGCCACCAGAGCTCTCATGCGGCCACGGTAACGCGTCGAGTTCACGCTCCCGGACGTGGTGGGTAGCATCCCCCCGATGTCCACACGGAGCATTCTCCGCGGGCTCTCGTTCTTCCTCGTGGCGGTACTGGCAGGTACGACCGCGCAGCCGAGCGCGCTCTCCGTGACCAAGGCGGAGGTCGACGCCGCCTGTGCCGACTCGTCGGAGGCGTACGGGGTGTTCCAGGAGCGCCAGGCGGCGTTCGAACAGGCTGCCATGGCGTGGGAACGGACCCTGCAGGAGATCGAGGCGATTCGGTACGAGCGGGACCGACTGGCAGGCGTCGTCGAGCGGCGGGCGGCCGAGATCGATCGCATCGAACAGCGGCTGCAGGAGCTGGCGGTCGAGTTGTACATGCAGGGAGGGTCAGGGTCCGAACTGGTGCTGTTCGCCGACTCGGTCGACGAGCTCATCACCGGGAGCGAGTTCCTGGCGGCGGCGACGCGCCGGGAGACCGGCTCCCTCGACGAGATGCTCGCCGCCCGCGCCGACCTGGAGCGGTTCCGCGGTGACCTCGCCGGCTTGGACGCCGAGCTGCAGGTGGTGGAGGCCGAGCAGGCGGCCGTGTCGCAGAATCTCAGCACCCTCGCCGAGGAAGCCCAGTCGGCCTACTCCCAGCTCAGTGGGCGCTGTCGGGACCTGACCGCCAAGCGCAACGCCGAGATCGCCGCCCAACGCGCCGCCGAACAGGCCCGCCAGCGCGGCGCCAGCGGCGGCGTCGGAGCCATTCAGGGGTTCCGCTGCCCGCTCCCCGGATCGTCGTTCATCGACTCGTGGGGCTTCCCTCGCTCCGGCGGTCGTTCCCACAAGGGCGTCGACATGTTCCAGCGGTGGGACGCTCCCGTGGTGGCCGCGTCGAGCGGCACGGTCTCGCTCGGGAACGGCGGCCTCGGGGGGAGGACGATCTGGCTCAACGGCGACGATGGCTATGCCTACTACTACGCACACCTGAACGGCTTCAACGTGTCGTCCGGCCAGCGTGTTTCGGCCGGGGACGTGATCGGCTTCAACGGTGACTCGGGTAACGCTCGAGGCGGGGCTCCCCACCTCCACTTCGAGATCCACCCCGGAGGGCGGGGGGCGCGGGCAGTCAATCCGTACCCCACCGTCGCTGCCGCCTGCCGGTAACGTGGGGGGCATGCAGGCGCGACGCAGACTCGACCAGGTCCTCGACGAGGACTTCCTCACCGACATCGACCAGATCGGGATCGACGAGTTGCGGGCCCGTCGCCAGATGGCGGTCGACGTCGAGAAGGAACTCTCGTACTACCGGCGACTGCTGCACGGCCGGATGGACCTCCTCCGCTTCGAACGGCGCCGTCGGACGGGTGAGGAGTCACGCAGCCTGATCGAGTCCCTGGCGGAGATCCTGTCCGACCCCACCCGGGGCGAGGGGCACGATCCCCGTCGCACGATCCTCGACACCGACCTTCCGCCGCTGCCCGACATCGGGCGCCGCGAGGTCGATGCCGTGCTCGGCGACGACGTCCTCGCCAAGCTCGATTCGGTGGACGATGCCGGGCTGGCCGAGGCGCTGGAGTCGGTGCAGGCCATCGAACGGGAGATCTCGGACAAGCGCCATCAGGTCCAGCAGGTGGCGGACCTCCTGTCGGCCCAGATCGCAGAGCGGTATCGCTCGGGCGCGGCGGAGTCGGTCACTCCCTGACGGACGTGCTGGCCGTCGTCGAGCGATCGGGCCTCGACGAGGCGTTCCACGAGGGATGCGTGGCGGTGGCCGATCCGAGCGGACGACTCACCGCATGGTTCGGCGATGTCGACAGGCACTTCTTCGTCAGGTCGGCGGCCAAGCCCTTCCAGGCTGCGGTGTGTCTTCAGTCCGGTGTCGACCTGCCGCCCGAACACCTGGCGGTGGCGTGCGCCTCGCACGACGGCACCCCGGTCCACGTCGAGATCGTCCGACGCATCCTGTCCGATGGCGGCCTGGACGAGTCCGACCTGGGGTGTCCGCCGGCCCGACCCCTCTCCGCTACCGCCGATCGCGAGTGGGCAGGCCGCGGGTCGACCGAGCGCCGGCGGGTGTTCCACGACTGCTCGGGCAAACACGCCCTCATGCTGCGGGCCTGTGTGGCGGCGGGCTGGGACCCGGCCGGCTACCTCGATCCCGGCCATCCACTCCAGATCAGACAGCTCGAGGGCATGCGGGCCGTCGGAGCCCTCGTCGACGACACCGTTGGGATCGACGGGTGCGGAGCACCGGTGTTCAGAGTCTCGGGACGCACGCTGGCCGCGGCATACGCCCGTCTCTCCGATCCCGTCTTCGCTCCCGTGTGGACGGCGATGCACCGCTACCCGGCGCTCGTGTCCGGATCGGGGAATGCCGACACCGAGATCGCCGTTGGACTCCATGCGGTCGCCAAGCGGGGAGCGGAGGGTCTGCTCGCCGTTGCCGTCGCCGGTCGTGGTTCCCTGGTGGTGCGGTGTTGGGACGGATCGGAGCGGGCGGTGGCCGTGGCCGCTCTGAGTGCGCTCGACCAGCTGGGATGGATCGGCGAGCGGACGCCGCTCAGACAGTCGCTCGGCCGCCCGGTTCGGGGTGGCGGAGTCCCCGTGGGTAGCGTCCGACCAGTCTTCCAACTCGAGCACGCATGAACTTCCAACCCGGTCTTCCCCAGGGCATCGAGCGCCTCGAACCGCGGGCACCTGCCACCGGCCCGTTCGCGCGCCCGGCGTTCCTCGCTGCCGTCACCGAACTCACCGGTGAGGCGGTCGCCACCGTGTCCGACGACGCGACGGCCCTCGTCGTCGTATCCGCCGGCGGTGAGGTGCGGCTGGCGGGGGACTCCGATCTCACCGACTATCACTGTCCGTTGGGTTCCGAGGTGAAGTCGGCCGTGGCCTGTCTGGTCGACACCGCCTCACCCGGAACCCGGTTCCGCTTCGATTCACTGCCCGGCGAGGCGGCAGACGAGATCGTCGACGCGTTCGCCGCCACGGGGCTGCGGGCCACGAGCGTCCGACATGCAGTCACCGCCGTCGTCGACATCTCGGCCGGCTACGACGCCTATCTCGACGCCATCGGCAAAAAGCAGCGACATGAGGTGCGTCGCAAGCGCCGGCGCTACGAAGACGAGGTGGGCGACCTCATCCACGAGGTGCATCACGCGCACGACTGGGCGCTGGAGGAGTTCTTCCGCCTGCATCGCCTCTCCGCAGGAGACAAAGGCGAATTCATGACCGCCGAGCACGAGCGATTCTTCCGGACGCTCGCCGCCCAGGAAGGCTGGAGGATCGACGTCCTGCGCATGCCGGGGGAGGATCGGGCGACCGCGACTCTCTTCTCCTACGTCGACGACGAGGGTGTGTACCTCTACAACAGCGCCTACGACCCCGCGCTCCGCGATGCCTCACCCGGGGTGGCCATCGTCGGATCGATGATCGAACAGGCGTGTCACGAGGGCGTCCCTCGCTTCGACTTCCTCAAAGGCGACGAGGTCTACAAGTTCCGACTCGGCGCGCACGAGCGTCCGCTCTACGAAGTGGTGGCCCGCAAGTGATCTCCCGGGTCGCGTATCTCTCGATGCACACGTCACCGCTGCTCCAGCCGGGCACCGGTGACGCGGGTGGCATGAACGTCTACATCGACGGTCTGGCGCGGTCGATGGCACAGCGCGGGGTGGCGGTGGACGTCTACACCAGGCGTACACACCCAGACCAGCCGCCG
>DATHWB010000099.1:0-3114 GCA_035460965.1 Acidimicrobiia bacterium
CCACGCCTTCAGGGTCCCGACGACGTCGGTGATCCGGTCCTGCGCGGTGAGCAGCTCGTAGCCCTCGGCATATGCCTGCATGAGCCCGTACTCGATGCCGTTGTGCACCATCTTGGCGAAGTGACCCGCGCCCACGTCCCCGGCGTGCACGAACGACGTCTCGACCGGGCCGTCCGGCCGGAGCGCGTCGAACACCGGCATCAGCGTCTCGATGTCCTCGACCGCCCCGCCGGCCATCAAGCCGTAGCCGTTGGTCCGTCCCCAAACACCGCCGGACACCCCGACGTCGACGTAACCGATCCCCGCCCGCGCCAGCTCCTCGGCGTGCACGACGTCGTCCGTGTAGTGGGAGTTGCCGCCCTCGATGACGATGTCGCCGGGATGCAGTAGCTGGCCGAGCTCCTCCACCACCCCGCGGGTCGGAGCGCCTGCGGGAACCATCACCCACACCGCCCGGGGAGCCTCGGGGAGCGCAACGACAAGACCCGCGAGGTCCGCAACGTCCGACACCTCCGGGTGGTGGTCGTACCCGGTGACCGACACCCCCCGCTCACGAAGTCTCAGACGCATGTTCGCGCCCATCCTGCCCAGGCCCACGAGTCCGATGTGCATTAGCCCATCTCAGCTTGCAAAGCGGATGGGGACCAACAGATAGCGGTAGGCCTTGTCGTCGTCGCCGTCGAGCGACGACTGCCCGGTGAACTCCACCGGCTTGTTGGGGTGGGTGAAGGACATTCGCACGAAGTCGGTGCTCAGTGCCCCGAGACCGTCGAGCAGGAACTGCGGGTTGAAGGCGACGGTGATGTCCTCGCCGGTGAGCGCAGCCTCGAGGGCCTCGGAGGCCTGGGCATCGTCGCCCTGACCGGCGTCGAGGACCACCTGGCCGTCGCTGAAGGCCAGCCTGATCGGGGTGTTCCGTTCGGCGACGAGCGCGACCCGCCGCGCGGCTTCGGTCAGCGCGGCGGTCGCCACCACGGCGTGGATCGACGTCTCGTCCGGGAACAGCCTGCGGACCGCCGGGTAGTCGCCGTCCACCAGCAGCGAGGTAGTGTGGCGGCCGCCGGCCTCGAACCCGATCAGGTCGACGCCCGACGACGTCGACAGCGCAACCGCTACCTGATCCGACCCACCGAGCGACCGGGCGGCATCCGACAGGGTTCGGGCCCTGACCAGCGCGACCTGCGACAGGTCCGGTCGCGCTGGCTGCCATGCGAGCTCACGCAGCGCCAGCCGGTATCTGTCGGTCGCCAGGAGAGTGATCCGCTCCCCCTCGATCTCCATCCGCACACCGGTCAGCAGCGGAAGCGTGTCGTCCCGGCTCGCCGCCACCGTGACCTGGCCGACGGCGTCTGTCAGATCCGCTCCCGCGATCGCGCCGATCACATCCGGCATCGCAGGCAGCGCGGGGTAGTCGTCCACGGGCATCGTGAGCAGCGAGAAGCGGCTTGCCCCGCAGGTCACGGAGACCTTGGTACCGTCCAGAACCACGTCCACGGGCTTGGCGGGCAGAGCGCGTGAGATCTCGGCGAGGAGTCTGCCCGAGACGAGCACCGTTCCCGGTTCGCTCACGTCCGCGGCGATCTCCGAGCGAGCTGAGACCTCGTAGTCGAAGCTCGAAAGCTGCACAACTCCGCCGGACTCCGCCTCGATACGCACGCCGGCCAGGACCGGAACCGGCGGGCGAGTGGGCAGGGAGCGGGCAGTCCAGGTGACGGCCTCCGACAAGACGTCGCGATCGACCCTGAACCTCATGTGGCTCATTCCCTTCGGCGTCGGCAACTCATCCGTGCTGAACAGTACGCGAGAGCACCCACGGCGCACAGCGTCATCGGGACTCGGGTGATGGTGAAGTCACCGGATGTCAGGGTCCGGTGTGAGCGGGGTGTCGGGAGGAGGTGAAGGTGTCATCGCTCATCCATGGAAGGAAGAGATCGTCGTCGTCATAGCAGGTGTGGACCATGTGGATGGGGCGGCGTCGATGCAGGTGAACAGGCGTGGTGTCGCTGTGGATCGGCTGTCGAACGCCCTGTCGACAGTCAGCACAAGCGGTGGACGGGCACCTGTGGTTCCCCAGCCGTCCACCGTTGAGACACCTTGTGTCCACATGAGACAGGCTCTCGTCCACGCTTATCCACAAAGATATCCACAAGTGTGAACAGTCGTCCTAGGTTTCAATCAGCCGCGGTGATGCTGCTTGATCCGGTTCGTCAGTTCGGTGACCTGGTTGTAGATCGATCGGCGTTCGGCCATGAGCTCGCGGATCTTTCGGTTGGCGTGCATCACGGTTGTGTGATCGCGGCCACCGAACTGCTGCCCGATCTTGGGCAGGCTCATGTCCGTGAGTTCGCGACAGAGGTACATCGCGATCTGGCGGGCCGTCACCAGCACGCGGGAACGGGAGGAACCGCAGAGGTCGTCGATGGTGAGACCGAAGTATGTGGCGGTCTGCGTGATGATCGTCGCTGCGGTGATCTCCGCGGTGTCGTCATCGGTGATGAGATCCCGGAGAACGATCTCGGCGAGCGCGAGGTCCACCTGCTGCCGGTTGAGGTTTGCGAACGCCGTGACCCTGATGAGCGCACCCTCGAGCTCGCGGATGTTGGTGGAGATCTTGGAGGCGATGTACTCCAGGACGTCGTGCGGGCCCTGCAGCTTCTCGTTCGCCGCCTTCTTGCGAAGGATGGCGATCCTGGTCTCCAGGTCGGGTGGCTGGATGTCGGTGATCAACCCCCACTCGAACCTTGACCGCATCCGATCTTCGAAGCCAGCCAGCTGCTTTGGCGGCACGTCGGAGGTGATGACCACCTGCTTGTTCGCATTGTGCAGGGTGTTGAACGTGTGGAAGAACTCCTCCATCGTTTGCTCTTTGCCCTGCAGAAACTGGATGTCGTCGACGAGAAGGACGTCGACCTCCCGGTAGCGGCGCTGGAAGGCGCCGGCCTTGCCCTCACCGATGGAGTTGATGAAGTCGTTCGTGAACTCCTCGGAGTTGACGTAGCGCACCCGGATCCCCGGATACAGGGAGAAGGCGTAGTGCCCGATGGCGTGCAGCAGGTGGGTCTTGCCCAGCCCGGAGTCGCCGTAGATGAACAGGGGGTTGTACGCCTTCGCGGG
>DATHWB010000100.1:0-1692 GCA_035460965.1 Acidimicrobiia bacterium
CTTCATGCTGGATTCGGGAATGTTCCCGGAGGAGGTCGATCAGATTCGCCGGCGCCGATTGGACGAGGCGGGCTACCGACTGGAGGAGTTCGTCGAGCGATGGCCCGGGCGGGTCCGTCCCCATCTGGCGGATGGACCCGCCGAGTCGATGTTGGAAGACGTGGCGCGTCGCAGGAACGCCGACTTGATGGTGGTGGGGAGCAGGGGAGCGGGGGCGACGAAGATCGTCCTGCTCGGCACCGTGGCAGCCTCGGTGCTGCGGGCGATGCCCTGCGACGTACTGGTGGCTCGGGTGCCCGGTGAGTTCCGGCGCCCCTGACATCGGTGACCGCACATGACCACCGGTGTGGCGTTCTACCGGCGCGTCCGGCTCATCACCGGGGGACTCGCCCTCGTTGGATTCGGGATTGTCGCCGGCTTCGAGCCGATGGCTTGGCCGTTGGTAGCGGCAGCTGCCGTCTTCCTGCTCGTGTCGGCGGTCGAGATGAGCGGGGTCTTCTCCGACTCCACGACGGTGGTGGTCCTCGATGCGCTGGTGATCTTCGGGGTGGTGTACGTGGTGCGGCCGTTCCCCGGAGCCGAAGCCGTCGCATTGGCCCTCGTCGCAGGCAGTGCCATCGTGTTCGCCCGGACCGGGCTCCTGCGTCCGCTGCTCCCGGCGATCACCGCCATCGCCGCCGTCGAGGGGGTGGCAAACTGGGTCATGCGGGAGCCGGTCGCCTGGTCGAACCGTGCGATGGTGGGCAACGCCGTGGTGTCTGCGTTGGCGGTGAGTCCCGTCCTCTACTGGATGGCAGGGTCGATCGGGCGGGCACTGCCCACCGGCACCCTGATCTCGTCGGTCGTGCCCGATACCGAGGCCTTCGCCAACATCGTCACAGAGCGGTCGGCGGAGGGGATCGCCCTCATCGACTTCGGGTCGACCATTCGTTACGCCAACCCGGCGTTCGCCCGCATGTTCGGGTACGAGCCAGACGAGATCATCGGCCGGTCCATGTCCCTGATGATGGACGCCGACACCTACGCCCGTCACGACGCTGCGGTGCAGCGTTCCCTGTCATCGAAGCACCGCATCGAGACCGAGAACATGGAACTGGTCGGACGGCACCGCGACGGTAGGCCGGTGACGGTGTGGGTGTCGCTCTCCGAACTCACCGGGGGCGGCGAGCGGCTGGTGCTCGGCTCGGTGCGCGACGTGTCCGAGACCGTGCGGCTACGAGACCGACTGGAAGAGTCGTTGGCTGCCAAGGACGAGTTCGTGGCGACCGTGTCGCACGAGCTGCGGACACCCCTCACGGCGGTCGTGGCGTTCTCGGAGATGCTCAGGGACAGGGCAGAGCTCGACGCGTCCGAACAGGAGGAGTTCATCGGCCTGATCGCCGACCAGGCGCGGGAGGTGGCCTACCTCATCGAGGATCTGCTCGTGGCCTCGAGACTCGACACAGACTCGATGACGGTGTCGGTCAGACCCATGTCGGCGTTGCTCGAGGTGCGGTCCGTCAGTGGTGCCTGGGCGATGCACCGCTCGGTCCACGTCGACGAGACATCGGTCGATCACACCGTGCTCGCCGATCCTGGTCGCTTCCGCCAGATTCTGAGGAACCTCGTCGTCAACGCCGTCAAGTATGGCGGTGAGGAGATCACGGTTTCGGCCGTTGTGGGCAGCGACGGCCCGTATCACCTGATCGTTCG
>DATHWB010000101.1:0-9557 GCA_035460965.1 Acidimicrobiia bacterium
TCCACCGGATACCTCGGGTCTCCGTAGGTATCGGCCGGCCCGCGGGCGACTTGAGGAGGCCTACTCCCACTCGATGGTGGCCGGAGGCTTCGACGAGATGTCGTATGCCACCCGGTTGATTCCCTCCACCTCGTTGATCACACGACTGGAGATTCTTTCCAGCACTTCGTACGGCAGTCGCGCCCAGTCGGCCGTCATGGCGTCCTCGCTGGTCACGGCGCGCACCACCAGCGGATAGGCATAGGTCCGGCCGTCGCCCTGGACTCCCACGGACTTCACCGCCGGCAAGACTCCGAAGGCCTGCCAGACCTCGCGGTACAGGCCGGCGCGCCGGATCTCCTCGACCACGATGGCGTCGGCCTGACGCAGGATCCCCAACCGCTCGCCCGTCACCTCGCCGATGATCCGAACCGCCAGTCCGGGACCGGGGAACGGTTGCCGCCAGACGATCTCCTCCGGCAGGCCCAGCTCCTCTCCCACCGCCCGGACCTCGTCCTTGAACAGATCCCGGAGAGGTTCGATCAGCTCGAAGTCCATGGTGTCGGGAAGCCCGCCGACGTTGTGGTGAGACTTGATCTTGGCGGCGTCCTTGGTCCCCGACTCGATCACGTCGGGGTAGAGGGTGCCCTGCACGAGGAAGGAGGCATCGGACAGGCGGGCCGCTTCGTCCTCGAAGACCCTGATGAAGGTCTCGCCGATGATCTTCCGCTTGGCCTCGGGGTCGGTCACCCCGGCGAGTCGCTCCAGGAATCGGTCCGCCGCCTTGACGTGCACCAGATCGATGTCGAAGTGCCCGCGGAACGTCTCCTCCACCTGTTCGGCCTCTCCCGCCCGCAGCAGCCCGTGATCCACGAAGATGCACGTGAGTTGGTCACCCACCGCCTCGTGCACCAACGCCGCCGCAACCGAGGAGTCGACTCCGCCGGACAGGCCACACACCACTCGCGAGTCACCGACCCGAGAGCGGATCTCCTCCACCTGGGCTTCGATGATCGAATGCCTCGTCCAGGTCGGTCGGGCATCGCACACGTCGTAGAGGAAGCGCTTCAGGATCTCCTGACCGCGGGGGGTGTGGGCGACCTCCGGGTGGAACTGGACCCCGTACAGCCTCCGCTGGCGGTCCTCCATCGCCGCCACCGGAGCGCCCGGACTGGCGGCTGTCACGACGAAGCCCTCGGGGGCCCGCGACACGGCGTCCCGGTGACTCATCCAGACGTCCAGTCGCTCCGGCATCTCCTGGAACAGGACGGAACCAGGACTTGTGGCGAGGTCCGTCTTCCCGTACTCGGCGGCGCCGGTGTTGGCCACCACGCCGTCGAGGGCGTCCGCCATCAACTGGTGGCCGTAACAGATGCCGAGCACCGGGATCCCCAAGTCGAAGATCTCCGGATCCACCCGGTAGGCGTCGTCCGAATACACCGAGGCAGGACCGCCCGACAGGATGATCCCGGCCGGGGAGGCCGCCTTCACCTCGGCGGCCGTGATGTCGCGGGCGACGATCGCCGAATGGACGTTCGCCTCCCGCACCCGACGGGCTATCAGTTGGGCGTACTGGGCTCCGAAATCGACCACCAGCACGGTCTGTTCGGCGCCGACCACCGACATGTCAGCCCATTCCGACGTGCTGGCTGCGCTGAAGCGCCTTGCCCTCCGTCTGCAGACTCGGGGCGAGCATCACCTCGGCCTTCTGGAACTCCTTCAGGTCGGAGTAGCCGGTGGTGGCCATCGAGACGCGCAGGGCACCGAACAGATTGCGGCGACCGTCGTTCTCGTGAGCGGGTCCCACCAGGATCTCCTGCAGTGTGCCGAGATCGCCGGTCTTGACCCGCGCTCCCCGCGGCAGGGTGGGATGGAACGTCGCCATCCCCCAGTGGTAGCCGCGGCCGGGTGCCTCCGTGGCAGAAGCCAGCGGCGAACCGATCATCACCGCGTCCGCCCCACAGGCAATCGCCTTGGCGACGTCACCGCCGGTCCGCATTCCGCCGTCGGCGATCACATGGACGTAGCGGCCGGTCTCGTCGAGATACCGGATCCGGGCGCCGGCCGCATCCGCGATCGCCGTTGCCTGAGGCACACCGACCCCGAGGACGCCGCGGGTGGTGCAGGCGGCGCCGGGACCGACTCCGACCAGCACGCCCACCGCGCCGGTGCGCATCAGGTGGAGCGCAGTCGAGTAGGAAGCACACCCACCGACGATGACGGGCACCTCGCACTCGGCGATGTACTTCTTGAGGTCGAGCACCTCGCCCTTCGTCGAGACGTGCTCGGCAGACACGACCGTGCCCTGGATCACCAGGACGTCGAGTCCGGCACCGAGGGCGTAGGGAGCCAGCCACTCCACGTTCTGAGGGGTGAGACTTCCGGAGGTGACGATGCCCCCCTCCTTGAGTTGTTTCACCCGGTCGGTGACGAGGTCGGGCTGGATGGGCGCCAGGTAGATCTCCTGCATCCGCTGGGTGGCCTTCTCGGGGGGAAGCTCGGAGATCTCCTCCAGGTACGGCTCCGGGTCCTCGTACCGGGTCCACAGACCCTCGAGGTTGAGTACGCCCAAGCCGCCGAGTCGGCCGATGGTGATGGCGGTGGCAGGACTGATCGCACCGTCCATCGCCGAACCCATCATCGGCAATTCGAAACGGAATCCGTCCAACTGCCAGGAGATGTCGACATCGTCGGGGTCGCGCGTCCTTCGGCTGGGAACGATCGCGATGTCGTCGAATCCGTAACCCTGTCGGCCCGACTTCCCGATGCCGATGTCGATCTCCACACTTCCTCCGCCAGTCGGACATGCGGAGAGTACCACTCGTGTGATTCGCTCATTCCGCCCTGTACCCTCCCGCCGTGTCCCTCACCAGCCAGGTCCCGGACCGACACGGCTTCACTCTCTCCGACTTCGCTCTCACGATCCTCGCCGGATTCGCAGGCGTGTTCGTGGTCGCCCTGACCATCGGTTCGATCGCCGACACCCCGGTGCTGCTGGTCGCCTCACTGCTCGGCCAGTACGCCGGCCACCTGCTGGGTCTCTGGGTGGTCGTGCGCCGTCGTCAGAGCAGTTTCGGAGCACTCGGTCTGCACGTCGAGCCGAGCGACGGGCTGTACGTGCTCGGTGGTGTCACCCTGCAGATACTCATCGCACTGGCCTTCGTCCCGGTGGCGGAGTGGATCGGCGGGGAGGGCTCGACCCAGAGCCTCGCCGAGCAGATCCCATCGGTGCGGGGGGCCACCCTCCAGGCCGGTCTGATCCTGGCGGTGGCGCTGATCGCCCCGGTGACCGAGGAGATCATGTTCCGCGGCCTGCTTCCCCGTGCGCTGGGTCGGTGGATGGGTCAGGGGGCGTCGTTCGCGGTGGCGGCACTGGTGTTCGCCGTGTTCCACCTCCTCGGAGTCACCCCGGACGACTTCGTCCGCAGCGCCCTGCTGCTGCTCCCTCAGCTCTTCATCGTGGGCCTCATCCTCGGCTGGCAGGTCATGCGACGACGGCGGCTGGGGACGGCGATCTTCCTCCACTCCGGCTTCAACCTCGTGGCGGTCCTCGCCCTCCTCGTCGCGCCGGAGACGTTCTCTTGAGACGGGAGTGGTGGGCGACCGCCCTGTTCTTCGCGGCCAACGGCGGTGTGTACGGGTCGATCTTCGCCCGCCTGCCCGAGGTCGTGGAGCGATACACGCTCACCCCGGGCCTGCTCGGGTTGGTGCTGGTCGTTCCGATCGCCACCTCGTTCGTGGGGTCGGCGGTCGGCGGTCGAGCGGTCGTGCGTTTCGGGGCCCGGCGGGCGTCGCGGGTGGCGTTGGTGGTGCTGGCGCTGGCCCTCGGCAGTTTCGTGGCCTCGCCGTTGCTGATCGGCCTCGTGCTGGCGTTGGCGGTACTGGGCTTCGCCGACGGGGTGATGGACGTCGGGATGAACATGCATGCCCTCGACCTCGAGATAAGGACCGGCCGGGCGGTCCTGCAAGGACTGCACGCGGCGTGGACGGCCGGCGCCCTGGTGGCTGCGGTGGCATCCGGGCTGGTGGCCGGGACGGTGCCGCTGGTGGTTCACATCGCCGTGGCGGCCACGGTGTTGGGCGTGGTGGGAGCAATCCTGCCGTCATGGTGGGAACCGGTCAGGACGGCCATACCCACGAGCGGAGAGGGATCACGTCGCGCCCTGGGCGGTATGGCGCTGGTGGCGATCGGTGTGTCGTTGGCAGAGTCGGTGCCCCTCGACTGGGCTTCGGTGTTCACGAGCGAGGTCTTCGGCACGCCACCCCGCCTCGCCGCGTCGGCCACGGCGGTCGCCCTCGGCGGCATGCTGGTGGGGCGCATCGCCGGCGACCGCGTCATCGCCCGGCTGGGAGCACGCGCAACTCTGGTGTCCTTCTCGGTGGTGGCAGGGATCGGGGCGTTGGGCGCCAGCGTCGCGCCGAACGCGTGGCTCGCCTTCACCGCTCTGTTCGTGACCGGGGCGGGATCGTCGGTGATGTTCCCCGGCATCATCTCCATCGCCGGGCGGCTCGGCGACGGCGGCATCGCCACCGTCACCGCCGCCTCCCGCATCGGGTTCATGATCGGCCCTGCCGTCACCGGAGCCCTCGCCGATCGCTTCGGGTTCCGTCCGATCATGCTGCTGCCTGCCGCCGCCGCCATGGTGGTCGGAGGGTGGGCGACGACCTCGGTCCGGTTCAACGCCCCAGGCCGACCTTCGACCTGACTGACGCCATCTCCGCCTCCGCCCGCTCCCGGGCGCTATCGCCGTTTCGGTCCATGATCTGCATCACGTCGGCGTCGTCGAGCTCCTCGAACCGGCGGCGGATCGGCTCCAGACCGGCGTCGATCGCCTCGGCCACGGCCTCCTTGAAGACGCCATAACCGGAGTCGTGGTACTCCGCCACGAGGTCGTCGATGGCCTGCCCGCCGAACACCGACGCCAGTTCGAGCAGGTTCGACACCCCGGGCTTCTCCTCCCAGTCGTACCTGACGTAGCGGTCCGAGTCGGTGACGGCGGTCTTGACCTTGCGGCTGATCTGGTCGGGTCCGTCGGTCAGCAGGATGCGCGAGGCCGGATTGGGATCGGACTTCGACATCTTCGCCGTCGGATCCTGGAGGGACATCACCCGGGCGCCGATCTCCGGTGTGATCCGCTCCGGCAGAGGGAACTCCTCGCCGAACCGGGAGTTGAACCGTTCGACCAGATCGCGGGTCAGCTCCAGGTGCTGCGTCTGGTCGTCGCCGACCGGCACGGCGTTGACCTTGTGGATCACGATGTCGGCCGCCATGAGCACCGGATACGACAGGAGGCCGAGGTTCTGACCGGCCCGGTCGGACTTCTCCTTGTACTGGGTCATCCGCTCGAGCTGGCCGATGCCGGTGATCGTGGACAGGATCCACGTGAGCTCGGTGTGCTGCGGCACGTGTGACTGGAAGTAGAGGAGGGATCGATCGGGGTCGACACCACAGGCGATCACCGCCTTGGCCATGTCGATCCGGTTGCGGACCATGTCGGCGGGCTCGTACGGGGTGGTCATGGCGTGGAGGTCCACGACGCAGTAGATCGTCTCCCAGTCCTCCTGCATGGCAACCCAGTTCTTGAAGGCGCCGATGTAGTTGCCCACGTGCACGTTGCCGGTGGGTTGCACCCCGGAGAACACTCTCTTCATCACCCGATCGCTCCCTCTCAACGAACGAAACGCCGGCGGATCGTCGCCGGCGTTCTCTCGACCTGCACGCGCGACGACTCAGGTCCCGTCGTGCCACCACCCGCGGATCACGGTCAGCATGCAGCCGAGGATACCCCGTCAGGTCCGGGTGCCGGCCATCCAATCACGATGGAGCGAGGCATAGACACCCCCCGCATCGACGAGATCCCGGTGGTGGCCGCGCTCGACCAACCGGCCCCGGTCGAACACGAGCACCTCGTCGGACGCCTCCGCCGTGGACAGCCGATGGGCGATGGTGATCGACGTGCGCCCGATGATGAGTCGGTCGATGGCGCGGCGAAGCGACACCTCGAGCGCCGGATCGACGGCCGACGTCGCCTCGTCGAGGACGAGCAAGTCAGGCTGTGACATCCATGCCCGGGTCAATGCCACGAGCTGCCGCTCCCCGGCGGACAGATGGGATCCGCCCTCTCCGACCGGAGTGGCGATCCCCTCCGGCAGGGACTCGACCCACTCGGTGAGCCCGAGATCGGCGAATGCCAGACGGATGGCGTCGTCGTTCACGCCGGGACGTCCGTATCGGACGTTCTCGGCCACCGACGTGTCGAACAGGAAACCCTCCTGGGGCACGTAGCCCACCCGACCGCGCAGCGAGGCGAAACGGGCCGTGTGGACCGGAACGCCGCCGATCTCGACGACTCCCTCCGCCGGGTCGAGCAGGCGGACGACCAGCTTGGCGAACGTGGTCTTCCCGGAGCCGGTCTGGCCCACCACCGCCACGCGCCGTCCTGGCGCGATGTCGACGTCGACATCCTGCAGCACCATCTCACCGGTCGGGTAGCGGAACGACAGGCCTCGCACGGACACGTCGAGCGCCCGATCGGGTAGGTCGACGCCGTTGGGCGGATCGGCCAGGTCGACCGGTGTGTCGAGCACCCCGATCACCTTGCGCATGCCGGCGCCGGCCGCCTGGGCCGAGTCCAGGGTCTCGACGAGCGTTTGCACAGGCTGAACGAGGAGGTTCACGAGGAAGAGGAAGGCGATGAGACCACCGGCGGTCAGGCCCGACTCCGGTCCCAGCAGGATACCGAACCCGACCACCGCCGCGGTGAGGCCGCCGGCGAAGACCTCCGCAGACGAGAACAGGGCGGACCCGAGCGAGTACGTACGGAACTCGGCACGGAACTGGGCGTCGACCGCCGACCTCACCCGGTGGAGCGTGGGGTCCTCGGCCCCGTAGGCGCGTACGGTGGGAAGCCCGGTGATCGACTCCCCGAGGGCGCTCATCGAGTCGGCCACCCGCTCGCGCACCCGGTCGTGCGCGCGCCCGAGCACCCGCTGGAACACAAGCAGTGCCGCCCCGTACACGGTGACGCCGATCACCACCAGCAGCGCGAGCTGCCAGCGGTAGAAGAGCATCGCCGCCACCGCCAGCAGCACCTGCGACACCCCGATCAGCATCCCCATGCCGCCCCACTCCATGAAGTCCTGGATCCGATAGATGTCCGACGTCACCCGGGCCACCAGCGCACCTCGCCGCTCGGCTTGCACGTGCAGAGCCGAAAGGCGATGGAGGTGGGCGAAGACCTTGATCCTCAACTCGGCCAGAGCGGAGGCGGACAGGCGGGCCAGGCGGAACGTGGCCGATCTCCGTGCCACCGCCGCCACTGCCATCGCCACCGCGGCGATCGCACCCCGACGGGCGGCGGAAGCCACGTCGACCGAGTCACCGCCGAGGATGTCCACGTCGATGATCAGCTGCACGATCACCGGGATGGCGATCTGCAGGCCGGTGCCGACCACTGCCAGGGCGGCGGTGATCACCAGGCCCCGCACCAGGCCCGGTACTTCACCGAACAGCCTGCGCAGTGCCGCCCGGGTGGTCATCGTCTCGCTCACGTGGCCGTCTCCCGCTCCGCGGCGTCCTCCTCGTAGGCGCGTATGAGGCGCGCATACCCGGGCACCGATGCCATCAGTTCGTCGTGGGTTCCCTGTCCGAGCACCCGGCCGTCCTCGAGATACACCACACGATCGGCGAGGGCGATCGACGAGCGGCGGTACGCCACCAACACCACCGTCGACGGGACGGCCGACTCCTTCAGGCGAACGAGGATCCCCGTCTCGATCGACGGGTCCACGGCCGACGTGGCGTCGTCGAGGATGAGCAGGCGCGGCTGGCGTACCAGCGCCCGGGCGAGTGCGATCCTCTGCCGCTGGCCGCCCGACAACGAAGTGCCCCTCTCGCCGAGCCGGGTGTCGTACCCGTCGGGCAAGTCGAGGATGAAGTCGTGGGCGGCCGCCAGCGTTGCGGCCCGGGTCACGTCCTCGTCGGATGCGTCGACACCGAACGAGATGTTCCCGCGCACCGTGTCGTCGAACAGGAACACGTCCTGGCCCACGAAGGCGACCTCACCTGCCAGTGCCGACCGGGCGAAGTCGCGCAAGTCACGGCCGTCGAGGCGGATCGAACCCGCGCTCGGATCCCACAGCCGGGCGAATAGCGTCACCAGGGTCGATTTGCCGGAGCCGGTGGGACCCACCACGGCGACGGTCTCACCGGGACGAATGTCGATGTCGACATCTGCCAGGACCACGTCCTCGTCGAACCCGAAACTGATGGATCCCTCGGAATCCAGCGCGGCTGCAGTCGTCGCATCGGCCGCAGCCAGCGGGCCGTACCGAACCGTCTCGCCCACCTGCAGGACCTTCTCCACCCGCCGATACGCCGCCAAGCTGCCCGACACCTCCCACAACACGAACCCGATGAGACGCAGCGGAAAAGCGATGAGCGAGAGCAGATAGGCGATCGTCGCCAGTTCCCCCGCGGTCATCGCCCCGACGTCGATCCGCGAGGCACCGATCACCAGCACCGCCACCGTCGTCAGGGCCGGGAGCGCATCCTGAATCGCGTCGTACAGGGTGAACTTGCGGGCGATCTTGATCAGTTCGTCGCGGAGCCGGTAGGACGCATCGGAGAATCGGGCCACTTCATGGTCCTCGCGCCCGAGCGCCTTCACCGTGAGGGCACCGTCGATCGACTCGTGTGCGACGCCGCTGGTCTCGCCGCGACGGACCTGCACCACCTCGAAGCCGGCGAAGGTGCGCCAGGCGCCGGTGATGTCGACGACGACCTTGGCGAGGAGTCCGAATGCAGTGATCACACCGAGAATCGGATCGATCAAGAAGACGATCACGATCGACCCGATCAACAGCATGAACGCACCGGAGGCGAACGGGAACGGACCGAGTACGTAGGTCGACTGGCCGGCGTCCGAATCGCTCACCGCCAGAAGGTCGCCGGTCGACTGCCGTCTGATCCACGACAACTCCAGGCCGAGCAGGTGCTCGATCAGCCGGGTGCGAAGATCTGCCTGAGTGCGGCCCTGCATCCAGGTGGCACCCGAACGGCGAATGACGATCCCCGTGGCCTTCCACACCGCAATCGCCGCCAGCGCGATGACCGCCCCGCGGAGACGGCCCTCTATCGGCTCGCCGCCGTCGAGCACCGGAACGATCACGTCGTCCGTGATCCGGCCGACCACCACGGCTGACACCACGATGGCCGCCGCGAAGTTGAAGGACCCGAAGACGGCGATCGCGAACGAGACCGGATGGGCGCGGACGAACCTGCCGATGAGCCGAGCCCCGTCGACCGCCAGCGTTCCAAGTCGGGGTACGTCGGTCACGTCGAGGAATCGTACGCCCTCGGGCTCGCGGATCGTCAGAGATTTCGAAGGCACACCTGGGTGGTCCACGAGTTCGCTTCGCTCACCGCCCCCCTCGGCCCGGCTCCGCCGGGCCGGTCCCCCCAACACTCCCTCGCCTCCGGCTCGGTCGCGAGGGGGACAAACCAGTGGAAGACCCCAGGGTTTCTCCCCCCAGGAGCGAAGCGACATTTGGGGGGAGCAGCCTCGCCGCCAGGCGAG
>DATHWB010000102.1:0-9386 GCA_035460965.1 Acidimicrobiia bacterium
GAGCTGAAAGGTCACTCGAGTCTCTTGCGTATCGAACACATGTTCGATACGGTGACCGATCCGGATGGGCTGTCCGGGTGCTCTGTCTGGGAAGTTGGTCACTCGTCGGGTTCCAATGAGATGCCACTGATGGGCACTGCCAATGGCCCTGCAAAACCGAATGGGCCCTGCCGAATGGGCTTGCCAGTGAGCTCTGAGTCGACGAGAAGTGGCGAGGAGAAGGTGTGGCGAACGCGGCTGAGCCGATCGCGGGAGAATCGATCACGGGATCGATTCTCGACCGATGGGATCTGCGGACTCGTCTGCAAGAGCGCGACCACGACCTGTTGGTGCTGCAACCGGGGCGCCCGGTCGAGCTGACGGGTCCCGTCGGCTACGGGCTCACCCGTGTCGGCCTCAGGATGCTGGTGGAGCCGTCCCGGACAGCTCCGGTCGTCATCCTCGATGTGAGGGGCTGGGCCTCCCCGCAGGCGGCGTGGGAGGTCGGGGTGGAGGGTCCGGTCTTCGTCCGATGTCCGGATGTGGCGCTCTGGGCTCGGGTGGCCGCCGCCCTCGTGGAGGGTGTTCCCGCCCTGTATGCCGAGGTACCGAGGGGAGTGTCCGACCAGGACCTGCGGCGGCTGGCCGCACTCATCCGGTCCCGGCAGAGCCGGGTGGTGTTGCGACCGGTGGAGGGGGGACTCCCGTCGGGAATCGGGTATCTGCGGTTGCGTGCCCGTGAGATCCACTGGGACGGGGCGGATCGTGGTCACGGGCGACTGCGGGGGCGACGTCTCGTGCTCGAGGCTTCCGGCAAGGGTGTGGCAGGGATGAACAAGACGATCGAGGTGGACGATGCCGGAACGCACGATCTGCGTGTGGTGTCCGACCTGGCCGCTGGGCAGGCCGGACGCGCCTTCGGATAGCGCACTGATCGTCGTCGGTCCTCCGCACGGAGGGACCTCCCGGGTGGCGGCGGCAGACCGCCTGGCCGTGTCGGCCGGTGTGCGGAGGGGCATGTCCCGGCGCGAGGCCGAGGGTTTGTGTCCGGGAGCAACCGTCCTCGTCCGCGACCAGGAGGAGGAGTGGCGACGCTTCGATCCGGTGGTTCGGACGATCGAGGAGATCGTGCCTCGGGTGGAGATCGTCGAGCCGGGTCACGCCATGATCCCGATCGAGGGTGCGCTCCGGTACTACGGAGACGAGAGGGTCCTGATCGACCTGCTGGCGGGCAAGCTCGGGTCAGAAGGGGTGGAGGCTCGGCTCGGGGTGGCGGACGGACCGTTCGCGGCGACCTGGGCCGCTCGCCGAGCAGCGGATGGGGAGCCTTTCGTCGTCGACGACACCCGGTCGTTCCTGGCCGAGCTCGACATCTCGGCGATCGATCACGAGGACCTGGTCTCCACCTTCCGCTGGCTGGGGGTGACGACCCTCGGGTCACTGGCTTCCATTCCGCGGGATGCCATCGCTTCGCGCTTCGGCGAACCCGGTCTGTCCGCTCATCGACTGTCCCACGGCGAGGATCGGGCTGTCGATCCTCGGCCGATACCGGCGGAACTGGCCGTCGAATCCCGATGGGAGGAACCGCTGGAACTCACCGATCAGGTGGCCTTTGCCGCTCGCCGGTTGGCGGTGGCATTGATCGACGGGCTCCATCGGGAAGGGATCGCCCCACATCGGATCGAAGTCGAGGCGGAGACCGATGACGGTGAGGTCCGCTCACGGGTGTGGAGGTCGGCAGACCCCTTCACCGAGGACGCACTGACCGACCGGGTGCGGTGGCAACTCCAGGCCTGGGTGGACGAACGCTCGAGATCGGGCGGGATCGTACGTCTCCGGCTCGATCCCTCGGATCTGTCGGGGGATGGCAGGCAGCTTTCCTTCTTCACCGATGAGGCGGCCCGAGTGGAGGCGGAGCGGGCCCTGGCGCGGGTGCAGGCCATCGTGGGCCCGGATGGTGTGCTGGAGGCGCGCCGTCAGGGCGGTCGGATGCCGCAGGAGCGGGTTTCCTGGTCCCGTTGGCAGGAGTCGGCCGAGCCCGTTCGTGATCCGTCTGCACCGTGGCCGGGGGCCACTCCGACACCAGCACCTGCTCTCGTCCCTCCGCAAGCCCCACCGCTCGACGTGGAGTGGGAAGGCGGGATGCCGGTTCGGATCCGTCTGGGAACGAGGTGGGAGCCGGTGCTGACATGGGCAGGGCCGTGGCGGGTGACCGGGGCATGGTGGCGGGGCGAACCTGCCTACGACCGCTATCAACTCGTGACGTCTGCCGGAGCGTTCCTGTGCGTCGTTCGGGAAGGGGTCACGCGTCTGGCGGGTGTCTACGACTGATCCGCGGAGGGGATCCCGAACTCGGCCAGCGTTTCGGCGAGGAGGGCGTGGGTCGACAGTCGGACCTCGTCCAGTTCCCTCGGGTCGAGTCCGGTCACCTCGATCGGTCCGTGGATCGTGACCGTGATGTGCGAGTTCCCCGTGATCCACGGACTGTGGGGTTTCCATGCTTCCCAGGTGCCGTGGATCGCGACGGGGAGCAGCGGCATGTTGGCCGCCGACGCCATCGCGAAGGCCCCCTTCTTGAACTGCTGGAGCTCGCCGTGGTAGCTCCGAGTTCCCTCCGGGTAGATGATGAGGGAGTGTCCCCGTTCGATGACCGGTTTCGACTGTTGGTTGACCGAAGCGATCGCGGCCGCCCTTCCACTCCGATCGACCTCGACGATGCCCACCGCCCGCATCGCCTGGGCCAGGATCGGGATGCTGAAGAGTTCCTTCTTGGCCAGGTATCTGATCGGGAGAGGGATGGCGGCGAAGCAAGCCATGATGTCCAGATTCGAGACGTGGTTGGCGACCACCACGTACGACCGGGCGGTGTCGACGTGTTCTGCTCCGCGCACTTCCAGGGTGCACCCCGCAGCTCGCAACCAGCGAGTCGCCCACCATCGGATGAGCCGCTCGATCCGTGGGTCCGAGGGATCCCGCGCTCCGAGGAACCACGCCGCGAGGCCGGCCAGCACCGTGGTGTAGACGGCGGTGACGCCCACGGCCACCGTGCGGGGGATCGCTTGCAGGTAGGAGGCCATGGCCTCGGCAGGGTACCGACGGACGACCGGCGACGGCCATATACCCTGCGACGAATGGACAAGGCCGCCATCAGGACCGCACTCCAAGGTCGCCCTCCGGTCACGGCGGAAGAATCCGAACGCGTCGCCGAACATCTTCGCGAGTGGCTGGCCGCCCAGCCTCCGTCGAGCGTGCTCGTGTACCTACCGATGCCCGGCGAGGTCGATGTGACTCCGGTGGTCGACGAGCGGCATCGCTGGTTCGTGACCCGCACGCCTGGCGGTCGGCGCCCGCTCACGGTCCATCCGTTCGCAGCCCCCAGGGAGATTCATCGTTTCGGCTACGAGCAGCCCGTTGCAGAGGCTCCGACGGTGGAGCCGTCCGCGCTGGACATCGTGCTCACCCCGTCGCTGGCGTTCGGACGTGACGGCAGTCGGATCGGATGGGGGATGGGCTACTACGACGGCCTGTTCGGCTCCGCCGGGGAGGCCGTGGTGGCCGTCGGGATCACACTCGACCGGCTGTTGGTCGACTCACTGCCCACCGAGGCCCACGACCGATGGATGGATTGGCTGGCCACCGATTCCGGAGTCCACCGCGTGGTGCGGTGAGACCTCAGACTGCGTCCCTGGAGCGGACCGCCCAGGTGAGGACCAGGGTCCCGACGACGACGAGCACAACCACCGTGGCGATGGCTCCGCCGATCCCCGGTTCGACCGTGCCGAGCACGTCGAGGGCGTCGGGCGGGAGATCGTCCAGGTCGGCATAGCCGGACATGGCGATCCGCCACACGCTCGACGGTCCGACACCGGTCACCGCCGTCGCCACGATTCCTTCCCACACGAAGATGTACGCCAGACCGATGATGAGCGAGCGGTCGAACAGGTAGCCGAGGGGGAGGAAGACGGCGCAGTACCCGAAGGCGGCGAGAAGGTAGGCGGACAGTGCGGGCAGTGCCAGGCTCCAGGAACCGGTCATGATCCCCGCTCCGACCCACCCGGGCAGCCATCCGGCGAGGGAGATGACCACGGCGGTCACGAGGGCGGCTGTCATCGCGGACAGGGCGAAACCGGCTGCCGAGACCGGCGACATGTACACGTATGCGAGGGTGCCGCCGTCCCTTTCGTCCCGCAGAGTGGCGGAGGTGACGATCAGCAGTGCGATCGAGAGCGTGGCGGGAGGTACGGACGCAGTCACGGTGCGGTAGATGTCGGCGGTGGCGTCGGTCGTGATCCCCGCCATGGAGACCCAGGCCGCCACGCCGGCCACGGCCGCCAGGGCGCCGGTTCCCAGCAGACGCTTGCCGCGGAGCGTCCGTGACGCCAGGTGCCGGATCAGTGTCATGCTCACGAGCCGGCCTCCACCAGGTATCGGAACACCTGCTCCATCGACTCGTCCGCCGGGCGGATCTCGGTGATGCGGATGCCGCCGGCGCGGGCGACGACGGGGAGGGTGCGAGCGAGGAGCACGGGATCGGTGGTGGTGACGTCGATCGTCGCACCTGCCAGGCGCACGCTCTGCACGCCGTCGACCGCCATCACGGTGGACGCCAGATCCCTCGGTCGGTCCGCTTCCACGGTGACCAGGCGGGGTCGATCGGTCATGGCGGCCCGCAGGTCGTCGATGCGTCCGACGGCGGCGAGGCGGCCGTCGACCATCGCCACCACCCGGTGCGTCATCCGTTCCACCTCCACCAGCACGTGGGAGGAGACGATCACGGTTCGACCCTCATCTCCCAGTCGGACGAAGAGGTCGATCAGTTGGGCACGCTGCACGGGATCGGCACCGTTGAGCGGCTCGTCGAGCACGAGCACTTCGGGGTCCCCGACCAGAGCCGCAGCCACTTTCGTCCGTTGTCGCATGCCCTTGGAGAAGCCACCGAGTTGACGATCGGCGGCCGAGTCCATCGCCACGGTCCGCAGGGCGCGATCCGCCGCTTCCACCGGTTCGGCGCATCCGGCCAGCCGAGCGCGAAGCGTCACGAATTCACGCCCAGTCAGATCGGGATACACCGCCTCGTCCTCGGGAACGAGTGCGACGCGCCGATAGATCGAGCGGTCGCGGCGCGGATCGGTGCCGAGGACCACGACCTCGCCCTGCGACGGGACCTGGAGGCCGGTCAACACCCGCAAGAGCGTCGTCTTGCCCGCTCCGTTGGGGCCGAGCAGGCCCGTGACGCCGGGAGTGAAGTCGACGGTCACATCCGACAGCGCCACCTTCTGGCCGAACCACTTGGAGAGCCCGATCGCCTGAACGGTCACGCCAGCCTCCGATAGCGGCGGTACGCCCAGGCCGAACCGACCACGGCCACGAGCGCGATGACGAGCAACGACACCCAGGGGTCGAACCCTGCCCGCTCGGGCCAGTAGGTGTCGAGGTCCCGATCGAAGATCCAATCCCGCACGTAGCGGGCGTGGTCGTCGAGGGCGAAGAGCGCCGCGTACCGAGCCCCGGCGAACGGAGCCTGTGACACGACTCCGGCCAGGTTGCCACCGGCGAGCAGGATGCCGAGGAACGTGGCTGCGGCGAAGCTGGTCCGGTCGACGTAGGAGCCGACGATCGCCAGGACCCCGCCGTGGACGAGGATGAAGCCGAGGGCGGCCGCGACGACCTTCCAGAGAACGTCGAGGTTGCTTCCGAGGTATCCCAGGAAGCCCTCCTGGGCGAGAGCGGCCGCACCGAGGTGGAAGACGGTCTGAGGCACCAGATAGATGGCGCCGGCGGCGATGAGGTAGGCGGTGGCCTTCCCGCCGAGGTAATCCCCGACCGACATGGGCCGGGAGAAGTACACGGAGGTGACGCCCTGCGCTCGATCCGGTCCCAGGAGTTCCGGAACCGTGATCGCCAGGAACAGCAGTGCGATGCGCGAGTACAGGTCGAAGAGTTCGGCGTAGGAAGGCAGTCCCTCGGCGACGGCACCGGCGAGGGAGCCGAAGAGGAAGAGTTGACCCACCAGCACGGCAGCCATCAGCAGGCCGATGGCGAGGAGTGTCCAGGGGATGACCTTGCGGCGCGCCTTGCGGCGGATGCCCAGGATGCGACGGATACCGTCCCGGACGATGGCACGGCGGACCGCCCGCCTTCCCAGCAGCTGTCCGTCGTAGGACTTGTATCCGCGGTCGTAGATGACGGCGTCGCTCACGAGCCTGCTCCGGCCTGCTGCAGGAACTCCTGTTCGAGGGTGACCGTCGCCCGTCCCAAGCGGAGGATGCCGGTTCCGGTGGCGGCGGCCGCGTCGCGGATGGCGTCGAAGGCCGACTCGTCGAGGGTTCCTTCCACGCTGATCGTCAGCCCGTCGGCGGTTGCCGCCAGTCCGCTCTCCTGCAGGCTCGAGACGAAAGCGGTCGGATCGTCCAGGACCTCGACGGTGATCGTCGACGTACGCGTGCGATCGTCGAGCGGCCCGGAGCGGATGAGTCTCCCGGCGTCCAGCATGATCACGGATTGGCACGTCTCCTCGATGTCCGAGAGGACGTGTGACGAGACGATCACGTTGATGCCGAATGCTCCCAGACGTCGGATGAGGGCGAGCATCTGCTCACGTCCGGCCGGATCCAGCCCGGAGGCCGGCTCGTCGAGGAGTACCAGCCGCGGCCCATGGACGATCGACTGGGCGAGTTTCACCCGCTGCTGCATGCCGGTGGAGAAGTCACCGAGAAAGCGAAACCGCTCCTCCTCCAACCCCACCAGGTAGAGCGTCTCGGACGCCCGTCGTCTGGCGTCCTTGGATGGCACGCCCGCCAGTTCGGCCGTGTATGCCACGAAGTCGGCCGCCGTCTGGTCGCGGGGAAGGCAGGACCCTTCGGGCATGTATCCGACCACGGTCCGAACCGCGATCGGATCGGTGGCGGCGTCGTGGCCCATCACGGTGATCCGGCCGTCGGTCGGATGCACGAGGCCCAGCAGGGCCCGCAGCATGGTGGTCTTTCCTGCCCCGTTGGCGCCGACGAGCCCCGTCACGCCCGGGTCGACAGAGAGGGTGATGTCATCGAGTGCCACCACGTCGCCGAAGCGTTGTGTGACGGCGTCGAGCATCACGATGGGGGGTCGAGGATCGGACATCCGGGTCAGACTGACAGGTCGGGAGGTCGGCGGTCATCGGGGATCGCCCTGATCGAACCCTGATGCTCCGGGGAACGGGTCAGAACGGGCGCGAGAAGCTCGAATCCGACGGCTGCCCACACCTGGTGCCCCTCGGCGTTCGGGTGGAAGAGGTCGGGGGCGTACACGCCGGGATCGCGGAAGCGGGCTGCGGCCCACGCCCATTGGTCGGCGACGAGCGCCCCGTGACGGCGCGCCACCCGGCCGTGGGCGGCGTTCAGCGACTTGGCCCTGCGCCGGGCGGCTGTCGCCACGGCGTGAGGAAGCCGGGGCACGGTCCCGATGTCGCCGACACCGCTCAGTGCCACGAGCGGGATCGAAGCGGTGAGCTGTGCCACGGCGTTGTCGAGGGTGCGCTCGAAGGAACGGGTTCCGACGCCGCGCAGGGCGTCGTTGCCCCCCACCGACACGAGCGCCACGTCACCCCCATGCGCGACTGCCGGTCCCACCTGGTCCCGCAACACGTCGGCGGCCTTCGAACCGCCCACCGCGAACGACGCGACCCCGACCCGATAACCGTGATCGCCGAGCATTCGAGCCAGCACCCGCACCCAGATGTCGGCCGGGTCGTCCAGCCCCGCCCCAGTGCAACTGCTGTCGCCGAGCACCAGCAGGCGCAGCGGCGTGCCGTCCGTGGGGCCCTCCGTGCCGTTCGGATCGAGATCGGAGTACGTGGGGAGCGGGCGCCACCGCGCCCACGCCGCCTGGCCTGCCAGCACCCCTGCCATCACTCCGATTCCCTTGACGGCCCGGTTCACGAGGTGCCCTCCACGCGAATCACGTATCCGCCGGGACCGAATCCGGTCTCGTCGAACACGACCACCGCATAACTGGCCGTCTCCGGTGCCGTGAACTCGAGCCGGGCGTCGAAACCGATGACACCGCCGCCGGAATCGCTGTCCCCGGCGAACGCCGAACCGGCTGTCGGGTCGAGGAAGTCCACCATCAGCGAGGCGTCGATGTTGATGGAGGTGGCGGTGATCGTCACGGACTGTCCGGCTCGAAGATCGAGGCGGAACCAGTCCAGATCGCCGGGATAGTCGCCGCTTCCGGCGTAGAGGTCCCCGACCCGGAGTTCCACGCCGTGATCCGGGTCGATCCATTCGCGCACCTCGACCCCTGCCACGGTGACCGACGCGATCGGCTCGTGGTCCGGGTAGACGACCACGAAGTAGGGGCCGTCGAGCACGAGATCCGCCGACAGCACGGAATTGAGTCCCGGTTCCCCGGTCGTCGCCTCGATGAAGCCGTCGGGTCCCACGAGGTCTGCGTTGAAGACCGACGTGGCGTCGATCTCGAGTGCCACGACGTCGCCGGCCTTGCCGTCGAACACGAAGACCACCTCGTCGAGCACGTGCGGTACCGAGCCGGCGATGGTGACGGCGCCGGTCAGGTCGGCCACCGAACGCGCGCCGAGCAGGTGCCGGTCGACGCCGTTACGGATCTCGCCGATGCGTTCGAGGAGATCGGAGGCGGTGAGTGCCAGAGCGAATCCGTCGCCGACGCTCAACCCCGAGATCCCCACGACCCTGCCTTCCCGGTTGACGAGGGCCCCGCCGGATTGCCCGCCCGAGATGAGGGCATCCGACTGGATGAACGTCAGCTCGCCGTCGGGCCAGGTTCTGGAGCGGGACACGATGCCGGAGGTGATCGCCGGTTCGGCGGTCGAAGCGTCGTCAGCCGGATAGCCCACGAGGTACACGTCGGTACCGGGTCCGAGCGGCGTGGTGTCGGTGTCAACGGGTGGAGGGAGTCCCGTCATCGAGGAGACGTCGATCAGGGCCAGGTCGGCCATCCAGTCGTAGCCGACAACAGGCGCATCGCCACCGAGCCCGGACGGGAAGGAGACCGTCACGGTCGTCGCCGGCCAGACGACGTGGGCATTGGTGACGAGGGTCGTGGCATCGATGAGCATCCCGCTGCCGCTCCCCACAGGAGTGGTGACGAACGCCAGCGATTGGCTCACCAGGGCGTAGACACCCGCTGCCCCCAACGTGGTCGTGGTGGTGGAGGGGGTCGTGGTCGTCGTGGATGCAGGAACCGTGTCGCCCGCGCAGGCGGCCACGGCGAGCAGAAACGGGAGAAGCCGCCGGATCACGGGGAGTCAGACTATCGCCGCGGAGGGTGGACCTGGCCATCGTGGGTCAGGCGCGTATGCTGACTCGCCACCGCGTACATGAGGAGTCTGGGTTGGTGGACAGAACGGCAGCGGCTGACCGGGCCGAGGCGCTTCGCAGGATCGGGCACTC
>DATHWB010000103.1:0-4243 GCA_035460965.1 Acidimicrobiia bacterium
CCCCTTGGCGATGACACCCTCGTCGGGACCCACGACCTCGACCGCCGCCCCACCCTGGAAGTCTCCTTCCACATCGGTGATACCGACCGGAAGCAACGAGGACCCCCCGTTGGCGATGGCGGTCCGGGCTCCGGCGTCGACGCGAAGCCGACCCTCGCTCGGCTGACCGAAGGCGATCCACAGCTTGCGGGCGGGAAGGCGCTGCGCCCTCGGCTCGACCCAAGTGCCGATGTCACCACCCGCCACCGCCGTGAGCGCCACATCAGGCGCGTCCGCCGGCGCGACCACCGTCGGGACCCCCGACCACGCCGCCATGCGGGCCGCCGCCACTTTGGTGCCCACGCCACCCGAGCCGAGCGGGCCGGCGGCGCTTCGAGCCAGTTCGTCGAGGACCGAATCGTTGTGCTCCACCGCCCGGAGGAGGGTGGCGTCGGCATCCGTTCGCGGATCGGAGGAGAAGATGCCCGATGTGTCTGTGAGGAGCAGCAGGAGCCCGGCCCCCGTGAGATGTCCCACCATCGCCGCCAGCCGGTCGTTGTCGCCGAGCCGCAGTTCCTCGATGGCGACGGTGTCGTTCTCGTTGACGATCGGAACCACGCCCAACGCCAGCAGCCGCTCGAACGCCTGTCGAGCGTGGAGGTACTGGTTGCGGTCGGCGAGGACGTTCCTCGTCAGCAGCACCTGCCCGACCGTCACGCCGTACTCGTCGAATGCCTCCGTGTACGCCTGCATGAGCCTG
Organism: Acidimicrobiia bacterium; assembly: GCA_035460965.1. Taxonomy (GTDB): domain Bacteria; phylum Actinomycetota; class Acidimicrobiia; order Spongiisociales; family ZC4RG35; genus DATHWB01. Next base: position 740 of record DATHWB010000103.1, read on the forward strand.
CTCTGCCCGACCGCCGCCGCCGCCTGCAATCCCGGGACGTCGGTCGGACGCGCCTGGACACCCAGTGCGGGCAGCCCGGCGGCGACGGCGGCAGACGTGACCAGTACCACGGGATGGCCCCGCCGCCGCAGCGCCTCCACCTGGGCGACGACACTGTGCAGCGCCGCCCGGTCCAGTCCGGGTCGACCCCGCGTCAGCGACGACGAACCGATCTTCACCACGACGGTGGCGGTGGTGGGAATGGATCGCCTCATTCCTCCTCGCCTTCATCCCACTCGTCGAGCGGTCGGGAGTACTCGAACTCGAGATCGCCGATCCGGACGGTGTCACCTTCCTCTGCACCTGCCGCGGCGAGCGCCCCGTCGATGCCGAGCCTGGTGAGACGGTCTGATGCGAGGTCGGCTGCCTGCGGATTGGTCAGGTCGGCGAAGCGGACGGCACGCTGGGCGCCGACACCTTCCACCACCCAGACATCCCCGTCCCGTCTCAGACGGAACGGCGGCTGGACGGGTCGATGCAGCACGTATCCCTCGCGATCCGGGGCCTCCCGCCGAGCCTGTTCGACGGCATCGGCGATCCGATACAGCGCCTCCGTGAGGCCCACCCCCGTGAGCGGGGACACCACCGTGGCGCCCTCCAACTCGCGGGCGGCCTCCTCCGCCCCCTCCAGATCGCCCTTCCCGACCAGCACGACCTGGGGCCGTGACACGAGGTCGGGATTGAACGCCGCCAACTCGGACAGGAGTATCCGCAGCTGTCCAGCGGGTGGGTGCTCCGCCAGCGGAGATGGATCGAGCAGGATCACGAGGGCGCGGGCCCGTTCGACGTGGCGTAGGAACTCGTGTCCCAGGCCACGGCCCTGGGCTGCTCCCTCGATGAGACCGGGCACGTCCGCGATCACGAACTCGTGATCGTCGACCGCCACCACCCCGAGGTGCGGTTCGAGCGTCGTGAACGGATAGTCGGCGACCTTCGGTCGGGCAGCGCTCACCCTGGAGATGAAGGTGCTCTTGCCGGCGTTCGGGAAGCCGACCAGGGCTGCATCCGCCATGAGCTTGAGTTCGAGCTCGAACGTCCGTTCCGCCCCATATTCGCCTTGTTCGGCGACCGAGGGCGCTCGCAGCTTGGGGGACACGAACGCCGCGTTCCCGCGACCACCTCTCCCACCTTCGAGGATCACCGCCCTCTGGCCCTGACGGACCAGGTCGGCGACCATCCGTCCCGTCTCGTCACGCACCACCGTGCCGGCCGGAACCGGGAGGACGAGGTCTTCCCCACGTTTGCCGTGCTTGAGATCACCGCTGCCGTGACCGCCCTTCTGAGCGGCGTGGTGCGGGTTGCGTCGGTATCGGAGCAGCGACGCCATGCCCTCGTCGACCTCGAGCACCACGTCTCCCCCGCTCCCGCCTGAGCCCCCGGTCGGCTTGCCCTGCGGTCGACCCCTGGATCGCACGAAGGCGACGACACCGGCACCGCCGTCACCGGCGCGCACATGGAGACGGACCCGGTCGACGAACATGCGACCGGACCGGGATCAGTCGGTGAGGACGTCGACCCTGCGGCGGTTGTGACGGGTGGCGTACTTGACGGTCCCCGCCTTCGTCGCGAACAGGGTGTCGTCGCTCCCGCGGCCCACGTTGTCGCCCGGATGGATGCGGGTGCCGCGCTGACGCACGATCACCGCTCCGGCGTCGACGACCTGGCCGTCGAACACCTTGGCGCCGAGGCGCTTCGCCTTGGAATCACGGCCGTTCTTGCTGGAACCGCCGGCTTTCGTCTTCGACATCCGTCACTCCTCTTCGGCCGCGGCGGGCGCGGCCTTCTTCGTGGCGGCCTTCGCTGCTCCCTTGGGCAGGGCGATGTCGGTCACCTCGAGGCTGGTGTAGCGCTGGCGGTGACCCATACGGCGGCGATAGCCGGTCTTGTTCTTGTACTTGAAGATGTCCACCTTCTCGCCCTTGACCTCGCCGAGCACCTTGGCGGTGACGGTGGCGTCGGCGAGCACCGTCCGGTCGGTGATGGTGGATCCGGAGTCGTCGACGACGAGCAACGGGACGAAGGTCACGTTCTCGTCGTCGGTCTTGAGCAGCTCGACGTCGATCACGTCACCAGGACGCACTTTCGCCTGCTTGCCGCCGGTGCGGATGATGGCGTACATGGACAAACCTCTGAGAGGGGGGAACGACAGCCGAGTATATCCCTCACCCCGAGAACCCCGCAAAGCCGGGCCAACCCGTTTTGTGTGTCTAGACGCGTCGTTCTTGACGCGCTGGTTCGCTAAGAACGCGGTCAGTCGAGGTCTTCTTCGAAACCGAGGGGGACGGCGAGGGCGGCGGCCTCCTCGTGGAGGATGATGCCCCGACCCTCACATGCCTCGCACTTGTGCGAGAAGGTCTCGAGCAGCCCGGCGGACACGTTCTTGCGGGTCATCTCGACGAGGCCGAGGTGCGAGACCTCGAACACCTGGGTGCGGGTCCGATCCCGGGCGAGGGTCTCCCGCAGACGACGGAGAACCTGCTGCTGGTTCTTCTCGGTCTCCATGTCGATGAAGTCGATGACGATGATGCCGCCGATGTCGCGCAGCCGAAGTTGACGGCCGATCTCCTCCGCCGCTTCGAGGTTGTTCTGCAGCACCGTCTCTTCGAGACTCGAACTGCCGACGAACTTGCCGGTGTTCACGTCGATGACGGTCAGTGCCTCGGTCCGGTCGATCACGAGGTGACCGCCGGACGGCAGGTACACCCGTCGATCGAGGGCCTTCCGTAGTTGGTCCTCCACGTGGTACCGCTCGAACAGAGCCAGCTCGTCGGTGTAGAGCGAGACTTTCGACACCAGATCCGGCGCCGTGCTCCGCAGGTACGCGTTGACCTGCTCGAAGGCGCCGGCATCGTCGATGAGCATCCGCTTGAAGTCACCGGTGAAGTGCTCCCGGATGACCCGTATGAGCAGATCGGGCTCGGCGTAGACCAGCCGCGGCGCTCCACCGCCCTGACTGTCTTGCACGATCTGCTCCCAGGCTTTGTGCAGACGGCTGATGTCGGCAGCGATCTCCTCGTCGGACGCGTGGAGGGCGGCCGTCCGGACGATCACCCCGAAGCCCTTCGGCTTGACCTTGCCGGTGACCTCCCGCAGGCGCTGGCGCTCCTCGTCGGGAAGCCGACGCGAGATGCCCTGCGCATCGGAGTCGGGGACGAGCACCAAGTAGCGCCCCGGCAGGGAAGGCTGACCCGTCAGGCGCGCCCCTTTGGCGCCCATGGCGTCCTTGACGACCTGCACGAGGATCTCGTCGCCTTCGCTGAGGACCTCTTCGATGCGAGGCCGCTTCTTGCCGCGGGCGTCACCCTCGATCTTCACGTCAGAGGCATAGACGACACCGTTCTTGGCAGCCCCGAAGTCGATGAACGCCGCCTCCATCCCCGGCAACACGTTTCGGACCCGACCGAGGTAGATGTTGCCGACGAGCGACTCGGACTCGGAAGTCGCCACGTAATGCTCGACGAGCTG
>DATHWB010000104.1:0-10777 GCA_035460965.1 Acidimicrobiia bacterium
GCTCAACATCTTCGACGACGTCCGGTCCGACCTGCGGATGCTCGAGTACTTCTCCTTCGCCATGCGGTTCATGCTGGCGTTCGGGGTGAGCTTCCTCTATCCGGTGTTCCTGTTCGCTGCTGCCGCCGCGGGGCTCGTGACCTCGGAACAGCTGGCCAAGGGCCGTCGCTGGGCAGTGTTGATCATCGTGATCGTGGCGGCGCTCATCACTCCGACCGGCGACGCGCTCACGCTCACCCTGCTGAGCGTTCCCCTGTACATCTTCTACGAGCTGACCTACTGGCTCGTCCGATTGCTGCTGCGCAAGTGAGACTCGAAGACTTCTTCGACGGGCTCCCCTTCGCGCCGGATCCCTTCCAGGTGGAGGCGGGGGAGGCGATCGCCACCGGTGCCAACGTCGTCGTGTCCGCCCCGACCGGCGCCGGCAAGACCCTGGTGGCGGACGCCGCCATCCATCTCGCCATGCAACGCGGGACCCGCGTCTTCTACACGACACCGATCAAGGCACTCTCCAACCAGAAGTTCGGGGATCTCGTCCGGGCGCACGGCGCCGACAAGGTCGGGCTGCTCACCGGCGACAACGTCATCAACGGCGGCGGCCAGATCGTCGTCATGACGACCGAGGTCCTGCGGAACATGATCTATGCCGACGCGGCTGCGGTGGACGAAGTCGGCTTCGTGATCCTCGACGAGGTCCACTACCTCCAAGACCGGTTCCGGGGTGCGGTGTGGGAGGAGGTGATCATCCACGCTCCCCGCCACCTGCAGATGGTGTGCCTGAGCGCGACCGTCGCGAACGCGGCCGAGTTCGCCGCCTGGGTGGAGGAGCGACGGGGACGAACCGAGTTGGTCGTGACGACCGAGCGGCCGGTGCCCCTGGAGAGCCTCTACATGCTGGCCGACCGCGGCGGAGACCAGGCGATCCGACTCCACCCCATGTTCACGGTCCGGGACGGCCGTCGCCGGCCCAACTCGAAGCTGGAGCACCTGCTCTCGCTCGAAAAGGGGAGGCGCCGACGCTTCCGAACACCTCGCCGCACCGAAGTGGTGGCGGAACTCGCCGACCGGGGCATGCTCCCCGCGATCTTCTTCGTGTTCTCGCGGGCCGGCTGCGACGCCGCTGCGCTCTCGATACTCGACTCGGGACTCCGCCTCGTCGACCCGGACAGCCTCCCGATCATCCGTGACGTCGCCGAGCGCCGCACCTCGTTGTTGTCCGATCGCGATCTCTCCGCGCTCGACTACGGGCGATGGCTCGCCCAACTCGAGGTCGGAGTGGCCGCCCACCATGCAGGGATGGTTCCGGCGTTCAAGGAAGCGGTGGAGGAGTTGTTCGCCGGCGGGCACCTGAAGGTCGTCTTCGCCACCGAGACCCTCTCGCTCGGCATCAACATGCCCGCGCGCACCGTCGTCCTCGACTCCCTCTCCAAGTTCGACGGCGAAGGCCACTCACTCCTCAAACCGGGGGACTACACCCAGCTCACGGGAAGGGCGGGACGCCGAGGCATCGACACTCTCGGGCACGGAGTGGTACTCCACTCGCCGTACGTCAAGCTCGACCAGGTGCTGAAGATCGCCGAACTCGGAGCTCATCCGCTGGTCTCCAGCTTCCGACCCACCTACAACATGGCGGCAAACCTGATCGGGAACTACGAACAAGGACGGGCCGAAGAGCTGTTGTCCGCCAGCTTCGCCCAGTTCCAACGCGAGGGCGAGCAACTGTCGGCACAGAGGCATCTCGCCGAGATGGGCGAGCGACTGGTCGACGAGCGGCTTCGAGCGGAATGCGAGCGCGGATCGGTCGAGGAGTACGCGGCGCTGGTCGCGCGGTCCGCCTCGACCGCACCCACGCTTGGAGACCTGCATCCGGGAGACGTGTTCGACGTGGGAGGGGGGAGCCGCCAGGGACGCTACGTCGTGGTGCGGCGGCTCAACCGCGGCAAGAGCGGGATGCGGGCACTGGTCATGGGGACCTCGGGCCGGATGACCACGTTCGGTCCTCGGGACCTGGGGAGCGGCATCGAGAAGGCGGGTCGTATCCAGCTCCCGCTCGAGTATCGGGGCGGCAACGATCGCAAGTTCGAGCAACTGACCCTTCGCAAACTGCGTGCGATTCCCCCCGCCGAACAGAAGGCCAGCGCCGCCCCTGCGATCGACCACCCGGTGGCGCGCTGTCCGGACGCGACATCCCATCTCCACTGGCTTCGGAAGTCCGCGCGCACGAGTAGCCGCATCGAGCGCCTGCGAGGGGACCTGCGGAGTGCAGGCATCGGCCTGCTGGAGGAGTTCCACGCGATCATCGATCTCCTCGAGGAGTTCGACTACGCCGACGGCTGGTCGCTCACCCCGCGAGGCACCCGCCTGCGCCAGGTCTACAACGAGATGGACCTGCTCCTCACCGAGTCGCTGGAGCAGGGCGTGTTCTGGTCGTTGACGCCGCCCGAGATGGCCGCTGTCGCGTCACTGTTCGTGTACGAGCCCCGGGGGGATCAGGAGACCGCGCCCGAGTGGCCGAACGCGACGGTGGGGGAACGGTTCGATCGTGTCGCCGAGTTGTGGGAGACGCTCACAGACGCCGAACGTCGCCACCGCCTCACCCCGAGCCGGATACCGGACGGGGGCTTCGCGATGGCGGCGTATCGATGGGCGTCCAACGTCGAACTCGACGACCTGGAGTACGGATCCCTGGCGGCCGGAGACTTCGTTCGCGTGAGCCGGCAGCTGGTCGATCTCCTGCAGCAGATCCGCGATGCCTTCCCGGAGCTGGCGGAGGACGCGCGGGCCACGCTCAGGGTCGTGGATCGCGGGGTGGTGGCGGCACAGGGGGCGGGGTGAGCCGCTGGCTGGTTCTCGTCAACCCGCAGGCGGGGCGCAAGGCGGTGGATGGTCTCGTCATCCGCGACGTGCTGGCGGCAGCGGGCGTCGAAGGTGTCGTCGAGCAGCCGACGAGCGTCGCCGAGATGCGGAGAACGGCAGTGGAGGCATCGACCGATCTCGACCTGGTGGTGGTCGGTGGCGATGGCACGGTGTCACTCGTGGTCGACGCGCTGATGCACGCCGCCCCCGAGCGGATGCCGACGATCGGAATCCTGCCGAACGGAACCGGCTGTGACCTGCTCAAGACCTTCGGCATCCCCGGGACGATGGAGGGGGCGGCCCGCCATCTGCGCGGCACGACGACGTATCAGATCGATGTCGGACGGCTCGACGGGGAGTGGGGGAGACGTCACTTCGTCAACGTCGCCCAGGCGGGTGCTGGAGCCGCTGCCGCCGAGACCGCCCCCCGGCTGCCACGGCGATGGGGGTCGGCCCGCTACCCCATCGCATTCGCCGCTCGCCTCCCCGGATTTCCCGCCGCGGAGTTGGAGGTCCAGGGCAACCGGGGATATCGCGGCCCGGCCCTGGCGGTCGTGCTGGCCAACGCCCAGTTCTTCGCTGGAGGGTGGAACATCGCCCCGAAGGCGATGCTGATGGACGGGGAACTCGACGTGCAGGTGATCAACGCCCGCAAGCGGCAGGCGGTCGGCATCGTTCCCCGCATCATCAAGGGCACCCATCTCTCGCTCCCGCAGGTTCAGCGGATGAGCCTCGCCTCGTTGTCGGTCCGCACGTCGGTGCCGTGGCCGGTCGAAGTGGACGGCGATCACATCGGATCCACGCCGTTCGACGCTCGCGTTATTCCCGGTGCCGTCACGCTGAAGATCTGACACTCGTGTCACGAGTGGACGAGCGCCGGGAATGGGCTACTGTCGCCCCGCGTTGGAGTCCCCGGCAATCACGCCGAGACGGGGCTCCCGCCCCTGAGCAGGTTTCACGACACAGGATCGACAGGCGACATGGCTGACGAAGACGATCAGATCGACGATCTCGACGAGGCAGAGGATCTGGACGAAGAGATCGACGAGGACATCGAACTCGACGACGACATCGAGCTGGAGGACGACATCGAGGCCGACATCGAGGTCGTCGACGACGAGTTCGTCGACGACGAGGATGCCGAGGCCGATGTCGCCGGCGACGATGACGACGATGACGAGGAGGAGGAAGCCGACGAGGCCCTCGACGAATTGGAGGCGGAGGAGCTCGAACTCCTCGACGAGGAAGCGTCCGAGTCGTTGCTGGTGAACGAGGCCGAGGAACTGCGGGCGATCCGCCGCGAAGAGCTGACGATGAACGTCGAAGCACAGGCCAAGAGCGCCGACGAGTTCGTGTGCCAGTCGTGCTTTCTGGTGAAGCGTGCAACGCAGCTCGCCAACCGACGGAAGATGCTCTGCCTCGATTGTGCGTAGCGACCTCGTCACGGTCGTCGTCCCCACGTACAACGAGCGGCAGAACCTGCCGCACCTGGCCGCCGCCATTCGGCTGCACGGATATCGGTTGCTGATCGTCGACGACGACTCACCGGACGGGACCGGCACCCTGGCCGAAGCCATTGCCGCCCCCGACCCCGGAATGAGCGTGCTGCATCGCAAGCTGAAAGAGGGCTTGGGCCCGGCCTATGCAGCAGGCTTCGACCACGTTCTCACCGGACCCTCCGAGATCGTGATCGAGATGGACGCCGACTTCTCACACAACCCGCAAGACCTGCCACGGTTGGTCGAGCAGGTGGAGGAGGGTGCCGACCTCGTCATCGGATCCCGTTACGTACCCGGCGGTTCCACCCCGGATTGGCCGTTCCACCGCCGGTTCCTGTCCCGGGGAGGCAACCTCTATGCCCGTCTCATGCTCGGGATCCCTGTTCACGATTCCACCGCCGGATTCCGGGCGTTCCGGGCCGATGCGCTCCGCGCGCTGCCGTACCGGCAGGCACGGGCATCGGGCTACGGATTCCAGGTCGAGATGGCAATGCGGGCTCACGAGGCGGGGCTGCGCATCGTCGAGGTTCCCGTCGTGTTCCGTGACAGGACGACGGGAACGTCGAAGATGAATGGGGCCATAGTGCGGGAGGCGATGTGGCTCGTCACCAAATGGGGCGTGTCGCGTCGCTTGGGCGCGGCTCGCGGTCGCCGGCAGCGCTGATGTTTCGAGTGAGCGCCCGCCAGGCAACGCCGGAGGACGTCTCCTCGCTGGCGACCCTCTACCGCCTCCTCGAGGACGAGATGACACCGCTGTCGCGTCTGTGGCCCCTGGCCGACGGACTCGCCGAGCCGGTCGAGGATGCCATCCACGCCCTGGTCGAAGACCCCGACGCGGTGGTGATGGTCGGCGAGATCGACGCCGTGGCAGTCGGGTTCCTCGCCGCCAGGATCGAGCAGATGCTCCCGCAAGCCGAAGGAGAGCTGATCGGCTCGATCCGGCTGGTGTTCGTGCATCAGCCGGCACGAGAGGTGGGCGTCGGAGAAGCGATGCTCGACGCCGCTCTCGTCGAGATGCGCCGTCGCGGGGTGCACACCTTCGATGCACACGTGCTCCCCGGGCACCGGCTGGTCAAGAACTTCTTCGAATCGGGCGGCTTCAAGGCGCGTTCGATCGTCATGTCCCGGTACGAGGATGCCTGACCATCCGATACCAGGGGTGGGCGTGGCGGTCATCGACGACGGTCGCATCCTGCTCGTCCGGAAGCGTCGCGGACCGTGGGCGGACCGGTGGGCGGTGCCGGGGGGGAAAGTCGAGATGGGCGAGACGATGGAGGCGGCCGCTCTCCGGGAGGTGAGCGAGGAGACCGGGCTGCTGGTGCGGCTCGGCCCGGTCGTCTGGACCGGGGAGGTGATCGACACGGCATCGCCTCCCGAGTGGCACTACACCCTCGTCGACTTCGTCGGATTCCCCGTCGGTGGCCGGCTGGCGGCCGGCGACGATGCGGCCGAAGTGCGGTGGGTGACGCCGTCGGAGGCAGGCGAACTCGACCTGATTCCGACGATGCCTTCGTTGCTGGAGCGGCTCGAACCGTACCTCCGATCCTGACAGGTACCGTCTGGGCATGTCCGAAACCGTCGAGCTCCTCAGGGCTCTCATCAGAAATGCATGCGTCAACGACGGAACGCCCGGGAGCGGGCAGGAGATCCGGTCGGTCGAGACACTCCACGAGTTCTTCGGCCGGGCGGGGACCCTCTACGAGCCCGTTCCGGGCCGGGCCTCGACCATCTACCGGATTCCCGGCACCGACCCGACCGCTCCGGCGCTGATGATGATGGGCCACCTCGACGTCGTGCCCGTCAACGAGTCCGGCTGGTCGAGAGATCCCTTCGCGGGCGATGTGTCGGACGGGTTCGTCTGGGGTCGCGGGGCGGTGGACATGCTCAACCTGACCGCGGCGATGGCCGTGGCGTTCAAGCCGTACCTCGATGGATCGGTTCCGGCCCTCCCGGGTGACCTCGTCTTCCTGGCCGTGGCCGACGAAGAGGCGGGCGGTGGACTCGGGGCGCGGCCACTGGTCGACGATCGATGGGATCTGGTCGCCACCGACTACCTCCTCACCGAGATCGCCTACCCGCCGCTGCGGCTCGACGGGGAGCCTGCCTACCCGGTGTCGGTCGGTGAGAAAGGTCCCTTCTGGACGGTGTTGCGATCTCGCGGCAGGCCGGGACACGGCTCCGTTCCCTACGGCGGCGACAACGCCATGGAACTGCTCGTCGAGGCCATGGGGGCGCTGTTTCGGACACCTTCGCCGGTGGTTATCTCCGACGTGTGGCGAGCATTCGTCGAAAGCGCCGGCTTCGAGGGCGACCTGGCGGCACGGCTCACAGATCCCGATGGCGTCGATGGCGCCATCGAGGAGGTGGCGCTCTCGGCACCGAGGCTCGCCGCCTACCTGCACGCGTGTACCCATCTCACCGTGTCGCCCAACGTGATCCACTCGGGCGTGAAGGCCAACGTCATCCCCGATGTGGCCGAAGGAGAGGTCGACTTCCGCACGCTGCCTGGCCAGGACCGCTCCGACGTGGACGACCACATCCGCAAGGCGGTGGGTTCGGCCGCAGATCGACTGGAGATCGTGCCCGTCGCCGATCACGTGGCGAACGAGTCGCCGGTCGGAACCTCGCTGTGGGAGTGCATCGTGGACTCGATCGAGGCGCACACCGGGTCCGATCGCATCGTTCCGACGCTGATGCCCGCCACCACCGACGCCCGGTTCTTCCGGGCGAGGGGCGTCACCGCCTACGGGGTCGGCCTGTTCGACGAGGCGATGTCCTTCCCGGACTTCCTCTCGATGTTCCACGGCCACGACGAGCGCGTGTCCGTTGCGTCGGTGGACGCCACCGCCTCACTGCTGTCCTCGATCCTGAGTCGTTGGCGAGTGGCCTGATGCCAACGCTGGTGTGCGACCTCGACGGGGTCGTCTACCTGGGAGAGACCGAGATCCCGGGGAGCGGTGCCGCCCTCGCCGCCCTCCACGCCGGAGGGTGGACGCTGCTGTTCTGCACGAACAACGCCTCGCGCACCCCGCAGGACTCGGCCGCCAAGATCGCCCGGGTCACCGGCTTCCCGGCTCTGCCGGACAGCGTCGTCACATCGGCACAGGCGGCTGCGACCCTGCTCGACCCGGGAACGTCGGCCTTTGTGCTCGGAGGGGATGGCCTGGCCACAGCCGTTGCCGAACGCGGAGTGCGGTTGTCCGACGACTGGAACGAGGTCGACACCGTGGTGGTCGGACTCGACCCGGCGCTGACCTACGAGAGGCTGTCGATCGCAGTCCTGGCCGTCGGACGGGGGGCGAGGTTCGTCGCCAGCAACCACGACCCGACCTACCCGACCCCCGAGGGTCTGCGGCCGGGTGCAGGTGCGATCGTTGCTGCGGTACGCCACGCCACCGGGGTAGCCCCGGAGTTCGCCGGCAAGCCGCACCGGCCCATCCGTGCCCTGCTGGCATCCAAGACCGAAGGCGAGGTCTGGATCGTGGGTGACAGGGACGACACCGACCTGGCGATGGGGCGGGCGGAAGGCTGGAAGACCGCGCTGGTGGCGACCGGAGTCGCGTCCCAACCCGCCGAGCCACCCACGGTGGCGGTCGCCGACCTGGCGGCTCTCGCCCGTCACCTCCTCGAATAGCGACGTCCTCGGGCGAGGATCCGGCGCCGGTTGAGGAGGGCGTACACGACGCCGACCAGGAAGCCCCCGACATGGGCCTCCCATGCCACCTGCCCTGCGTCAGACGAGATCGCGAACTGGCCGAACAGCCACAGTCCGAGGAAGACCCACGCCGGAACCTGGAAAGGGAAGAAGAAGAACGGCGGCACGATGGTGGTGATGCCGACCGTGGGGAACAGGATCAGATACGCCCCCATCACGCCGGCGATCGCGCCGGACGCTCCGATGAGCGGCACAGTCGAATCCGGATTGAGGGCGATGAACGCCACGGTCGCCAGCAGGCCTGAAGCCAGGTAGAAGCCGAGATAGCGGATGTGGCCCAAGTGGTCCTCGATGTTGTTGCCGAAGATCCAGAAGATCCACATGTTCCCGAACAGGTGGGCGAGGTTGGCGTGGAGGAAGAGCGAGGTGGCGAGGCTCAGCAGGATGCTCTTGTCGGGGAACACCTGCGGTCCGGAGTCCACGTTGCAGCGTCCCGTCCGGATCTCCTCGACCGTCAGCGGCTCACCGGACACGACCTCGCAGGAGATCGCCGCCCGTTCGTACAGGAAGGCGTACGCCTCGGCCTCGTCGAACGGCTGCTCGGCGAAGAAGGCGTACACGCATGCGATCAGGATGAGACCAGTGACGATGGCGGAGCGGTGCGTCGGGTTGTCGTCTCTGAGCGGGAGCAAGACCGGTCCTGTCGCTCGGGTCCGCGATAATGCCTCGCATGGATACCACACCGAAGGTCGAGGATCCGATCGACCGGGTTCACCGGCTGTTGCAGGAAGTCTCCGACGTCGACCCCGCCGAGGCGATCGAACCGCTGGCAGCGGTGGCGGATCTCCTCGAAGCGATGCTCGAGGAGGGGGACGAGGCCTGACCCGCCAGCGCCTGGACCGGGAACTGGTGCGCCGCGGGATCGCTCGCAGCAGGGCAGAGGCGTCGGCCCTCATCGAAGCCGGTTCGATCCGGGTGGGTGACCTGCCCGCCCCGAAAGTCACGAGCCTGGTCGATGCGGTGACACCGATCCATGTGGTCGGGCCGCCCCCCAAGTACGTCAGCCGCGGAGGCGTGAAGCTCGAAGGCGCCCTCGACACCTTCGGGGTCGATCCGTCGGGCAGGCATTGTCTGGATGTGGGCGCGTCCACCGGGGGGTTCACCGATTGTCTCCTGCAACGCGGCGCCCGCTCGGTCGTCGCCGTCGACGTCGGATACGGCCAACTCGACGACCGCCTCGCCGGGCGTGAGGAAGTGACCGTCGTCGACCGGACGAACATCCGCTGGGCGGACCCGGAGGCGCTGGGCGCGCCCTTCGACCTCGTGGTGGGCGACCTCTCCTTCATCTCTCTCTGCACCGTCGCCGACGTGCTCCGGTCGACCGTGCGGGACGACGGTGAACTCGTCCTGCTCGTCAAGCCACAGTTCGAGGTCGGGCGGGGGCGGGTCGGCAGGGGCGGGATCGTCCGAGACGAATCGGATCGCCGCCAGGCGCTGGCGGCGGTCGTCGAGTGTCTCATGTCGGCCGGCCTGGGTACGGTGGCTACCTGCCTCTCACCGATCACGGGAGCCAAGGGAAACGTGGAGTACTTCGTGCATGTTCGACCGACGCCCGCGGTACCTGACGCTCCCGGGCCGGACACGGGAAGCGGCCGATGACGTCGATCGGCCTCGTGATCTCCAACACGCCGGAAGCCAACGACTACGCAGGGACTTTCGTGACCGCCGCCGGGCGGGCGGGCATGAGATCGGGTCCACTCGACGAGCTCTCCGACGTGGACTTGGTCGCCGCCATCGGAGGGGACGGGACCGTGCTCGAGGCAGCGCATCAGGCCGTCGCCCGTGACGTGCCGGTGGTCGGGGTGAACCTGGGCACGATCGGGTTCCTGGCCGAGGCCGAGCCCGACGAGCTCGAACAGACGGTCGCCACCCTGGCTGCCGGGCGCTACCGGATCGAGCTGCGCAACACGATCCAGGTGCGGCTACCGGACGGTTCCGGCGGTCTCGGCATCAACGACGTCGTGGTCGAGAAGATCGACTCGCAGCGGCTGGTCGTGCTCGACGTCGAGATCGACGGCGAGCCGTTCCTCCGCCATCGGGCCGACGGCCTCGTCGTGGCCACGTCGACCGGATCCACCGCCTACTCCTTCTCCGCCGGGGGGCCGCTGATGGACCCGCGAGTGGACGGGATCCTCATCACGCCGGTGGCTCCGCACTCGCTGTTCGACCGATCGCTGGTGATCCCGGCGGACTCGGTGGTCGCGATCTCGGTGGCCGACGACCGGTCGGTCCGCGTCAGCGCGGACGGCCGCGAGCTGGGGTCGATGAACGAGGGTGACCGCGCCGTGATCGAACCGGGCCCGAAGCCCGCCAAGTTCATCCGCATGCGGCAGGAAGGGTTTCCGGGTCGGGTGACCCGCAAGTTCGGGCTGGACTCCCGATGATCGACGAGCTGGTGGTCAGGAATCTCGGTGTGATCCGGGAGGCCCGCCTCGAGCTCGGTGCCGGGCTCACCGTGGTGACCGGCGAAACCGGGGCGGGCAAGACGCTCCTGCTCGGTGCCCTGCGGATGCTCCTCGGGGCGGATGCCCGGTCCGACCTGGTGGGCCCGTTCGGCGACGAAGCGAGCGTGGAGGGCCGCCTGTTGGTGGGGGAGAAGGAACTCGGGGCTGGGCGGCGCCTACGACGAGGCGCCCGCAGCCGGGCGTACCTGGATGGATCGATCGCCTCGGCCGAGGCCCTGGACACGGCGACGAGCGGTGCGGTC
>DATHWB010000105.1:0-1785 GCA_035460965.1 Acidimicrobiia bacterium
ACGCGGCCGAGAAGACGAGCAGGCCGGTCAGCGGATCCCGATAGCCGTAGGTCCCCAGTTCGACGGAGTGGTCGTGCGCGGCCATCACCTCGTCGAAGCGGGGGTGGTCGGGGGACAGCCGGCCGGGAGCCGGAATCCGGCGCTCGGGGGGGAGCGGTTCTGTCATGACTCCGGTGGAGCCCCGCCCGCCGCGGTCCGGCGACCGATGAAGTCGTCGAGCGCCTCCAGTGCATCCGGATCGAGGTGCGGCGGCTCGAACTCGGATACCACCCGCTTCCACAGCCGGTTGGCCCTGGTGGTGGCATCCAGCGCCCCCGACTCGGTCCACTGTCCGAAGTTCGACCAATCGGACACCAGCGGCGAGTAGAACGCAGTCGTGTATCGGGCCATCGTGTGCGGCGAGTCGAAGAAGTGCCCGCCGGGCGACACCGAGCCCAGTGCCTCTGTGGCGAGGGCATCGGCATCGTTGCCGTCCGACATTCCCGCGAACGTCTCGGCGAACATCTGGAGCACCTCGACGTCGAGGATGAACTTCTCCGGGGAGGCGGAGAGTCCCCCCTCCAGCCACCCGGCGGCGTGGAGGACCATGTTGGCACCCCCCAGCGTCGCCCCGAAGAGGCTCATCATCCCCTCGTACGTCGCCTGGGCGTCCGCGGTATTCGAGGCGTTGGGAGCTGACGAGCGCCACGGCACCCCCACCAGCCTGGCCAACTGGCCACTGGCGAGGGCCGCCACCACGCCCTCCGGCGTCCCGAACGCGGGTGAACCCGAACGCATGTCGACGTTCGATGTGAACGCCCCGTAGATGACCGGGGCACCGGGTCGGACCAGTTGGGCGAGTGTGATCGCCGCCAGCGCCTCGGCGTGTTGGAGCACCAGCGCCCCTGCCACGGTCACCGGCGCCATCGCTCCCGCCAAGGTGAAGGGCGTGATTACCGACAACTGATTGGCTGCGGCGAAGTCGATGATCCCGGCGCACATCGGGACGTCGAGTTGTCGAGGCGAATTCGTGTTGATGACCGTGTAGCTGCGCGGCGCACTCTCGAACTCCTCCCGATCGATCCCCTGCGCCAGGGACAGCATCTCGAAACAGTCGGCCACCTGGGGCCGACCGCGCGAGTAGACGAAGGGAATCTTGTCGGACAGGCTCACCGCCGCCCGGGTGCAGGCGTAGTGCCGGAGGTGTGTGGGGACGTCCTGTGCCTCGACCGGCTGTCCGACCATGTGGACGACGTCGAAGGCCTGGGTGAGCCGGGTGAACAGTTCGAAGTCCGCCAGCGTCCCGGGCCGCCGCCCCCCATCGAGATCGTGGACGTGCGGCGGTCCTCCGACCGGCAGGTACGCCACCGAGTTCCCACCGAAAGCGACGTCGCGGCCCCCGGTGCGGGAACGAACCTCGAACTCGGAGGGAGCAGATGCCAGCGACGCCTCCACGAGTTCCGGGTCGAATCGAACCATGGCGTCCTCGACGTCGCACCCGTGACGGGCGTAGATGGAACGAGCCTCCGGGAGCAGCACGCGGATGCCGTGATCGGAGAGCAAGGTGAGCGCCCCCGAGTGGATGGCAGCGATCCGGTCGGCCGAGAAGGCGGCCACCGGATGGATCGGGTTTCGCAGCCGCCTGTAGTCGACCGCCCTTCCGCCACGCCGGGTCCGTCTCGGACGACGACGAGCGGGTTCTCGATCGGTCGGGGGGCCGGCCACGGCACGATCGTACGTCGCCCCGCGCCCGCCCGCCTTTCACCGCGTTTCCCCGCGCCCTGAACGGCCCCCCGACCTAGAGTC
>DATHWB010000106.1:0-15719 GCA_035460965.1 Acidimicrobiia bacterium
CACGTGGTGTCCGGCGGACGGAATGGCCGACCAGACACTGGTGACGAGGGCGTATGCCGGAGCGGCCGAACGACTCGGCGCCCGGTTCCTCATCGGCGCACCCGCCACCGGCGTCACCCCCGGGGAGCCGCTCGGGATCGAGGTGGAGTCGGCGGAGCCCTTGCGGGCCAAACGGGTGGTGATCGCCGCCAACGTGCACGCCCCCGGGTTGGTGCGGCACTCGTTCGGCGTGCAGCTCCCGGTCTGGACCGCCAGCCTGCAGGTGATTCTCGCCACCGCCCAGGGTGGGTACCGGCCGACCCGACTCGTCGGACATCTCGCCCGCACACTGTCGGTCAAGCCGCTGGCAGGTGACATCACGATGATCTCCGGCGGCTATCACGGCCGCTGGGACCCCGACGGCGAGGTCGGGACGCCGGTCCCGGCGCGGGTGCAGGAGAACCTCGATGTGGCGGCCGCGGTGTTGCCGGGGTTGGCAGGAGTGGAGGTGGTGTCGGCTGAGACCGATCGGGTGGATTCGTTCTCGCACGACGGTGTGCCGATCATCGACGAGATCTCCGCCGGGGTCTTCGTGGCGACGGGATGGACGGGACATGGCTTCGCCATCGCGCCGGCGGTGGCGGCGTCGTTGGCCGAATGGCTGGTCACGGGCGTCCGGCCGGCGGTTCTGGCCCCATTCGGGGCGGGCCGTTTCGGGCGGAACTGAGTCGATGCGCGGCGTGGCTGCGAGGCATCCGGTTCGGTTCTCGGTAAGCTCGTTCCGTCCCCATGGGGGGTGGTGTAATTGGCAGCACAACGGGTTTTGGTCCCGTTAGTACGGGTTCGACTCCTGTCCCCCCAGCGAGTGTCACAGCGATCACGAGCGGCATCTGCACAGCGAGGATTCACCAGCCGACCGATCCACCAACCGACCGTTTCACAGCCGACCATTTCACAGCTGACCGTCGCCTCGGACGTTCCGGGGCCCAACCGAGCAGGAGGGCGTTGATGGGCCATGTCGCCGTGGTGCTGGCAGCGGGGGAGGGAACCCGCATGCGGTCGGCGCTGCCCAAGGTCCTGCATCCGCTGGCGGGACGATCACTCCTCGGCTGGGTTCTCGACGCGGTGGCGGAGACGAAACCCGAGCGGACGCTCGTCGTCGTCGGGCACCGTGGGGAGGACGTCGTGACCGCGTTGCCGGAGGGCGTCGAGCACTGCGTGCAGGCCGAACGGCTGGGAACGGGCCACGCCGCCGCCGTCGCCCTCGACCACCTCGGAGCGCTCTCGAACGGGACGGCGGTGTTGGTGGTTCCCGGAGACACACCCCTCATCGACGGGGCCACGTTGCAGCGTCTGATCGAGGGACACGAGCAGGGCGGCGCGGCAGTGTCGCTGTTGACCACCACCGTCGACGACCCGAACGGTTACGGCCGGATCGTCCGCGCCGCCGACGGAGGGGTGGCCGCGATCGTCGAACAGGCCGATGCCTCCCCCGACCAGGAGACGATCCGCGAGATCAACGCCGGGATGTACGTCTTCGACGTCGACACCATGCGGCGCGATCTCGCCTCGGTCAGCCCCGACAACGCCCAGGGCGAGTACTACTTGCCCGACCTGGTTGCGCTTGCCACCCGTCGAGGTGACGCGGTGTCGGCCGTCGAGGCTCCGGCGGATCGGGTGGCCGGAGTCAACACCCACTCGCAGCTGGCCGATGCGGCGGCGGTGCTGCGAACCCGGATGAACGAGGACTGGATGGCCGCCGGTGTCCGCATGATCGACCCGGCGGCGGTGTACCTCGACGCCGACGTCGTGCTCGAGCCCGGGGTGGTCCTGTATCCGGGGGTACATCTCGAAGGCGGCACCCGGGTGGCGGCCGGAGCCGTCGTCGGACCCGACGTCCATGTCTCGGGGTCCACCATCGGTGAAGGTGCCCGCGTCTGGTATTCGGTGGTGCGCGAGAGCGAGATCGGCGACGGCTGCCAGGTCGGTCCGTACGCCTCCCTCCGACCGGGCACAGTCATGCGCAGGAACGCCAAGGCCGGGACGTTCGTCGAGATGAAGAAGACGGTGGTCGGTGAGGGATCGAAGGTGCCCCACCTCAGCTACATGGGGGATGCCGTCATCGGTGTCGGCTCGAACATCGGCGCCGGCACCATCACCTGCAACTACGACGGCTTCGCCAAGTACGAGACGACG
Source organism: Acidimicrobiia bacterium (assembly GCA_035460965.1). Lineage (GTDB taxonomy): Bacteria > Actinomycetota > Acidimicrobiia > Spongiisociales > ZC4RG35 > DATHWB01. The sequence goes on from DATHWB010000106.1 coordinate 2,176, forward strand.
ATCGGCGACGGGGTCTTCATCGGATCGGACACGATGCTGGTGGCTCCGGTGACGATCGGTGACGGCGCCATGACCGCGGCGGGTTCGACGATCACCGCAGACGTCGAACCGGGGGCGCTCGGCGTGGCGCGCGGGCGGCAGCGGAATGTGGCCGGCTTCGTTCGGCGGCTGGCGGACCGCTACCGTGCGCGTACGGGAGACGACCTGCAGTAGCCGGAGGAAGCCCGTGGACATCGTCAGCCGGAATCGACTCATGCTGTTCTCGGGCAGCATCAACCAGTCACTGGCCGAGGAGGTCGCCGACCTGCTCGGTGTGAGGCTGGGCGATCTTCATCGGTCTCGCTTCGCCAACGGCGAGCTCTACGCCAGGCCGACGGAGAGCGTCCGCGGCGCCTCGTGCTTCGTGATCCAGAGCCACTCGTGGCCGATCAACGACGCCATCATGGAGCAGCTCATCATCATCGACGCGCTGCGGCGGGCGTCCGCCCGCAAGATCACGGCCGTCATGCCCTTCTACGGGTACGCCCGTCAGGACAAGAAGGTGCTGCCGCGCGAGCCGATCTCGGCCCGGCTGATGGCGGACCTCTTCATGACCGCCGGCGCCGACCGGATCGTCTCCGTCGACCTCCACACCGGCCAGCTTCAGGGGTTCTTCAACAACCCGATGGATCACCTGACTGCCCTCCCGATCATCACCGACTACCTACGCGGTTCGTTCGACGGTCCCGTGGCCGTCGTCTCACCCGACGCCGGCGGTGTGAAGCGGGCAGAGAAGTACGCCAAGCACCTGGAGGCGAGCGTCGCCTTCGTCTACAAGCGGCGCTCCCCGGACGAGCACAACGTCTCGGAAGCCCTCGAGGTGTCTGGTGACGTCGAGGGCCGGCACGCCCTGATCGTCGACGACATCATCGACACGGCGGGGACGGTGGCCAACGCCGCCGAATTGCTGCGAGCCGGCGGGGCACGGAGCGTGCGCATCGCCGCCACCCACGCCGTGTTGTCCGGGCCCGCGATCGACCGACTCAAGAACGCGCCGATCGACGAGGTCATCGTGACGAACACGCTGCCGGTGTCTGAGGACGCGCTGCAGCTCGACAAGCTGAAGGTGCTCTCGATCGGACCGATCCTGGCGGAGGCGTTGCAGGCGATCCTGATGGACTCGAGCGTCTCGGAGATCTTCCTGGGCGACAACACCTGACGCAGGCTCAGCCCTTCGAGTCGAACCGGGGGAGCAGCACGGTGTCCCCGGGATGGATCAGGTCGACGTTCGTGAATCGGGCCCGATTGAGGCCGACCAGGTCGAGCCAATAGGGAGCGACGGCGCCGTTCGTGTGGTGGGCGGCGATCCGCCACATGCTGTCGCCGGGCTGGACCACGACCATCGGGGCCCCGATGGACCCCGTCGTCCTTTCGTCGGGCGGCGGAGGGATGACCGGGAGCCGGTGGTCGACTGCCGCCGCAGGGATTGCGGTCCCGACGACCAGTGCCAGGGGAGCCGCTCTACGCAGTACCGGCATGACGAACCTTCCGGCGAGCCGCTGCAGACCGCCGTGTCCGAGCCGGCTGGCGGTCTCCTGCACGGCGATGGCGACCACCTGGATCCCGGTCACGACCAGGGCCGCGGCTCGGACCAGTGCCGCCGCCACATCCTCCGGTCGGGCGTCCGCCAGCCATCGGACGGGGTCGTCGAAGTCGACGACCGACCAGGGCGGCGCCAGATGGCGGAGGGCGAGGTGCAGTGCGACGAGGGACAGGAACCACATGGCGGGTGAAGGTACGGGGCCGGTCGCCCCCGTGGAACCACTCCGGGGTGCTGGATCCCGTACCCCGTTACGATGCGCGGCACCGCCACCCGAGGAGAGACGTGAAGGTCAGGATCGCGATCGCCGAGTCATCGAAGCTGATCGAGCTGGATGTGGAGGACGCCGCCGCGTTCGAGGCCGAGATCGCCGAGTCGCTGGCAGGCGACGGGGTGCTGCTCTGGGTCGAGGACGCCAAGAAGCGTCGGATCGGAATTCCGGCAGGTCGGGTGGCCTACGTGGAGATCGAGACCGACGATTCCAAGCCGAGCGTCGGGTTTGCGCCGTCGTCGTGAGCCGGACGCGACGGAGCCGGCCCGCCGGCCGGCTCCATGACGTTCGGTCAGAGTGCGCGGCGGCGGCGCTCCGCCAGCCAGCGCTTGCGGAGCCGGCGACGCTCGTCCTCGGCGTAACCGCCCCAGACGCCCGCCTCCTGGTTTGTCTCCAGCGCGTACTGGAGGCACTCGTCGATGACGGCGCATCCGCTGCAGATGGCTTTGGCGGCGGCGATCTGGTCGAGGGCGGGACCGGTGGAACCGATCGGGAAGAAGAGACTGGGATCCGAGTCGCGACATGCGGCGATCTCGGTCCATGGCTGGGTGAGGGTCAGCTGCTCCATGGTGGACCATCCTTCGGTGGCTGCTGGGGAGATGAGTCAGGCGTCGGCAACGGGCGGGACTTCGTTCCAATTTTCACGAAGACGGACCGCAACACGACCGCTTTCACGTGCTTGCAACGCGAACGCTACAGGCGTACTGACGTGTTCGCAACGGATTCCTGATGTTTTTTTCAGGATCTGCCGTGTGGGGACACCGCGGATGGCCGTTTCGTTACCCCGACAACGTCGAGGCCGGCATCCGCGCCGCCGCCGGGGTGGCGGGTGGGGTCGAGATCGACGTACGCCGCTCCTCCGACGGTCGCCTGGTCCTGTCCCACGATCCCGACCTGCAGGGGTTGGTCGTCGCCGATCGACCCTGGTCGGAGCTGGCCCGGCTCGACCTCGGCGGCCACGGCCCGGCCCTCCTGGACGACGTCCTCGACATTCCCGTGACGCTCGATCTGGAGGTCAAGAACGACCCGTGGGAGCCGGGGCACGAGCCCGACCATCGGATCGCTCGCGACGTGGCGGATCGGGCCCGTTCCGGCGACGTCGTCACCTCGTTCTGGTGGCCCTCGGTCGACGCCGTTCGACAGAGCCATCCGGACCTCGCCACCGGGCTGCTGGTGGCGTCCCCGATCGATCCCCACGCCGCCCTCCGCCACGCCGTCGACCTCGGACATCGATCGATCGCCCCCCACTGGACCCTGATCGACGACGTGCTGGCGGGAGCCACTCGTCGGGAAGGTGTCGACCTGATCGCCTGGACGGTCGACGACGCCCCAGAGGCTCTCAGGTTGGCCGGGCTGGGGGCGGCTGCGATCATCACGAATCGTCCCGGTGAGCTGATCGCCGAGGATCCGACACTCAAGGACACGACATGACCATCGCCGAAGAACTCGATGCCGAACTGAAAGACGCGATGCGTGCCAAGGACGTCGCCCGCCGCGACGTGATTCGCCAGGTGCGTTCCGAGATCGGAATCGCCAAGACCGCTCCCGGTTTCGACGGGGACGAGGGTGACGACTTCCACCGTGCCGTCATCGCCTCCTACGTGAAGAAGATGCAGAAGTCACTCGCCGAGTACGAGGGGCTCGGGGAGCGGGGACAAGCCATGGCGGACAAGCTCCGGTTCGAGGTCGAGTACCTGTCGCGGTGGCTGCCGTCCAAGCTGGGCGAGTCGGCCACGGCGGAACTCGTCGACCGGACGATCGGCGAGCTGGGCGCCGAGGGCGATCCTTCCGCCTCCGGGCGCGTGATCGGCGCGATCATGAAGGCCCACCGCGACGACGTCGACGGCGCCCTCGTCAACCGGATCGTCAGGGAGCGTCTCGGGGGTTGAGACCCGGTCCGTCGAGGGCGGACAGCGGCCGGAACGGGATCTGATCGGTGAGGGCGATCATCGTCTCCGCTCGGGCGACATGAGGCGAGCGGAGGATCGACTCGATCACATCCATCAGATGATCGTTCGTGCGCGCCACGATCCGGATCAGCAGGTCCCCGCGGCCGGCGATCGTGTGCGCCTCCAGCACCTCGGGTATGACGGAGAGATCGGTGGTGACGTCCCGGATCCGGCCCTGGGCGAGTTCCAGGATCGAGAACGCCATCACCGTGTAGCCGATGGCCCGCAGATCGAGGTCGGGCCCGAACCCGGTGATGACGCCGGCGGCACGCATCCGGTCCATGCGGGCGGTGACGGTCCCCCTGGCCACGCCCAGGCGCCGAGACGCCTCCAGCATGCCGATCCGGGGCTCTCGCTGCAGAAGCCGAATCAGGTTCGTGTCGAGTTCGTCCAATGAGTAGGCAGTTTGTGTCATCCGAAGGGGAGAATATCGCAGTGTGACTGCGCAAGTTGCTCAGTGCACCACGCACCGGTTGAACATGTCGCCGACCGGGCCGAGAGTAGGGCGACGCGGCCAGCGGAGGGGACGAACCGTGTACGACACAGACATGATGCCGATCCTCGGCTACGACCACATCGAGTACTACGTCGGCAACGCCAAGCAGGCTGCCCACTACTACGGGTCGGTCTTCGGGTTCTCGGCGGTGGCGTACGCCGGTCCCGAGACGGGCGTACGCGACCGGGCGAGCTACGTGATGGCGCAGGGCGACATTCGCCTCGTGTTCACGGCGGGCCTGGGGCCCGAGTCGGAGATCAACCGCCATCAGTTCGAGCACGGCGACGGCGTACGAGACGTGGCGTTCCGCGTGCCCGACGCAGAGGACGCGTTCCGGATGGCCGTCGCGCGGGGGGCGATTCCCCATCGCGAACCGACCATCCACGAGGACGAGGGGGGAAAGATCGTCACCGCCTCGATCCGGGCATACGGCGAGACGCTCCACACGTTCGTGGACCGCTCCAACTACTCGGGGGCCTTCTTTCCCGGGTATCGCCCCGACGTCGAGACTTCGTTCCTCCAGTTCGAGTCGAAGGGTCTCAGGCTCGTCGATCACGTCGTGGCCAACGTGGATCTGGGGGACATGGACCGCTGGGCTGCCTTCTATGCCGACGTCCTCGGATTCAGCCAGCTGGTCCACTTCGACGACGAGGCGATCTCCACCGAGTACACCGCCCTGATGTCGAAGGTGCTCTGGGACGGCGAGGGTCGGATCAAACTCCCCATCAACGAGCCGGCCGACGGGAAGAAGAAGTCTCAGATCGAGGAATACCTCCAGTTCTACCGGGGACCGGGAGTGCAGCACCTGGCGCTGCTCACCGATGACATCGTCGACACCGTGAGCCGCATGCGTGCGGCCGGGATCAAGTTCCTCCGCGTGCCGGACGAGTACTACGAGCGGATGCGCCACCGCCTCGACTGGTCGTCGATCGACGCCGACCTCGATGTCCTGCGGCAGCACCGGATCCTCATCGACCAGGACGAGGAGGGTTACCTCCTGCAGTTGTTCACGAACTCGGTGCAGGACCGGCCGACGATGTTCTACGAGGTGATCGAACGGCACGGTTCCCGCGGATTCGGCGTCGGCAACTTCCAGGCCCTCTTCGAGGCGCTCGAACGCGAGCAGGACGCCCGCGGCAACCTCTGATCCCGCATAAGGTCGGCGGGTGCTGCCCGTCTATCCGCCGATGCTGGCCACACGGTGGCAGGCCGTCACCGACGAGCCGGGGTGGGTGCACGAGGTCAAGTGGGACGGTGTCAGGGCCGTGGCCTCCGGCGACGGGGCGATCCGGTCCCGCAACGGCAACCGCATCGACGCCGGATACCCGGAGTTGGCCGGCAAGATTCCCCCGGACGTCGTGCTCGATGGCGAGATCGTCACCCTCGACGAGACCGGGCGGCCATCCTTCCAACGACTGCAGTCGCGCATGCACGTGCGCCGGCCCGGGCCGGAACTGCTGGCGGAGGTACCGGTCACGCTGGTGGCTTTCGATCTAATGCATGAGGGATCCCCGCTGATCGACCTCCCCTGGACGGAACGACGTCGCCGCCTGGAGTCGCTCGAGCTGCCCGCCCCGTTGGTGGTCAGCAGCGTTCACGACGACGGTCCGGCCCTGTTCTCGGCGGTGCTCGAGCACGGTCTGGAGGGGGTCGTGTCGAAGAGAATCTCGTCGCCGTATCGGCCCGGAAAGCGAACGGACGACTGGCGCAAGGTAATCCACCGCACGACCTGCGAGGCGGTGGTGATCGGAGCGGTGGGCGGCACCGGCGGCCGGACGAGCACGTTCGGATCGCTCGCCCTCGGGCTGTGGGTCGGAACGCGGCTCCGCTTCATCGGCGCGGTGGGGTCGGGCTTCGACGACCCGACGCTGCGGGCGATCCACGCCACCCTGGATCAGATCGAGAGCGCCGAGCCTCCGCCGCTGGAGGACCCGTCTGTGGTCCCCACTCCCATCCGCTGGGTGCGCCCGGCGCTGGTGGCGGTGGTCGAGTATGCCTCCTGGACCCGGGAGGGCAGGTTGCGGGCCCCCGTGTTCAAGGGTCTCTCGCTGACTCCGGTCCCCGAGGTCACGTGGGAACGGGAAGGCCCGGGATGACGGCGCCCCGTCAGCTGGCGGCGCGTTTGGACTTGGTGGCCTCGACGGATGCTTTCAGGGCTTCGAGGAGGTCGACGACCTTGGTCGGTTCCGGTGCCTCGGGCGCCACGATCTCCTCACCCGCCACCTTCTTCGCGGCCAACTCCTCGACGGCTTCTCGGGTGGTGTCGACCCACTCGCTCGCCTCGAAGGAACGGGTCAGGTTGTCGATGAGCGACCGTGCCATCGCCACTTCCTCGGGCCGGATCTCGACCTCGGTCTCGAGCTCCTCGAACTCGGGCTTCCGGATCTCGTCCGGCCAGAACATCGTCTCCATGACGAGGACGCCGTCCTCTCCCACCCGCAGCGCGGCCATGTGTTGCTTCTCACGGATCGCGACCTTGGCGAGCGCCACTTTGTCCGACTCCCGCAGGGCATCGACGAGTATTCGATAAGCCTTCACACCGGTCTTCTCCGGGGCGAGGTAGTAGGTCTGCTTGTAGAAGATGGCGTCGATCTCGGCCGAGTCGACGAACTGCACGACATCCACCAGCTTGGCCCGGCTGTCCGGAGTGGCCGCCTCGAGCTCCTCGTCGGTGAAGACGACGTACTTGCCCTTCTCCACCTCGTAGCCGCGAACGATCTCCGAGTAGGGGACCTCTTCGCCGTCCACGTCCGACACTCGCTTGTAGCGGATGGCGGAGTGATCCGAGCCGCGTAGCTGCTTGAACTTGGGCGTCAGGTTCTCGGTCGCCGAGTACATCGCCACCGGGATGGTGACGAGACCGAAGGAAACGGCGCCTTTCCAGATGCTCCTCATGGATGTGAGCGTACCGGCTGCCTGTGACAGGCGATAGCGTCGCCCCGGTGCGAGTGATCGTGATCGGCCGCGGAGTGTTCGGTCTGGCCGCCGCCGCCTCCCTGGCGGAATCCGGCCAGCAGGTCGTCGTCGTCGGTCCGAGGGACCCCGCCTGTTCCTCGGAGGACATCAGCCGGATCGTGCGGGACGACTACGGCGACGACGAGTTCCACCATCGGTGGGCCGGGGAGGCGATCGAGGCGTGGCATCGCTGGAACGGCGAGTCCGCGTCACCGTTGTTCCATGAGGCCGGGTTCCTCAACCTCAGTCACGAGCCCATGGACCGGGGCGGGTTCGTCGCTGCCGGCTTTCGTCGCTCAGGCCTCGCCCGCCGGACGGATGCCGTTGCGATCACCGATTCGCTCCCCTTTCTCGTTCCCGGCCAATTCGTGGACGGCTACCTGAACCCGGCGGCCGGGTGGGTGGACGCCTCCGCGGTGCTCCGTCACATGGAGCGGGTGTGCGAAGAACGCGGGGTGGGCATCGTGCCGGAGCGGGTGGCCCAGGTGGGAGACGGTTGGGTGGGACTGGCGGACGACGGCCTGTTGCGTGCCGACCGGATCGTGGTGGCCGCCGGGGCGTGGACCTCGCGCCTGGTGCCGGAGTGCGAGGGGCTGCTCGTTCCCAATGGACAGCCGGTCGTCTACCTGCGCCCCAGCGTGCCGGCCCGCTTCGCCGACGTCCCCGTGTGGGCGCTCGATCTCACCACGACCGGGATCTACGGCTTCCCCGCCACGGCCGACGGGATCGTGAAAGTGGGGCACCACGGACCCGGAATCAGCCGGCGTCTGGAGAGGACCCGAGTGCCCGACGCCGTGGTCGAGCGGTTCCGGTCGATTCTCCGGCAAGTGGCCCCGGAACTGGCGGCCGCCCGGGTTCACCGCACCCGCGTCTGCTTCTACTGCGACGCTCCGGGCGGGCGGTTCGTGATCGACCGGGTGCCGGGACGGTCGTCCGTGCTGGTGGCGGCCGGGGGCAGCGGCCACGGCTTCAAGTTCGCACCGGTGCTCGGAGATCTGATCGCCTCCGTGGTTCTCGACCGGGAACACCAGCGGCGGGAAGCGTGTGCATGGAGGGCGCCGGGCACCGGCGGAGACGTCGCCCGGGCGGGCGCCCTCTCGGACCTGCCCCGCTGAGAGCTCCCGCCCCAGGGGTACACTTCCGCCCCGCGCCCCCGTAGCTCAGGGGATAGAGCACTGGTCTCCGGAACCAGGTGCGCAGGTTCGAGTCCTGCCGGGGGCACAGCGGACGGTCCGGGTCGGACACCACTCCACGATCGAGGGAAGGTCGATGCGCGTAGGAATCGGGATTCTCGGAGGCGGCACGGTCGGTGGGACGCTCGCCCGCAAGCTGACACGGGACCACAAGGCGATCACCGCCAAGTCGGGGATCGAACTCGAGCTCGTGCGGGTCGCCGTCCGGGACCTGTCGAAGCCGCGCCCGTTCTCCTCCGATCTCCTCACGGACGACCCGATGTCGGTCGTCGACGATCCCGACGTGCAGCTGGTCGTCGAGGTGATGGGCGGTCTGGAACCGGCACGGAGCCTGGTGCTCGCCGCCCTGGAGGCCGGGAAGCCCGTCGTGACGGCGAACAAGGAACTGATCGCAGCCGAAGGGCCGGTTCTGTTCCAGGCCGCAGCCGCCGCCGGGGTGTCTCTCCTCTTCGAGGCGGCGGTCGGCGGGGGTATCCCCCTGATCCGTCCCCTGTCCGAGTCCCTGGCCGGCGAACCCCTCACCAGGATCCTCGGGATCGTCAACGGGACGACCAACTACATCCTCACGGCGATGGCCGAAGAGGGGCGGGCCTACGGAGACGTGCTGGCCGAGGCGCAGGAGCTGGGATACGCGGAGGCCGATCCGACGGCCGACGTCGGCGGAGGCGATGCCGCTGCCAAGGCGGCCATCCTGGCGGGCCTCGGTTTCGGTGTCTGGGTCGGCTCGGACCGGGTCTACCGCGAGGGCATCGAAGGCATCGACGTGACCGACATCGCCGCCGCCCGCCAGCTCGGATACGTCGTGAAGTTGTTGGCGGTGGCGGAGCAGACCGAGGCCGGAGCATGCGTCAGGGTCCACCCGGCGATGGTGCCGGTGGATCACCCTCTGGCCGCCGTGAGGGGCGCCAACAACGCCGTGTTCGTGGAGGGTCCCGCGGTGGGGGAACTGCTCTTCTCGGGCCCCGGCGCCGGCGGAGAGCCCACTGCCACGGCCGTGCTCGGCGATGTGATCGCCGCTGCCCGCGAGCTGCTGTCGGCCACCCAGGTGGCGCCCCGCATCCGGTTCGGTGACGGCCAGGTGCTCGACTTCGCCGAGGCCACCACCAAGTGGTATCTGCGGCTGGAAGTGGCGGACGCGCCGGGGGTGCTCGCCAGGATCGCAGCCATGTTCGGCGACCACGACGTCTCGATCATGTCGCTCTGGCAGGAGGGACGGGGGGACGACGCCACCCTGCTGCTCGTCACGCACGACGCCCGCGAGGCCGACCTGCGGGCGGCGGCGGCCGGCCTCGACGCGCTGGATGTGGTCAAGCAGGTGGCGGGGGCCATCCGCGTGATCAGCCCGGAGCCGTGATGCGGTACGTCTCGACGCGCGGAGCCGCTCCCGTGTTGGGGTTCGACGACGTGTTGCTGGAGGGTCTGGCGACCGACGGTGGACTGTACGTACCCGAGGCGTGGCCCCGCTTCGAGCTGCCGGCGAACGGGGATTACGCGGCTGTGGCGGAGGCGGTCATCCGACCGTTCGTCGCAGGATCCGTGATCGAGGCGGATCTCGGCCGGATGCTGCGCGACACCTACGCCCGGTTCCGCCATCCGGACGTCGCACCGCTCTGGGAGGTCACCGGCGGCCACCACCTCCTCGAGTTGTTCTGGGGACCGACACTCTCGTTCAAGGACTACGCCCTCCAGTTCGTGGGCGCCGCATTCGACTCGGTGCTCTCTGCTCGCGGAGGGTCGGTCACGGTCCTCGGAGCTACCTCGGGCGACACCGGTTCGGCCGCCATCGAGGCGCTGCGCGACAGGCCGTCGACCCGGGTGGTGATCCTCTTCCCCCGCGGGCGGGTGTCCGACGTGCAGCGTCTCCAGATGACGACCGTCGACGCCACCAACGTTCATGCCGTCGCCGTGGACGGGACCTTCGACGACTGTCAGGCCCTCGTGAAGGCGGCCTTCTCCACGCCGGAGCTGCGCTCACGGCACCGGTTGGCCGCCGTCAACTCGATCAATTGGGGAAGGGTCATGGCCCAGGCCGTGTACTACGCATGGACCGGCATGAAGATCGGTTCCCCGTTCGACGTGGCGGTGCCGACCGGGAACTTCGGCAACGTCCTGGCGGCGGAAGTGGCGCGGCGGGGGGGAGTCCCCGTCCAACGCCTCGTCGTCGGCACGAACGCCAACCACGGGCTGGTGGACCTCATCGAGCATGGCCGGGTGGTCACGTCCGAGGTGGTCCCGACCATCGCGCCGGCGATGGACATCCAGGTGCCGAGCAACTTCGAGCGATACCTCTTCGAACTCGTCGACAGGAATGGAGGCGAGGTCGCCGAGGCGATGGACATGCTGCGCCGCCAGGGAGCGCTCGTGATGTCGGAGGCAGCGCACGCCCGGCTCTCGGAGCGCTTCACGGGACACTGGTACGAGCACGGGGAGATCGAGGCGGCGATCGCCGGGTTCTTCCGCGACACCGGTGGGGCGATCGATCCTCACACCGCCATCGGCTGGCTGGCCGGCACCGCCGAACAGGGATCTCGGCCCATGGTCTCGGTGGCGACCGCCCACCCTGCGAAGTTTCCGGAGGCCGTGGCGAGGGCGACCGGGGTCACGCCCGCCCTTCCCGACGATCTCGTCGATCTGGCGGATCGCCCGGAACGGGCGGCGCGCATCCCGGCGGACCTGGCCGCGGTAGCTCGTTTTCTCGACGAGTTGCCTGGCGGCTGAGAACGGCTAGGATCTTCCTCACCGCTGCGACAGACGTCCCAGTCAGGTACTTCCCCGCCGGATCCATCCGGATCTCACGCAGGATCACACGTATCGGGTCCACGTGCTCACCTCCCAGAAGTGGAACACGCTGGAACTCCCTCGCCGTTCGCGGCGTCCGCTGATCCCGCCTCGGTGGGCCGAGAGGAGCACATGAGCACCAGAGCCCAACTCCAGAGCAAGTCGGTCGGTGAACTGCGCGAGATCGCCAAGGCGGTCGGGATCGAGGCCGACGGCCTGCAGAAGGCGAAGATCATCACGGCACTCGTCGAGGCCGGACAGGCGGCCGAGGGGTCTGCGCCGACGGAGAACATCGACCTGCCCACCGCCACCACCCGGTCCGACGACGACGGGCGCGGCGGCGAGTCGACCGACGACCGTGGTGACGGCGAATCCCGTCATCGCGACGGTCAGCGTCACGATGGTCAGCGTCACGACGGAGAATCGCGTCACGACGGGCCGCGCGACCAGGGCGGCGGCCCCAACCAGGGTGGCGGCGACCAGGGCGACCGTGGCGGGGACGACGACGACAACCAGGGCAACCGCACCCGCAACCGCAATCGCAAGCGGCGACGCAGCGGCGGCGGTGGGGGCGAACGCCAGCACGAACAGCACGTGCCCGAGGGAGAACAAGAGGTCCGCGAGGGACTGCTGGACATCCTGCCGGAGGGGTACGGATTCCTGAGGGTCACCGGATACCTGCCGGGCGACCGGGACGTCTACGTGTCGGCCAGCCAGGTCCGCAAGTTCGGTCTCCGCAAAGGCGACCAGATCGCCGGACCGATCCGCCCGCCGCGCAGCCAGGAGAAGTTCCCGGCCCTCATCCGTATCGACTCGGTCAACGGGATGGACGTGGAAGAGGCCCGACGTCGGCCCAAGTTCGAAAAGCTCACGCCCCTCTTCCCGGACGAGCGGCTGCGACTCGAGGTCGAATCCAAGGCGGACTCCACCCTCACCCGCATCGTCGACCTGATCGCACCCATCGGCAAGGGCCAGCGCGGACTGATCGTGTCCCCGCCCAAGGCGGGCAAGACCACGGTGCTGAAGGAGATCGCCCAGGCGATCACCGTCAACAACCCCGAGTGCTATCTGATGGTGGTGCTCGTGGACGAGCGGCCGGAAGAGGTCACCGACATGCAGAGGTCGGTGAAGGGTGAGGTCATCTACTCGACGTTCGATCGCCCCGCCGAGGAGCACACCCAGGTCTCGGAGCTCGCCATCGAGCGGGCCAAGCGGCTGGTCGAGATGGGTACCGACGTGGTGATCGTGCTCGACTCCATCACCCGTCTCGCCCGGGCACACAACCTCGCCACCCCGGCTTCGGGACGCATCCTGTCCGGTGGTGTGGACTCCTCGGCGCTGTACCCGCCGAAGCGCTTCTTCGGCGCTGCCCGCAACATCGAGGAGGGCGGGTCGCTGACCATCATCGCGACCGCCCTGATCGAGACGGGTTCGAAGATGGACGAGGTCCTCTTCGAGGAGTTCAAGGGCACCGGGAACATGGAGCTCCGGCTCGACCGCCGGATGGAGCAGAAGCGGATTTTCCCGGCCATCGACATCCAGGCGTCGGGGACCCGCCGCGAGGATCTCCTGCTGCCACAGGAGCAGATCGACACCATCTGGAAGCTGCGCCGGGTGCTCCTCGCACTCGAGTCGGGTTCCGCCCTCGAGTTGCTGGTCGACCGCCTGAAGAACACGAAGTCGAACGACGAGTTCCTCGCCGAGGTGGCGAAGAGCTCCTGAGCCAGGGAGCGGAGTGATGAAGGCAGACATCCACCCCAACTACGTGAAGTCCGAGATCAGCTGCTCCTGTGGCAACACCTTCACGACCAACACCACCAAGGGCGACATGCACATCGAACTGTGCAACGAGTGTCACCCGTTCTTCACCGGCAAGCAGAAGCTGGTGGACACCGGCGGTCGCGTCGAGCGGTTCCAGAAGCGCTACGCCGGAACAGAGCTGAAGTCCAAGAAGCGTCAGAAGGCGGAGGCGTCCGCCACGGAGCCCACAGAAGGCGAGTGACCGACCCTTCGACGCCTCCGGCGTCCACACCCGGAGGCGTCCGCGGATGAACGAACCAGTGAGGGGTTCCGTCGACCCCGCCCAGACGGTCGGCGGCCAGGCAGTCCTCGAAGGCGTGATGATGCGCGCACCCACCGCGTGGGCGGTGGCGGTTCGTCGACCGGACGGAGAGATCGAGGCCGTCAGGCACGAACTGCCCAAGCTGTCGTCCCGGTCACGCTGGGCGAAGGTCCCCTTCGTGCGTGGGGTGCTGGTCCTGGGTGAGTCGCTGACTCTCGGCTTCCGCGCGCTGAGCTGGTCGGCTCAGAAGTCGATCGGCGA
>DATHWB010000107.1:0-4497 GCA_035460965.1 Acidimicrobiia bacterium
CAGGCGGGCGGCATACTCGAAGCGCAGCTCCTTGGCGGCCTGGTGCATCTCGTCCTCCAGGGACATGATCAGGCGGCTCAGGTCGTCGCCGGAGACGTCCAGGGTCTTCTTGAGGTCCCGGGCGTCCCGGCGTCGGTCCCCCGGCTTCTCGGTACTGACCAGTTCGAGGATATCCGACACCCGCTTGCGGATCGTCTGCGGGTCGATGCCGTGCTCCTCGTTGTAGATCGCCTGCAGCCGCCGACGCCGGTTGGTCTCGTTGATCGCCCTCTTCATCGAGTCGGTCATGTTGTCGGCGTACATGATCACCTGGCCGGACACGTTCCTGGCGGCCCGCCCGATGATCTGGATGAGTGAGGTCTCCGAACGGAGAAACCCCTCCTTGTCGGCGTCGAGGATCGCCACCAGCGACACCTCCGGCAGGTCGAGACCCTCCCGCAGCAGGTTGATGCCCACCAGCACGTCGTACTCCCCCAGCCGCAGGTCCCGCAACAGGGCGACACGCTCCAAGGTGTCGATCTCCGAGTGCAGGTAGCGGGCTCTCACCCCCATCTCCAGCAGGTAGTCGGTGAGGTCCTCTGCCATCTTCTTGGTGAGGGTGGTGACCAGCACCCGCTCCTCCCGCGTCGCCCGCAGCCGGATCTCCTCCAGCAGGTCGTCGATCTGGCCCTTGGTGGGCTTGACCATCACCTCGGGGTCCATCAGCCCGGTGGGGCGCACCACCTGCTCCACCACCGTCTCCGACCGGTCCCGTTCGAACGGTCCCGGGGTGGCGGACACGAAGACGATCTGGTTGGCCTTCTCCAGCCACTCGTCGAAGCGCAGCGGGCGGTTGTCCATGGCGCTGGGAAGACGGAAGCCGTGCTCCACCAGCACCTCCTTGCGGGAGCGGTCCCCCTCGAACTGACCGCCGATCTGGGGGACGGTGACGTGGGACTCGTCGATGACCGTCATGTAGTCCTCGGGGAAGTAGTCGAGGAGCGTGTACGGGGCTTGGCCGGGCGAACGGCCGTCCAGGTGGCGGGAGTAGTTCTCGATCCCCGAACAGAAGCCGATCTCCCGCATCATCTCCAGGTCGTAGGAGGTGCGCATCCGCAGCCGCTGGGCCTCCAGCATCTTGCCCTTCGACTCCAGATCCGCCAGACGGTCGGCCAACTCGTCCTCGATGTTGGCCACCGCCCTCATCATCCGTTCCTTCTCGGTGACGTAGTGACTGGCCGGAAACACGATCACCTCGTGCATCTCGTCCAGCACCTCCCCGGTGATCGGGTCCATCTTCAGGATCCGGTCCACTTCGTCGCCGAAGAACTCCACCCGGGTGATCGTCTCCTCGTAGGCGGGGAAGATCTCGAGCGTGTCGCCCTTCAGACGGAACTTGCCCCGGACCAGGTTGACCTCGTTGCGCTCGTACTGGATGTCGACCAACCGGCGGATGGCGTCGCCCATCGGGTACTCCACCCCCCGGATCAGGCGCAGCAGCTGCCCCTCGTACTGCTCCGGGGATCCCAGGCCGTAGATGCAGGACACCGAGGCGACGATGATCACGTCCCGACGGGTGATGAGGGCGGCGGTAGCGGCGTGGCGCAGCCGCTCGATCTCGTCGTTGATCGTGGCGTCCTTCTCGATGTACGTGTCGGTCTGAGGCATGTAGGCCTCGGGCTGGTAGTAGTCGTAGTAGCTGACGAAGTACTCGACCTTGTTCTCGGGGAAGAACTGACGGAACTCGTTGGCGAGCTGGGCGGCCAGCGCCTTGTTGGGAGCGATGACGATGGTCGGTCGCTGCAGTCGCTCGATCGTCCAGGCGATCGTCGCCGATTTACCCGACCCGGTGATCCCCAGCAGTGTCTGGAAGCGGTTGCCGGAAGCGACGGATTCGCTGAGCGCTTCGATCGCCTTCGGCTGGTCACCGGCAGGAGCGAAGTCGGAATGGACCTTGAAGGCGGGCACAGCCGGATTGTACGGACCGGGTGTGACAAGCACCCCGGCGGTTCACCCGCCAGCGTCGACGGCGAAGGCCAGCAAGTCGTCGGAGGTGGGTATCTCCACCAGCCATGCTGGTTGAGAGCCTTCCACCAACATCCGGTACATCGACCCCGGATCGTCGGCGGCCTCGCCGAGATAGCCACGATCCCGGGTCGGACACACGAACACGAGATCGATACTGCGCCTCGACGCCAGCTCCCGCGCCTCTTCCGCCCCACCCAGGAAGAACCGTCGCCCGTCGAGAATTCCCTCGACGTTCCGGTGGTAGGGCGACGCCACGACTCGGGCGGCGGTCCGGTAGAGGAGCTCGGGGCCGAAGTCGACGTGGGCGAGGACCGCCGGGCCGGCGGTGCGTGTCACGATCTCCACCATCGTGTCGATCCCACACTGCGACGCCCCGCTGCTCGCCTGGCGGTCGGACACCAGTCCCACGGCCAACACCGGCACCAGGAACCCGGCGACGCCGAGCCCCATCGCGCCAACTCGGGCGAGCGAGCCGACGACATCCCTGCGGGGCCCCACCTTGTCGACGAGGGTCGCCGCCAGCCACGCCCACGGCAGTGGCGCCACCAGTTGTGGATAGGTCGAGAAGCGCAGTTGAAGCACGGCGAGGACAGACGTCACCACCAGCACGGCGGCGATGCCCCACCACACCGCAGACGCCCCACGGCGAGCAGCCAGGGTCGCCTGCCCGATCCCGAGGACAGGGGCAGCCAGGAGGTAGAGGGAACGTTCGAAGCCGTCGCCCAACGGCCACAGCGACTGTAGTTCGGCCACGCCACCCAGCCAGCCGTCCCACAACTCCCTCGGAACATCGCCGAACGGTCCCGAGAGGAACTGCGGGACGACCACCACGACCGCCGCCAGGGCGGCCACGGCGATCACGACACCCCGCACCAGGCGGTCGGAGGGGCGGCCCTCCGACCAGCGATCTGCCGCCCACCAACAGGCGGAGACGACCCCTGCGACGAACACGTGCACCCACGACAACCTGTCCAGCTCCGCTGTCGCCAGCTCGCCGGAACCGCGTTCGACGAAGAGGCAGACGACCGAGCCCACCAGCCACGATCCCGCAGCCGTCCGGAGGGTCCGGGCGGCGACAGGTCCGTGCCTGACCCATGCCACCGCACCTGCCACCAGGGCGAGACCCACCGGCAGGAGGAACTCCGTGCTGACCCAGACTCCGAGGGCGGCCAACCCGCCGGCAGCCACCGCCAGCCGGCGCGACGGGGCCAGACCCAGCCTCACCGCCACCCCCAACAGCAGGCCGGCCACCACGAAGATCAGGGCGTGGTGGTCGACCCTGCCCGCCGCCCCGTACGCAGCCAGTCCCGGCTGGAGTGCCACGCCCAGGCCGGCCACCACAGCACCCACCCGGCCCACCAGCGGTAACGCCGCCCAGGCGACGACGCCCCCCAGCACGCCGAACAGCAGCGGTCCGGACGCCACGGCTGCCAGGTACAGGGCGTCGCCCACGCCCACGAACGGCTGCAGCAGCAGTGAGATGCCGATCACGACTGCGTCCTGCGGCCGGGTCCAGTGCATCGAATGGCCGAAGGGTGTGTTGGAGCGCCACTCGAAGGACTCGAACCAGCCGACGGCGCCCGCCCGCAGATCCGCGATCCGCACGAAACGCATGTAGCCGTCGGTGTCCGCCAGTTGGCGCGCACCGGTGTCGAGGCCGGGCAGTGTGAGGAGTGTCGCCAGACCGGCGACTGCCAACCCGACCAGCGTGAAGAACAGCAGGCCCGGGCGCGGAGTGGAAGTGGTCTCTTGGTTCATTCCGAATGCGTCGCAACATCGCACGACGGTGGAGCGAGGCTATTCGGTGAAGGCAGGGTTTCGCGACCTTCTCCGAATAGGCTCGCCCACCAGTGTGAGAAATCGCGAGACCAGGACATCCCGCAACATCATCCTCGTCGCGATGCTGGCGGCGGTACTCAGCGGGTTCGTCGCCCGGGTCGCCTTCGTGGAGCGGAGTGACTTCGGTGCGGGGGATCTTGTCCTCTACGAGCAGCGACCATACGGGATCGACCTCCCGGACGGTTATGCAGAGCGGCCGTTCTGGATGACCTGGAGCAGGGGCGACGGTCAGGCGTATGTGACCCTGGCAGCCGATCCGTGGGCACAGGAACAAGCGCTCGGCCTCCGGGTGACGCTCTACCGCTACAGCCGGATCGGCTACTCCTGGGCGGCCCTGCTGGCGGTGGGAGGCCAGGCGCACCTCGTCCCGTACGGACTGTTCGTCGTGAACGTCCTTTCGCTGGCCGCACTCGGATGGATCGTGGGCCGCAATCTCGGCGCTTGGGGCGCTCGGAGCATCATCCTGCTGGCCGTCCCCGGGGCGCTGATCGCCACGGCCACCGACACCGCCGAAGCATTCGGCCTGGCGCTCGCCACGCTGGCATTGGTGCTTCCTGCCGCTGGTGGAGTGGTATCGGCGTTCTTTCTCGGAATCGTCCGACCCGACTTCGCCACAGCCCTGTTTCTGCGGGGACGCCACGGGCTGCCGCT
>DATHWB010000108.1:0-9426 GCA_035460965.1 Acidimicrobiia bacterium
TGGCCGGTGAGCCGTTCCCCCACAGCGACGCGCCGGGTCGGGATCGTAGGGGACGGACGGGGGCGGGCGCGGCAATAGTGGCGTACTTCTTCGACGACTCTCCGTTCTACCCTCGCCCGGACGAGAGAGGTGACCGATGACGGACCAAGAGCTGATCGAGCAGGCGTACGCCGGCGACCTGCCGATCGAAGAGGCCAGGGAGGCGGTGCAGCGGGCGATCGATGCGCTCGATCGTGGTGAGCTGCGGGTGGCGGAGAAGGTGGACGGCGCCTGGGCGGTCAACGAGTGGCTCAAGCTGGCGATCCTGCTGTCCTTCCGTCTGGGGGAGATGACGAGGATCGAAGCGGGCGACCTCCACTTCCACGACAAGATCCCCGTGAAGGAGGATCTCGCCGGACAGGGAGTCAGGGTCGTGCCGCCCGGGATGGTGCGTTACGGCGCCCATTGCGAACCGGGAGTGATCGTGATGCCGGCCTTCGTCAACATCGGCGCATACGTCGGTGCGGGGACCATGGTGGACACATGGGCGACGGTCGGGTCGTGCGCCCAGATCGGTCGTAACGTCCACCTTGCCGGCGGGGTCGGGATCGGCGGCGTCCTGGAGCCGCCCAACGCCACCCCCGTGATCGTGGAGGACGGGGCATTCATCGGATCGCGGTGCATCGTCACAGAAGGGGCGCTGATCGGCGCGGGGGCGATCCTCGGGGCGAACACGACCATCACCGCTTCGATCCCGATCATCGACGTCACGCGCGACGAACCCGTCGAGTATCGGGCCGAGGTGCCGCCCGGGGCGATCGTCGTGCAGGGCACCCGACCGCGCACGTTCCCAGGCGGGACAGTCCACCTGCAGTGTGCCTACATCATCGGGTGGCGTGAGGATCGCCACGACGAGGCGCTCGGATTGAACGAGCACCTCCGCGAACTGGGTGTGCAGCTGTGACGGAGCTGGCCGAGACGGCTTCCTGGCTTGTCGACATCCCGTCCGTGACGGGGAACGAAACCGCCATCGTCGAGGCGATCGCGCGGCGTCTCGACGGAATGGACGAGCACCGATTCGGCAAGTCGCTGATCGTGGGCCGGCCGACCGGTGCCCCGATGATCCTGCTGGTGGGCCACCTCGACACGGTGCCGTCGCAGGGACAAGGCCCGGCCCGAATGGAGGACGGGCTCCTGCACGGGCTCGGCGCGGCGGACATGAAGTCCGGTCTGGCGGTGATGATCCACCTGCTGGAGGATCGGGAGGTGACGGCCGGCCCCTATTCGGTGGTGGGTGTGTTCTACGAGGCGGAGGAAGGGCCGGCCGACAGCAACGGGCTGGGACCCCTGCTCGACTCCTCGTCTTGGTTGCTCGAGGCGGACTTCGCCGTGGTGCTGGAGCCGTCCGACGGGGAGATCCAGATCGGCTGCAACGGCTCGATCAATGCCCGGGTCACGTTCGTGGGTCGCAGCTCGCACTCGGCCCGCCCGTGGTTGGGCGACAACGCCATCTCCAAGGCGGGGGAGTGGCTGTCGTCGCTGCATGGTCGACAGCCGGAACCGCACGTGATCGACGGGCTCGAGTACCGGGAGGTGATGTCGGTGACGACCGCCGCCGGTGGGATCGCCCGCAACGTGATCCCCGACCGATTCGATCTCAACCTCAACTACAGGTTTAGCCCCGACCGCACAGCCGAGGAGGCGGTCGCCCGCCTACGGGAGGTGGCGGGAGCGGCGGACGAGGTCGAGATCGTCGACGTGGCACCCGCCGGTCCGGTGGAGGCCGGACACCCGTTCGTCGACCGTCTGCGGCGAGCATCCGGTGCGTCGCTGGCTGCCAAACAGGGCTGGACAGACGTGGCTCGCCTCGGACAGTACGGGATCCCTGCAGTGAACTTCGGCCCCGGGAGGGCGGCGCAGGCGCACCAGCGAGCGGAGTTCGTCTCGGTCGACGAGATCGAGTCCACCTTCCTCGCGCTGCGTCGGGTGCTGGCGGGCGGCGGCGCCTGAGCTGACCCCGTCCAGGTGTGGCCGACCGTGTCCACACCGGGACGTCCGGGACGCCGTGCATGTCGTCGGGCGACGTTTTGTCTGTCTGAGCGCGTCGTTCTTGACGCGCTGGTTCGCTAAAAAGGTCGTCCAAGCTGCCTGGCCGCCCTCAGGCGGTCGAGGAGATCTGGCCGATCTTCTCGTCGTGGAACGCCCGCAGCGTCGGTGTCGTCAGCCAGTGCCGAGCCTCTTCGAGTTCGTCGATCCGGAAGAAGTCCTTGGCGGTGGCCGCCTGGATGATGAGGCGGGCGGCCGCTTCCTCGACTTCCCAGACCGGGGCGCCGACAGGCAGGCCGAGTGTCCGGTAGTAGTTGTGTTCGGGTGACGACATGGTCTACTCGTCGGCCCTGCTCCTGCGAAGTTGCGCGTTCCGGGCGAAAACCGCGATCGTCGGGAGCACGAGGATGGCGGACCGCGGGCGGAGGAGTACCACCACCGCTCCGACGGCCAGGAGCCAGGCGGTCCGGCGGTCGAAGGCCACGAGTGCCGGATGGGCGATCCACGCCGCCGCGAGCACCGCTCCCACGCGGATCAGGACTCCCGCCAACCCGGTGTCTCCTCCGGTCCAGGCGAGGACGCCCCAGCCGAGCAGGGACGCCGCCACGATTCCCAGCATCCACCTCACGGATCCACCGTAGGGATTCCACCGCGAGCCTGCTCCCTACACTCCCGGCAATGCCGATCGACATCGACATCGCCCACGTCGCCCGTCTCGCCCGACTGGATCTGTCTGCGGAGGACCTGGAGACGTATCGGACCCAGCTGGGCGTGATCCTCGAGCACGCCGCACGGGTCCAGTCCCTCGACACCGCCGGTGTGGAGCCGACCGCTCATCCGCTGGGGATGGTCAACACGTTCCGCCCTGACGAGGTACGTCCTTCCCTCGATCGTGACGAGGTGTTGGCCGAGGCCCCGGAGGCGCGAGACGGATACTTCGTCGTGCCACCCGCGCTCGATCAGGAGTGACTCGGTGAGCGATGACGACCTGACGATCGGCTCCGCCGCTGCCGCGTTCCGCTCCGGAGCGCTGCGGCCCTCCGATGTGCTCGAGCAGGTGCTCGAACGGGCATCGATGACGGAGGCCGAGATCCACGGCTATCTCACGCTCGACTCCGACCGGGCTCGAACCGCCGCCGCCCAATCGGACGAGCGCTTCGCCACGGGAGCGCCGCTCGGGCCTCTCGACGGCATCCCGATCGCGCTCAAGGACAACCTGTGCACCCGCGGGCTCGAGACGACCTGTTCGTCCCAGATCCTCGCCGGGTATCAGCCTCCGTACGACGCAACGGTCGTAGCCCGTCTGAGACAGGCCGGTGCGGTGGTGACCGGGAAGACCAATCTTGACGAGTTCGCCATGGGCTCGTCGACGGAGAACTCGGCCTACGGTCCGACCAGGAACCCCTGGGATCCCGCCAGGGTCCCGGGTGGATCGTCGGGCGGTTCCGCCGCGACGGTGGCGGTCGGCTCGGCGCTCGCCGCCCTCGGTTCCGACACCGGCGGG
Source organism: Acidimicrobiia bacterium (assembly GCA_035460965.1). Taxonomy (GTDB): domain Bacteria; phylum Actinomycetota; class Acidimicrobiia; order Spongiisociales; family ZC4RG35; genus DATHWB01. Next base: position 3,530 of record DATHWB010000108.1, read on the forward strand.
TCGATCCGTCAGCCCGCCTCCCTGTGCGGCGTCGTCGGGGTCAAGCCCACCTACGGATTGGTGTCCCGCTACGGCTTGATCGCGTTCGGATCCTCCCTCGATCAGATCGGACCGTTCACTCGCACCGTCGCCGACGCGGCGTCGGTCCTCGGCGTGATCTCGGGTCACGATCCCCTCGACGCCACCTCCTGGCGGGGCGACTACCCCGATCCGTCGTCACGACTCGAGGCTGGAGTCGCCGGCATGAGGATCGGTGTCGTCCGGGAACTGGACGGTGAGGGGTTCGAGCCCGATGTGAGATCGGCCTCCCGGGCGACGCTGGACGCCCTCTCGGACGCCGGTGCCGAGATCGTCGACGTGTCGATCCCGACGTGCGACGTGGCGCTCTCGACCTACTACCTGATCGCACCGGCGGAGGCGTCGGCCAACCTGGCCCGATTCGACGGGATCCGGTACGGGTTGCGGGTGGCAGGGGCGACGGCGGAAGAGATGATGGCGCGGACACGCGCCGAGGGTTTCGGTCCTGAGGTGACCCGCCGGATCCTGCTCGGGACGTACGCGCTCTCCGCCGGGTACTACGACGCCTTCTACGGACAGGCGCAGAAGGTGCGAACGCTGGTCAAGCGGGAGTTCGCCGCTGCCTACGAGGAGGTCGACGCCCTCGTGTCGCCCACGAGTCCGACGGTGGCGTTCGAGCTCGAGGCGAAGACATCCGACCCGTTGGCGATGTACCTCTCGGACATCTGCAACATCCCCGCCAACCTGGCGGGCCACCCGGCGATGAGTGTCCCGATCGCCCTCGATTCGAATGGGCTTCCCATCGGGTTTCAGATCATGGCCCCCGCCCTGGGGGAGCCGACGATGTTCCGGGTGGCGGCCGAGGTCGAGCGACTGGCCGGATTCTCCGCCCGCCCGGCGATGGCTGGAGCGTCGGCATGAGCTGGGCACCGCCATCCGGTTGGGAACCGGTCATCGGGATCGAGGTGCACGTCGAGCTGCGGACCGAGTCCAAGATGTTCTGCGGATGCCGGGTGGCCTTCGGACAAGAGCCGAACGTCGACATCTGCCCCACCTGTCTGGGGCTGCCGGGTGCCATGCCGGTGCCAAACCGGCAGGCCATCGAGTGGATCGCGCTGATCGGACTGGCGCTCAACTGCACGGTCAGCGAGCAGTCGGTCTTCCATCGGAAGAACTACTTCTACGCCGACCTCCCCAAGAACTACCAGATCTCCCAGTTCGACATCCCGGTCTGCCACGACGGGTGGCTCGACGTGGACGTCGACGGCGACTCCGTTCGAGTCGGTATCGAGCGAGCGCACCAGGAGGAGGACACCGGCAAGTCGATCCACGTCGGTGACGGCGGTCGCATCCACTCCGCAACCGAGACGCTGCTGGACTTCAACCGTTCCGGCGTGCCGCTCGTCGAGATCGTGTCGAAACCCGACATCCGCTCGCCTGCCCAGGCCAAGGCCTACGCCCAGCAGCTCCGCGCGGTGGTCGCCGAACTCGGCGTGTCCGACGCCCGGTTGGAAGAGGGTTCGATCCGGTTCGACGCCAACGTCTCGATCCGTCCGAACGGAACGACGGAGTACGGGACCAAGGTTGAGGTCAAGAACATGAACTCGTTCCGGTCCCTCGAACGGGCGGTGGCCTTCGAGATCCGGCGGCAGGCGGATGAACTCTCGGCAGGCGGCAGGATCGTGCAGGAGACTCGTCACTGGGAGGAGGAAGCCGGAGTCACCCATGGCATGCGCACCAAGGAAGGCAGCTCCGACTACCGCTACTTCACCGAGCCCGACCTGACCCCCATCGTCATCGACCGGGCATGGCGGGATCGGATCGCCGCCACGCTGCCGGAGCTCCCGGCCACGCGGCGGCAGCGGTACGTCGATGCGGGCGTCGACCCGCAGGTGGCGACGGTGCTCGCCGACGCCGAGGTGTCCATGCGCGCGCTCTACGACGGAGCGGTGGCGGCAGGTGCACAGCCGCGAGTCGCCGCCAACTGGGTGACCGGGGAGGTGACCGGGTGGATGCGGCGCGAGGAGGCGGTCCAGCTTCCGATGACGGGAGCACAGCTGGCGGAGCTGGCGGCGATGGTGTCGGAGGGAATCGTGTCCGCATCCGCCGCCAAGGACGTTCTCGACGGCGTCATGCGCGGCGAAGGGGACCCGCGCCAGGTGGCGGAGACACGGGACCTCATCCAGATCAGGGACACCGACGCCATCGAGGCAGCCGTCGCCGAAGTGCTGGAAGCCAATCCGGACGCCGTCGAACGCTATCGAGGAGGCGAGCAGAAGGTCGTCGGCTTCCTCGTCGGACAGGTCATGCGGGCCACCCAGGGGAAGGCAGACCCGAAGGCCGTCAACGACCTGCTTCGCCAGCGGCTGGGATGAACCTGTACGGATTCGAGGCGGACGCCGTCCTGTTCGACTGCGACGGGGTGCTGGTGGATTCCGAACCGGTGTCCTTCGTTGCATGGTCGCTCACACTCCGCCAGTACGGCTACGAGCTCGGAGAACGCGAGTTCGCCGAATCGGTCGGAGGGACCGAAACGATGGTCGCCGTGCGGTACTCGCCGCTGGTGGGCGTGGGACCGGAGCGACTCGAGGACGAAGCCCGAGCTCACTTCGAGCGGATGGCGCACCGGGCATCCGGTTTCGCCGACGCCCTACAGAGAGTGGAGGCGCTGGAGGAGGCTGCCGTTCCGGTCGCCGTCGCCACCAACGGTCTGCGCTGGCGGCTGGACGTCCTCCTCACTGCCGTAGACCTGGCACGACTGCTGCCCGTGTCGGTCACCGCCGACGAGGTTCCCTCGCCCAAACCCGCCCCGGACCTCTACCTGGCCGCTGCCGCCCGGGTCGGGACCCCGCCGGCGCGCTGTCTGGTCCTGGAGGACAGTCCCACGGGGATCGCCGCAGCCAAGGCTGCCGGCTGCCGGGTCGTCGCCGTCGATCGGGGGATGTTCGATCGCGGGCGCCTGGCGGCGGCCGACGCCATCGTCCCCCGCGTCTGAAAGCGCTTACGCGGGTGGGCTAGCGTTCCCGTCGATGGAACGCCTCACGAAGATCGTGGCCACGCTCGGCCCCGCAGTCTCCGACCCGGAGTCCGTTCGGGCGCTGGTGGCGGCGGGGATGGACGTCGCCCGCCTGAACTTCTCCCACGGTGACCACGCGCTCCATGCCGATCTCGCCCGCTTCGTGCGGGAGGCGGCCGCCGCTGAAGGGCGGGTCGTGGCCATCCTCCAGGACATCCAGGGCCCGAAGCTCCGCGTCGGAGCGTTTCCGGGTGGCCGGGTCACGATTCCCACTGGGGCCGTTCTGCAGCTGGTGATGGGGCGCCACCACTCCGAGGACCCGGGACGGGTGTACATCGACTACGACCATCTGCTCGAGGACCTCGAGCCGGGGGAGCGTGTGCTGCTCGCCGATGGGCTCATCCATCTCGTGGTCGAGGGAGTCGAGTCCGACCACGTCGTCGCTCGGGTGGTGCAGGGCGGGGAACTGGGTGACGGCAAGGGGGTGGCGTTCCCGGACACGAACCTGCGGGTACCGGCCATCACCGAGAAGGACAGGCGGGACCTCGACTTCGGCCAGGAGATCGGGGTCGACTACGTGGCCGCTTCGTTCGTTCGGACCGGGAGCGACATCCGCCAGATCCGCGAGTTGGCCGGTGGTACTCCCGTGATCGCCAAGATCGAACTGGCGGTGGCGTATCAGAACCTCGACGACATCCTGACCGAAGCGGCGGGCGCGATGGTGGCCAGGGGGGATCTGGGCGTGCAACTCCCGCTGGAACGCATTCCGTTGATTCAGGCGGACATCATCAGGCGCACCAATGCCGCCGGTCTGGTGTCGATCACGGCCACCGAGATGCTGGAGTCGATGACCAAGTCCCCGCGGCCGACCCGGGCGGAGGTGACCGATGTCGCCACGGCCGTGCAGAACGGCACCGACGCGGTGATGTTGAGTGCCGAGACCGCCGTCGGCGACTTTCCGGTCGAGTCGGTCAAGGTGATGGGAACGATCTGTGCCGAGGTCGAAAGGGGCCTCGAGTCGGAGAAGGTCGAGACACTGGACGTCGACTTCTTCGGCGGCTCGATCGCCTCTGCGGTGGCGCGCTCCGCCGTCCGGGCCGCAGCGGACCTCGGGATCGACACGATCGTGGCGTTCACCGAGTCGGGCAACACGGCTCGGTTGCTGTCCAAGTACCGACCCGCCGGCCGCATCGTCGGATTCACGCCCGTCGACTCGACCCTGGCGCGGATGGCCCTGTATCGGGGAGTTCAGCCCTTCCCGTTCGGACGGCGGGACTACACGGACGTGATGATCGCCGCCGCCGAGAAGTTCCTGGAGAAGGAAGGCATCTGCGAGCGTGGCTCGCCGGTGGTGATGGTGGCCGGGATCCCGCCCAACCTCCAGGCGACCACCAACCTGATGAAGGTCCACGTGATCGGCGAGCGGGATCGCGGCGCACCGTCACAGAAATCGGGGCGGGAGAGTCCAGAGGTCGGGGGTCCGCCAGGGAGTGGCGGTGGCGGTTCGGCCGACGGGTAGGATCCCGCCGACTCGATTGGAGACACTGTGGGCCAGACCATCGAAATCAACCGCACCACCCTGATCGGGAAGGTGTTGATGATCGACACCGACCGCACCTTGGCCGGTCAGGACGGGGAGGCGTTCGGCGGGATCGAGGCCGCTCGCCGGTCGACCACGTTTCCCGGGCGTCTGGCCGTCCGCATCTTCGAGCACGACTCTGGCATCGACCACGTCTTCGTCATGTCCAATCAGGTGTCGCTCCGGCGGTTCGCCGGTTGGGACGACGAATCGGTGGCCGGGGTCGCCGGACTGGTTGCGGAGTTCTTCCGGGTCTACCCGGACGACGCGACCGGCTGATCCCCTGGCGTACCCTGGGTTCGCGAACACACTGGTTGTGGTGGCGAACCCAGGGTATGAGGCGGTCGACCCTCAACCCTCGGGCGGGGCGGTGGTCGTGGTCTCCTCGGGGAAGGTGGTCGTGGTCGTCGGTTCCGGACACTCGACCCCGGCGCCCGGGACCATGCACGGGTGCACCTCCAGGATCTCCCGGCGCGCCAGATACCGAACCGTCCACTGCTCTTCGTGGGTGGTTCCGGCACGTTCGATGAAGCGCTTGACCGTCACGGTCCATCCCTGCGAGGGGGACTGAACCCGCCTGGTCTGCTCGACCTCCAACTCGGGGTTGGCCCGATACTCGATCGTCGGCTCCGTGAAGTTGGAACGCTCACTGACCTCAGCCCGCACCCGCCTGGCGTCGGGCCCGCCCTCGCGAATCACCCGGATCTCGGTGGTGCCGTTGTCGTGGTCGCCGACGATCACCCGCCCGTCGTTCGACCCGTAGAACTTCACGGTGATCGACGTGTCCGTGTGCGCCGTCCGGATCCAAACGGCGCTGTCGGTGTCGTTGCGGAACGCCAGCTCCGGCTGCTGCCACGAGATGGTCGCCTCGATGCCCTCCGGGTAGCGGCTGAAGTAGAAGGTGTGAGGGCGATGGGTGACGTCCTGGTATCCGCCCCAGAAGATGGCGTTGTACATCGTGGTGGCGAACTGGGACACGCCACCACCCACTGTCGGTACCAGTTCGCCCCGGATGATCGTTCCGTCCTCGAGGAACCCTCGCTCCTCGGTCCGCTCTCCCACGTACTCGTTGACGGCGAACGTTCCCCCCGGCATCACGATGGCGCCGTCGATGATGTCAGCCATCAGCTGGATGTTGGTCACCCGGTTCTGACAGCACGGGTGGTAGGTCGTGAACTCCGACACGAGGTGCCGGATGCCCAGCTGTTCGAGATCGGCCGTCCGGATGTTCGGTTCGGCTCCCTCTACGAAGGGGAGGGTCCCTTGGCGCCGAACCGACGAGGC
>DATHWB010000109.1:0-8750 GCA_035460965.1 Acidimicrobiia bacterium
TCCAGCACCTGTCCGACCACGACGACGGCGACGGCTGTCACCAGTCCGAGGATCGACCAGCGGCGACTCATGAGGTCGTAGCGATACGACGGTCCGGCCACTGCGTTCATCACCACCGAGAACGCGATGGCGACGGCCGTCTGAGGGAGGGTGGCCAGCGCCCAGATGATCAGGATCGTCTGCACGAGGACGTCCTCCGGCACCACCCAGGGAGCGAGGCCGGTGGCGGCGAAGCACGACACGACCAGCGCGCGACTGGCACTGAACCAGGGGACGATGTTGCGACGCCGCTGGAGGAAGTTGCCGACGATGATCGCCAGGACCAGTCCGGTCGCCGCGGGCATCGAGGTCAGGAGACCGATCTGGAAGTTGGTGGCGCCGAGACGGGTCAGGAACACCGGGAGGAAGAGCGTGGCCACGTTCGCCATGCCGATCCCGAGCGCATCGATCTGGACATATCGGAAGTTGCGTCGCTCCACCTCCGACGCCCCGGCCGGAGCGACGGACCAGCGAAGGCGGCCCAGCGGACTCACTCAGCCCCTCACGGCACCATCGTTGGACCGAAGGTCTAGGCCGCCAGGGTTTGCACGTTCGAACCGTTGAGGATCCACGTCACGGACGCTCGAGTTGTGCAAGGAGAGCCGTCTCCAACTTCAGAGAGACGCACCGGATCGTGCGTCCAGCCAACGGTCACGGGTTCGGTTGCGACCGACGGGCGGTCGTGTGCAGCCGCCGAGACAGTACACGACCTCCGGTCCACCTCGGCCACACCCGGTTTTGTCCGTCCGAACGCGTCAGGAATGACGCGCTGGTTCGCTAAGAAACGCGTCCGAGGGGGTGAGGGCCTGGCGGACTTCGGCGAGGCGATCGGGGACGAGTCGGTGGTAGACCCACTTGCCGCGTCGCTCGGACTCGACGAAACCCGCCTCACGCAATTGCTTCATGTGGTGGCTGACCGTCGGCTGACTGAGGTCGAGCGGGTCGGTGAGGTCGCACACGCAGACCTCGCCATCGGCGACCGTGGCCAGCATCGAGACGATCCTTATGCGCGCCGGGTCGGCCAACACCTTGAGCGTCGCCGCCAGGTCCTCGGCCTGGGACGGTGACAGTCCGGCTGCGATCGGCGTGCAACAGGCACTGGTGGTGAGTGACTCCATCGTCGTAGATATTGACAGACATCGATGGATATGGCAATGTCCATCCATCGATGGTCGTCGATGAATGAACGACCGACCGAGACAAGGAGCGACCGATGTCACGAGTCCAGTTGGCACTCAACGTGACCGATGTGGACGCCGCCGTGGCCTTCTACGAGAAGGTCTTCGGCACCCCCGTCAACAAGCGGCGACCCGGATACGCCAACTTCGCCATCGCCGAGCCGCCACTCAAGCTCGTCCTGATCCAGAACGACGAGGGCGGCACCCTCAACCACCTCGGAGTCGAGGTGGAATCGACGAGCGAGGTCAACGAGGCCACGAGGCGATTCGTCGACGACGGGTTCACCACCTTCGAGGAACAGGGCGTCGAGTGCTGCTACGCCAAGCAGGACAAGGTGTGGATCACCGACCCCGACGGGGCGGGATGGGAGTTCTACACGGTGCTCGAGGACAGCCAGACGATGTCGAGTTCCTCCGATGGCTGTTGCTCGTCGGCGGAGCCCGCCGCAGCCGCCTGCTGCTGACCCCAGGGAGCCGACCTCGGAGGTCGGCTCCCTACCTCTCCACCGGTTTAGGGTCCCCGCCGTGAATCGAGAGGGACGACATGCCGGGTGATCGATCCGGCCGAGCGCGATCGTGAGCGGCCACCCCGGGACCACTGCCGGGAACGCTCGGGAGATCATCGAGTTCGCCCTTCGAGCGCTGCCCGGCGCCCTCGACCCCCACGAGCGCACCGTCCGTGAGCTGCGACGACTTCCGCTCGGCGACACGGTCGCCATCGTGGCGATCGGCAAAGCGGCTCGGCCGATGACGGAGGCAGCACTCGAGGTGCTCGGCGGGAGGGTGATAGCCGGGGTGGTCGTGGCGCCCGACCCGGCACCCCTCGGCGACTTGGAGATCCACGTCGGATCGCATCCCATTCCCGACATCGCCTCGGAGGAGGCAGGGCGAGCGGCACTTCGGATCGCAGCGGCAAACGACCACGAACACCTCCTGGTGCTCGTGTCCGGCGGGGGCTCGGCGATGGCGGAGGTCCCGAAGCGCCCCCTCGACATCACCGACCTGGGCGAGCTGACCGACCGCCTCCTCCGCGCCGGCACGCCCATCGACGAGATGAACCTGGTCCGACGCCACCTCTCCGACATCAAGAACGGAGGTCTCAGCGGCCGTTCCCGAGTGCCGGTGACGACCCTCGTCATCAGCGATGTCTCCGACGGTCCCCCCTCCCTGGTGGCTTCGGGACCGACGCTTCACGACGACTCGGATCCGCTCCAGGCGCTGGCCGTCGTGGAACGTCGACTCGGCCGCCCCGTGCCCCGGGCGGTGCACACCGCTCTCGCCACCGCAGGTCCCCGCCGACGCAACGAGACGACTGTCGTCGTCGCGGACCGCCACACCGCCTATGCCGAGGTCTCGCACCGGTTGGCCAGGTCCGGGCTGGGTACCTCCCGTCCCATTCGCCTGGAGGGTGATGCCGCGCGAATGGCCAGACGGATGGTGGCGATGAGCGGACTCACGATCGGAACGGGCGAGACGACGGTCGTGGTCACCGGGGACGGCATCGGCGGCCGCAATCAGCACGGCGCGCTGGCGGCCGCGATCGCGATCTCCGGGCGAGCCGACGTGTTCGGCGCCCTGGGTACGGATGGCGTGGACGGACCCACCGATGCCGCAGGGGCGATCGTCGACGGCACCACCCTCGACGCGCTGGCAGCAGCGGGCGTGGACGCGCGGGACTCGCTCGCTCGCTGCGACTCCCACTCCGCCCTCGACGCCGCAGGGTCGTTGATCCGCACCGGACCGACCGGCACCAACGTCGCCGACGTGTGGGTGTCCTACGTGCCTGCCACGACGTAACGATCCCGGCCCGCCAGATCCTGAACGACCCGCACCGGCCGGTCGAACATCGAGACGACGTCGGCGGCCTGCGTCTCGCCGATCTCGCAGACCACGACGCCTCCCGGCGCCAACCAAGCGCTCGACTCCGTGGCGATGCGCCGGATCACCTCCAGGCCCGAAGGTCCGGCCACCAGCGCGGTGCGCGGCTCCCGCCGGACATCCTCTGGAAGCCGGGTCCACTCGATGGCCGCCACGTACGGCGGATTGGACACGAGCAGATCGATGCTTCCGATGAGTTCGGCGGGGAGGGCATCGAAGAGGTCGCCGAGTCGCCACTCCACCCCCGGCGCCAGTGCGGCGCCGTTGATTCGCGCCACCTCCAGCGCGGCTTCCGACACGTCGGTTCCGATCACCCGGGCTTCCGGGTGATCGGACGCCAACCCGATCGCCAGTGCCCCCGACCCCGTGCAGAGGTCGACCACGACCCGCGGTGCGGTCACGAGTCCGCTGGCGAGTTCCCACAGCCGCTCGGTCTCCGGGCGGGGAATCAGGACACGCTCGTCTACGAGGAGATCGAAAGGACCGAACGGGGCGGTCCCTTCCAGGTACTGCAGTGGCTCACCGGCCAGCCGGCGGGCAACCAAGGAAGCGAGCCCGGCCTCGTCGGGAGCCACGGCCCGGAGGCGCCGAATCTCGTGGCCCGGCAGACCGCTCACGGAACGAGGGCCATCCTCACGTGCGGCCCGATGTGGGGAACGTCGAAAGGCTCCGATGTCGGCCGGAAGCCCGCCCGACGATAGAAGGCGACCGCCGACGCCCGCGCCGCGCACCACAGCAGGTCAGACGACTGGCGACGGGCGTGATCGAGGACGGCCGAGAGGATCACCGACCCCAGGCCGCGTCCTCGCATCTCGTCGGCGGTGGCCATCGCCCGTAGACGCATCGGGGTGACGGCCGGCGAATCAGGCGACTCCTCGGGAAGCACACCGACGGTGCCGACGACGTTGCCGCCATCCATTGCCGCGTACCAGACGGCTCCCGGGCTCTCGCTCTCCACTGCGAGTTCCGCGATCGTCTGGTGGGGACGAAGCACGCGTTGGCGGAGAGCGAGGGTGTCACCCGCCGGAACCCGACGCACGTGGACGAGCCGGGTGGAGATGTCAGTGACGCGACCCAGCATCGCCGACGCCGAACAGGTCTTCTCCGTGACCTCGAGTGCGTGTCTCACCCGCTCTTCGGGCGCCTCCGATGCCACGTGGAACTCGAGATCGATCGACGTGTACACACGCGGTGGCCGCTCGGCCCGCTCCGCCTCCGCGACCACGTTGAGCCCCGCCAACGCGAACCGCATCCTGGCGATCACCGTCTCCAGCGTCGCCCCGGCACAGGTCGCGAGCGATGCCAGCATCAACTCCATCGGCGACGGTCCCGCCGCCTGGCCCGGACGGTCGTATGCACCCGCCTCCACCGTGAATCGGGACTGCGACGGGGTGATCACGCCGAAGACCTGTTCACCCTGTCGCGCCGCTCGTACCGCTCGTCGCATCAGCGCAGCGTAGAGCCGCTCCAAGTCCAGGACGCCAAGGGCTCGATCGGCGTGCGACACTGCCGGCCTCGTGCTCGCGGACCGAAACGCGCTCCGGGTGGCGCTCGCCCGATTCGTCTCCCGTTCCGGGGCGGAGGCCGCGTTCTTCGTGGGTATCTGGGGGAAGGCCGCCTACGACTTCGACGGGACGGCGGGCGAGATCGCGCTGGTGATCGCGGCGCTGGGGATCTCGGGCCTGGTCGGCTCGGCTCTGGCCGGTCTCCTCATCGACCGCTTCGACCCTCGCAGGGTCCTGATCGCCTCGGAGATCGTGTTCGTGCCGACCGTCCTGTCGCTGATCTTCGCGGACAGCCTCGGCACGCTCGTCGCCCTCGCCGCGCTCCTCGGCCTGGTGACGGCGCCGACCACGACGTCGATCGCCTCGTTCCCTCCGTTCCTCACCGCCGATCCGATCCGACTGGCGAAGATGAACTCCCTCGTCGAGATGTCGTCCATGGCAGCCCTGATCACCGGCACGGCGATCGGTGGCGCGCTCGCCAAGTGGGTCAGCATCGACGCCATCTTCGTGTTCGATGCAATGACGTCGCTGGTGGCGATGGCGGTGATCTTCGGTGTCCGTATCCGCCGCGAGGACCCCGCCGAAGTCGCGGCCAGAGGCTCGTCCTTGCACGAGTTGCGCGAGGGCATCCGCTTCGCCCTCACCCATAACCGCCTCCGGTTCTACCTGCTGGCCGGCGCATCGGTGTGGACCATGTTCGGCCTGTTCTCGGCGCTGGAACCCCTGTTCTTCCGGGACGTCCTCGGAGAACCTCCCGAGACGATCGGCTTCGTGAACACGGTGTTCGGGATCGGCCTCGTGATCGGAACCTGGCTGGTGGGTCGTCTCCCGGGGGTGTCCCGTTCGGCTCGTGCCGTGCTGTTGCTGGTGTCCTTCAACGGCGTCGGAGCGCTCATGTACGTGGGGACGGACCGACTGGCGGTCGTCGTGGCGGCAGGCTTCATCTGGGCGGTGGTGATCGGGGTGTTCGTCCCGATCGTCCGCACCATGCTGCACGTCAACTCTCCCCGGGCGATGGTCGGGAGGGTGATGGGCGTCTCTCAGATGTTGGCCGAGGGAGGAAAGCTCATCCCGCTGACCGTCGCTCCCGTGCTGGCGGCGGTCTTCGGCGTGCAGCGGACCCTCGCCGGAGGCGGCATCCTGCTGGGGATCGCTGCACTGATGTTCTGGCGGGTGGCCGCTCGGCTGGACGCCACCCGAACGGTGCCGGTCGGGGGCGTCGAACCGCCGCTCCTCGCACCGCCGATCTCCGACCTCTGAGCGGAATCGGACCGCGGTCACCCCACCGGTAGCCTGCGGCGGATCGTGCCCGCCGCCCCACCCGTCACCGTCGACTTCTCCAAGAAGTGGATGGTTCTCGCCACCGTCGGGTCGGGTGTCCTCCTCGCCACGATCGGCTCCTCGATCGTCAACGTTGCCCTTCCCACGATCACCCACGAGTTCGATACGACGTTCCGGGCGATCCAGTGGGTGCCCCTCGCGTACGTGCTCGTGATGGCGACCCTGACTCTCGGCACCGGCCGTCTGGGTGACATCGTCGGCAAGAAGCGCATCTACACGTCGGGCTTCGCGCTCTTCACGATCGCCTCGGCGCTGTGTGGCCTCTCCACCAGCGTCGCCATGCTCGTCGGCTTCCGGATCCTGCAAGCCATCGGGGCGGTCATGATCATCTCCCTCGGTGCGGCAATCCTCACGGAGGCGTTCCCCGCCTCGGAACGGGGCAAGGCCCTCGGATTCATCGGCACCTTCGTGTCGATCGGGATCATCACCGGTCCCGCCGTCGGCGGGGTACTCATCTCCTTCTACGACTGGCGATCGATCTTCCTGGTCAACATCCCCGTCGGCGTCGTCGGCGTCCTGCTGGCGATCCGGCACGTCCCGAACACGCCACCGGTGCCGAATCAGCGCATCGACCTTCCCGGAATGCTGCTTCTCAGTGGAGCCCTGCTCTCGTTCTCCTATGCGGTGACCCGTGGGCAGGAAGCCGGCTTCACGGACTCGCTCAACTTGACGCTGTTCGCGATGGCGGCAGTCCTCTTCACCGTCTGGATCCTCGTGGAGCGCCGGGCTCCGTCGCCGATGATCCGACTGGACCTGTTCCGAAATCCCATGCTCTCGGTCAGCGTGGCCACCGGGTTCATGATGTTCACGCTGGTCGCGCCTCTCGTGTTCTTGATGCCCTTCTATCTGGAGGGGGTGCTCGGGTACGACATCCGCACCGTGGGCCTGCTGCTCGGAGCGATGCCGCTCACGATCGGAATCGTGGCGCCGATGGCCGGAGCGCTCTCCGACCGGATCGGGATCCGCAAATTGACGGTGTCGGGGCTGGTCATCGTCACGATCGCTTTCCTGGGATTCCAAGCGCTGACCGACTCGACCCGGTGGTGGCAGTACGTGTTGATCACGGTCCCGTTGGGTCTCGGGATGGGCACGTTCCAGAGCCCCAACAACAGCGCCATCATGGGCTCGATGCCCCGTGAGTACGCCGGCCTCGGCGCCGGTGTGCTCACCATCACTCGATTGCTGGGGCAGGTGACGGGGATCTCGGCGGTCGGGTCCCTGTGGGCGAGTCGGGTCGCCTCGATCGCTGGACCGCAGTACGCCGGCGACGCCAGCTCCGCACCCGGTGCGGCTCAGGTGGCAGCCTTGCGAGATGTGTTCCTGTGGGGGGTGGCGCTGATGGGGGTGGCCCTCGTCATCGGTGTCTACGGGCTCGCCAAGGAGCGGGAACTGCGGCGAGCATGAGCCAACGCCTCGCGTCCGCCATCGTGTTCGGGGCGTCGGCGGCAGTGCTCGTGGTGGAACTCGCCGCCATCCGGCTCCTGGCGCCGTACGTCGGCCAGTCCTTGGAGACGTTCACGGCGATCGTCACCGTGGTCCTCGCCGGGATCTCGTTCGGTACCTGGACAGGCGGGCGCATCGCCGACCGATCCGCCGATCTCCCTCGACTGATCGGCACGGAGTTGCTGCTCGGAGGAGCACTGACGCTGGCCATCGTGCCCCTCGTCGCGGTGATAGGGCCCGGGATCGTCGGTGTGGGCAACGTCGGTCTGGTCGTCGTTTCGACCCTCGCCCTCTTCGCACCGTCCGCGTTCCTCAGTGCCGTCTCCCCCGCCGTCGTCAGGCTGTCGCTGTCGGATCTCGCCGAGACCGGCTCCACGGTCGGCCGATACTCCGCCGTCGGCACCGCAGGGGCGATAACGGGCTCGCTCGCCACGGGATTCGTCCTGGTACCGATGCTTGGTACGACGCTCATCATCGTCGGAACCGGGGCGCTGGCCGTCCTCGCCGGAACAGGGTTGCGGGTGCGAACCGTCACTGGCCTGGTGGTCGTGCTCAACGGCCTCGTGATCGGAGGTGCGGTGGCAGTGTGGGCCGGCGACCAATGCGACCACGAGACCCGGTACTACTGCGTGAGGGTGCAGGAGGACGCGGCGCGACCCGACGGTGTCCGCCTGGTACTGGACGACCTGTCCCACTCCTACGTCGCCCTCGATGATCCGACACACCTGGAGTTCGTGTACACCCGCATCCTGGCGGCAGTGATGGAGGCGACCACCGAAGGCCCCATCGACGTCACGTTCCTCGGAGGCGGCGCGTACACGCTCCCCGGCTGGGTCGATGCCGCGCGTCCAGGATCGAAATCGACCGTGCTGGAGGTTGACCCGGACCTTCCGGCCATCATCGAAGCGCGGCTACCTCCCCCTCCTGGTGTGCCGACGACACTCCTCCTCGGGGACGGCAGGGCGTCGATGCGAACCCTCGATACCGACAGCGCCGATGTGGTCGTCGGCGACGCCTTCGGCGGGCGGGCCGTCCCGTGGCACCTCACCACCGCCGAATTCGTGGCGGACATCGACCGGGTGCTCCGGACGGACGGCGTGTACACCGCCAACGTCATCGACGGCCCCGAGTTGCGGTTCGTTCGAGCGATGGCTCTCACGTTGCGCGGGCAGTGGGAACACGTCGCCGTGATCGGTGCCGCCGAACGCTTCGAGACCGGAGGAAACATCGTCGTGGCTGCGTCGCACTTGCCGTTCGACCGGGCTGAACTCACCGCCGCCGCCCGGGGGTACGACGTCGAAGTGGAGATCCTGCTCGGCCCCGACCTCGAGCAGTTCATCGCCGATGCCCGGCCGCTGACCGACGA
>DATHWB010000110.1:0-12968 GCA_035460965.1 Acidimicrobiia bacterium
GACAAACCCGTGGAAGAACCCCGAGACGCCAGATGCGACGATCCCGAGAGGGATCAAGCGCTGGGGGGTGCCGGGGGGCTCGCGCCCCCTGCACAATCAAGCTGGTTCACGAGTTCGCTTCGCTCACTGCCCCCTCGGCCCGGCTTCGCCGGGCCGGTCCCCCCAACACGACGCCTCCGGCGTCGCGAGGGGGACAAACCCGTGGAAGAACCCCAAGACGCGAAATGCGATGATCCCGAGAGGGATCGAGCGCTGGGGGTGCCGGGGGGCTCGCGCCCCCTGCACAATCAAACTGCTTCAGCTGCGGCGGGGGCGGAGTTCCTCGACGTCTCGCTGGGTGTCGACGTCGCGAGGGGGTAGCGACTCGATCCACACTTCCTCCACCCATTCGGGATGGGCCTGCAGCAGTCGGCGGGCTCCCTCGTCACCGGACAGTGACATCAGGCGCGGCCACAGCTCGCGGGCGACGAGCACGGGGTTCCCCCACGTGTACCGATACTTCGGCACGACGGCCAGCGATCGGCTGCGACGCCAGGCCTCGACCAGCTTGTCCGGCACCTCGGCCGGAATGTCCGGCTGGTCTCCGAGGACGATGAAGGCCGCTTCCGCCTTCGAGAGGCGGGTGAGAGCATCGAGCCCCACCCGCAGGGAAGCGGCGAGACCTTCCTCCCACTCCGGGTTCTCGACGATGCCGAAGTCCGAGAGATCGACCGTCTCCATCACCGCCTCGGCCCCCGCCCCGAGCACCACCCATGTCTCGTCGACCGGGAAACGGCGGACCTGGTCGAGCACGTGCCCGAGCAGGGTGCCGGGACCCCACCGCTCGAGCTGTTTGGGTCGTCCCAGCCTGCTGGAGCCTCCGGCCGCGAGGACCACCGCGGCGATCACGCGCCCTTCCCGAGTCGCTGCGGAACACCGATCAGTTGCGGCTCCACGTGTGCGCCGTACCGCACGGCCGTCATCTCCGCCAGGATCGAGACCGCCACCTCACCGGGTGACTCGGCACCGATGTCGATGCCGATCGGGCCGTGAATCCGGCTCAGTTCCTCCTCGCTCCACCCGGCCTCAGCCAGGCGGGTACGACGGGCAGCTGCCGTCCTGCGGCTACCCATCGCCCCGATGTACCGCACAGGTGCACCGTGGACCAACGGCCACAGCGGATCCTCGAAACGGGCATCGTGGCTGAGAACCACCACGAACGTCCGCCGGTCGAACTCGAGCTGCTCGGCCAGCTCCCCCGGCCACCCGACCAGGAGACGATCGACACCGGGGAAGCGCTCGCGGGTCGTGAAGGCCGCCCTGGCGTCTGACACGGTCACGTGATACCCGAGCCGCCCCGCGATCACCGCCAGCTCCTGGGCGATGTGGACGGCGCCGAAGACCAGCAGGCGCGGCCGGGGGGCCACGACGTCGACGAACACCTCGAGGTCGTCGTCGTAGCGGAGCGTCGCCGACTGTTCCCGGTCCACCAGTGTGCGAGCGTCCGCCTCCACCAAGTCGATGCGGGGGACCGAACCGGTGACGATGCCGTCCTCGCGATCCAGAACGGCGGTAGCACCCGGCTCGGTCCCGCTGATCACGGTGATCTTGGCGCCCGACCGTTCCGTCTCGACGAGCCGACGGACGGCGTCGAGGACTTCGTTCACCACGGTTCGATCACGACGGCGATGCTCCCGCCGCAGGCGAGACCGACTTCGAAGGCGTCATCGTCGGCGATGCCGTACGTCACGACCTTCGGCCGACCGGACTCGAGGACCTGTTGGGCGTGGAGGAACACGTCGTTCTCGACACATCCGCCAGACACGGAGCCCTCCATGTCCCCGGCGGAGCTGACGAGGAACTTGGATCCGACCGGCCGGGGGGCCGACCCGCTCACTTTGGCGACGGTGGCGACGGCGACGGATTTCCCCTCCGCCACCCAGCGGTCTCTCGTCTCGAGTGCCTCACGCATCACGTTCCTCAGGTCGTCCCCACCGACTCTAGGAGTCGGACCAGGGTTCTGAGATCGCGCAGGGTGCCCGCCGCCAGGAAGTCGTCGACGAACGGGAGTGCTGCTCGCATGCCCTGGGTCTCGGGTGCGTAACCCTCCCGACCTGCCAGCGGATTCAGCCACACCGTTCGATACACGGTCCTCTGCAGCCGATCCATCTCGCGGGCGAGCAGCTCCGGATCGCCACGGTCCCATCCGTCCGAGATGACGATCGCCACCGGTGATCCCCGGCACACCCGCCGTGACCAGTCCCGGTTGAAGGTCCGCAGCGACTCCCCGATCTGAGTCCCACCCGACCAGTCGTGCACGTGATCGGCGACGGCGGCGATGGCGTCTGCCGGTTTGCGCCGCGCCAGCTCCCTGGTGATCCGCGTCAGCCTGGTGGAGAAAACGAAGGCTTCGAGTTTCCCGAACCGTTCGCGGGCGGCGTGCGCGAAGTACAGGAGCATCTCCGAGTACCGCTCCATCGACCCTGAGACGTCGGCGATGACGATGACAGGCCGCTTTCGAACGGTGCGTGTCGTCATGGACAGTCTCATCATGTCCCCACTCGGACCGACCGCAGCCCGCATCGACCGACGGAGATCGGGCACGTCACCGGTCGTGGCCGGTGCCCGTCGGCGCGCCCTCACCACGGCCGGATTCCACAGCATCTGGTTGATCATCGTCTTGACCCGCTGCTCCTCGTCCGGGGTGAGGAGGGCGAAGTCCTTGTCGGCCAGGCGCTCGACGGCGCTCGCGCCGACCGCCACGGACACGTCTTCGGCGTCACCGTCACCTTCGCCCTCTGCTCCACCCACCTGGTCGATGGCCCAGGTCCGGGGTGTGGTGGCCTGGGTGAACGAGAGACCCGTCCAGTCCGTCTCCCGGAAGAACTCGATGAACACCCGATCGAAGATCGGGATCTGATCGCGGGCGGTCACCGTCAGCCCCCGGAACGCCCAGTACACGTCCTCCGCAGAGCCGGCGCCAACGTGCTCGAGCGCGGCCACCAGATCCCGGGCGATGGTGGGCGGCACCGGGATACCGCCTGCGCGCAGGGCTCTGCCGAACTCGACGAGCCGCGCCGTGGAGCCGTCGATCAGGGTCGACACGAGGTGGCGCCGACGGTGGGCTCCGGGTCGGCGGAAACGGTGATGCAGTCCCGCCTGGCGGCCTCGACCGGTTCTCGCCGCCACTCGAAGTGCATGGGATCAGGGACCCGCCAGCTGCCGCCCCACGCAAAGCCCCATGCCCGCAGCACGCCCACGAACTCCTGGGAGAGAGTCGAACCTCGCCCGAAACCGTTGCGGGAGGGGTTGAAGTCGATGGCGGCACCCCAGGCGTGACGGGACAGCGCGAAGCCGCGGTCGAGATCGCCCCCTCGCGCCAGTCGGGCGTTGTAGCAGCCCCCGGCCAGTTGGAAGTCTGTCGTGTCGATCTCGGCGGCCAGTCCTTCGCGTTCGAGCTCAGCCAGCGCACCCTCCAGATAGGGCATCATCGTTTGGTGGCACCGGAAACGGCCCAGTCGCGGCAGGTCGACGGTGACGATGTTGGCTGCGAACCATTCCTCGTCGACCTCGATCCCGTCCCCAACGGTCGGCCGGAACGAGAACTCGCCGAAACGCTCCTTGATCAGCACCGTCGGCAGCACCCCATCCAGGGAAGGGGGGCCGGCCGATCCGGCACCCGACACCCGGATCGGGACCTCGCCCAGGACGGCACGGGCGAGCATCTCGACCACCGTGGCGTTGACGCCCCACATCACGGCCCGCGCCGGCCGGTGAATACCGAGCCGAGTGGCGGTGTCGGTGCCGAAGATCAGCTCGCTCCATCCGATCGCTTCGTCGGGGAGGACCGCCGACACGAACAGGTCGTGCAAGCCCCCATCCCAGGACTCGACAGTGATCACGTCGCCTGCGGCCGCCCCGCGTAGGGATGCGGTGCGTTCGGACATCACGATTCCGGTCTCGAGCGCTTCGACGAGACCCTCGCCCAGCAGCGGCGCCGCCGTGACCGGGTCGACCGCCGTGAACGCCATCGGCACGGCGAATCCGGGAGCGAACGACTGCACGACGTGGTCGTGACGCCACACCGCCGACATCCGGATGGTGCCGGATTGCATCACCGTGGGCGTCACGCCCAGGACCGCCGAGAAGGTGTCCAGTGCGGCGAGCGTCCGGTCGGAGAGTCCCCCGGACTCGACGAGGGTCACCTCGGCCAGGTCGTACTCCCAGGCCGAGGCCGGTGACGGCGAGGAGACCACCAGCACCACGGCCAGCGCCAGGCCGGCGCCGAGGGTCAGCGAGCGGCGAACTTCTCCGTCCCCTCTCGGGTCACCAACTCGACGTCCTCTCGGTACTTGAGGACGACGCCGAGCGTGTCTTCGATCGACTGCCGGTCCAACTGATGAGCGCCCAACACCCGGAGGGCACGCGCCCAGTCGATCGTCTCCGCCACTCCTGGCGGCTTGAACAGGTCGAGTGCCCGCAGGTCCTGCATCGCTGCGGCCAACTGGCGGGCGAGCCGCTCTTCGATCCCCGGCACCCGGGTCATGACGATCTCCACCTCGCGCTCGAGATCGGGATAGTCCACCCAGTGATAGATGCACCGCCGCTTCAGGGCGTCGTGGATCTCACGGGTGCGATTCGAGGTGAGGATCACCACCGGCGGTTCGTCCGCTCGGATCGTGCCGATCTCGGGGACGGTGACCTGGAAGTCGGACAGAATCTCCAGGAGGTACGCCTCGAACTCCTCGTCCGCCCGATCGAGTTCGTCGATCAGCAGCACCGGCCGCCCAGGCGTCTCCACCGCCTGCAGCAGGGGCCGGGCCACGAGGTACTCGCGGCTCATGATGTCCGCCACCTCGGCGTGGGCACCTTGCCCCTTCGACTCCACCAGCCGAATAGCCAGCATCTGCCTGGCATAGTCCCACTCGTAGACGGCGTGGTTGACGTCCAGGCCCTCGTAGCACTGGAGCCGGATGAGCGGCGTGCCGAGCATCGACGCCAGCACCTTCGCCACCTCGGTCTTGCCGACCCCGGCCTCACCCTCCAGGAACAGCGGGCGGCCGAGTTGCAGGGCGAGATGGACCGACACCGCCAGACTGCGGTCGGCGATGTAGTCGGCATCGGAAAACGCGCTCAGGACCTCTTCCACGGAGGAGGGGAACATGGTCGACACGTTACCGGGAGAAGGCGTGAAGCCCACACCCCGGTAGGCTCCGGTCTGTGTTCGGGCAGCCCAAGGTTCCCTCGGTCGACGCCGAGCAAGCGAGTGAGCGCCTCGAGACGGGTGCGCTCCTCATCGACGTGCGCGAGCCGGTGGAATGGGACGAGGCCCGCATCCCGGGGGCCGTCCACAAACCGATGGCGATCATCAACGAGTGGTGGCAGGATCTGCCCACCGACCGCGACATCGTGGTGCAATGCCGCACCGGTTCTCGATCAGCCCACGTCGTCCATGCCCTCACCACCCAGGGCGGCATGACGCGCGTCTGGAACCTGAGCGGCGGCATCGTCGCCTGGGCCAACGCAGGCAAGCCCGTCGACTACGACCCGCCGGCCGGCTGACATGGGCGACCCGGCCTGCTTCCTCGACGCCACTTGCCTGAGTTGCGGGAGATTCGTCGACACGGGGAAACTGGACGCCGACTCGTGCCCTCACTGCGGTGAGGAGCTCGCACCACGCCCGAACAGGGCCGAGCGCGACGGCGGACGGGGCGACTGATCCGACCGGGGTGGCTACGCCTGGGCGATCGCCTGGGTCAACGCCCTACGCACCATCACCCTGGCGAGGTGAGCCTTGTAGTCCACCGACCCATAGAGGTCCTCGAGGACGGTGATGCCCTCGGCTGCCCTGTCGGCGGCGGCCGCAACGGCGGACTCACTGCCGTCCGTCCCGATGATCGACTCCATCACCCCGCGAGCCAGCTCCGGCTTGAGACCCACGCCGGTGAGCGCCACCCTCGCATCGGCCACCGAGCCGTTGGAACGGGACACCCAGGCCGAAGCGCCTGCGACGGCGTAATCGGTGTGACCGCCCCGACGACCCAACTTCTCGTAGGCCGAACCTCCGCCGCGCTTGGGGATCCGGATGGCCGTGAGGATCTCGTCGGGCTGGAGGGCCGAGGTCATGGCGTCCACGAAGAAGTCATCCGATACGATCTCCCGGGTCCCGTTCGGACCCTGCGCGACCATGGTTCCGCCCAGCGCCAGCACCGCGGACGGCTGGTCGGCGGCGATGTCGGCGTGAGCCACGGCCCCACAGGTCGTGCCGCGGGCGCGGACCTGGCGGTCGCCGGTCCAGGCGGCGGCGGTACGCAATGCCGCCGGCACATCCGCCACCGCCGTCTTCTCGTGCGTGACGAGCGCGCCGATGGTGATCGACTCGCCGTCGTCGTCGATGTCACCCAGACCCGGGCCGCGTCCGATGTCGACCACCACGTCGGGTGACAGCAGCCTCAGCTTCATCATCGGGATCAGCGACATCCCACCCGACATCACCTTGGCGAAGTCGGCGTTACCCAGTTCTCGCAGGGCCTCCTCGATGGAGGAGGCGGCTACGTAATCGAAAGCCCTTGGATACATCGTGTCGTCCTCTCAGCCCTGGGCGTCCTGCATGGCCTGCCACACCCGCTTGGGGCGTAACGGCATGTCGATGTGCTTGACCCCCATCGGCGCCAGCGCATCCACCACCGCGTTGACGAGGGTCTGCGCCGAACCGATGGTCCCGGCCTCTCCGATTCCCTTCACTCCGAGAGGATTGACATCGGTCGGGGTCACCGTCCGATGCAACTCGTAGCTCGGCAGGTCCCCGGCGGTCGGCATCGGGTAGTCGATCAAACCGGCGGTCAGCAAGTTGCCCTCGGCGTCGTAGACGGCGTCCTCGAACAGCGCCTGCCCGATCCCCTGTGCCAGTCCACCGTGCACCTGACCGTCGACGATCATCGGGTTGATCACCTCGCCACAGTCGTCGACGTTGGCCCACCGCTTGATCCGGACATCGCCGGTGTCGGCGTCCACGGTGACGAGACAGGCCATCGTCCCGAACGGCCAGGTGGCGTTCCCGGGGCTGAAGATGGCGTGCGCCTCCATCCCCCCCTCCATCCCGTCGGGCAGCAGGTGGGGCTGGTAGGAGACCTTGGCGATCTCGTCCCAACTCACCGACTTGTCGGGGGACCCGGCGACATGGGCGGCCCCATCGGCGAACCGGATGTCGTCCTCGGAGGCCTCGAGCAGATGGGCGGCGATCTTTGCCGCCTTGGCACGCACCTTGCCCGCGGCTTCGAATGTGGCCGACCCGTCGACTGCCGCCGAACGGGAACCGAACGACCCGATGGTCACCGGTGCCTCCCGGGTGTCGCCGTAGGTGACCCGGATTCTGTCCATCTCGATCCCGGTCTGCTGGGAGACGATCTGGGCCCAGGTCGTCTGATGACCCTGACCCGAGGGCCCGGTGCCGATGATGACGTTGGCGGTGCCGTCCGGATTCACCCGTACCAGGCCCGACCCGTTGAAGGCGGACGGCAGCCCGTACTCGCCCCACGAGAAGCCGAGGTCGACGAGACCGGAGGGGCCGAAGCCGCATACCTCGACGTACGTCGACAGCCCGACGCCGGCGAGCGCACCCTCGGAGCGAAGCCGGTCGCGTTCTGCCTTCATCTCGGCGTATGCCGGGAGATCCAGCATCGTCTGGAGATTCATGGCGTAGTCGCCGGTGTCGATGGCGAAGCCGACCGGCGAGACCGCACCGGGGAAATCCTCGGCCGGGATGAAGTTCTTCATCCTGACCGCGGCCGAGTCCATGTCGATCTCGCGGGCATAGGCATCCAGGATGCGCTCCAGGTAGTAGATCGCCTCCGGGCGACCCGCCCCCCGATAGGCGTCGGTGGTCTGCATGTGGGTCGTCACGCAATCGAGCTTCATCCGGGTGGGGAACTTGTACTGGCCCGACCCGACGAACACTCCGAGGAAGGGGATCGCCACGGTGAAGTTCTGCGAGTAGGCGCCCATGTCGCACACGGCGTCGAGTTCGTACGCCAGCACCTCGCCGTCCCTGGTTCCGGTGATGGTGGCCGTACCGATCCATCCCCTTCCCTGGATCGTCGAGACCGCTGCCTCCCGCCGGGTCTCGGTGTACTTGACGGCCTTGCCGAGCTGCTGGGAGGCCCACGGCACGAGGATCTCGTCCGGGTACACGTTCAGCTTGGCGCCGAAACCGCCACCCACCTCGGGCGCGATCCCGTGCATCTGGTTGTAGGGGATGCCCAGCACCTTGCCGACCGCTCCGGCCACCGCCGAGATCATCTGCGACGATGACCACAAGGTCATCTCGCCGTACCCGCTGTTCCACTCGGCCACGACCGACCGGGGCTCGATGGCGGTGGGCAACAGACGCTGGTTGTTCATCTCCAGCGACACCACGACCGTGTCGTCCCTCGCCTTGGCAGCGGCGATGTCATCCACCAGCTTCGCCTGAGTCTCCTCGTCTGCCCCGAAGGGTGTCGTCCACGTGATCAGGACGTTGGAGTCGAGTTCGTCGTGCACCTTGAGCCGATCCGAGGCGGCATCCTTCAGCTCGACGACCGCCTCGAGCACGTCGTAGTCGACGAACACCGCGTCGGCGGCGTCCTGCGCCTGCGCACGCGTTGCGGCCACGACCATCGCCACGGCCTCGCCCATGTGGTTGACGACACCGTCGGCCAGTAGCGGCCTGACCTTGCCGACCGGCACCTGGGCGGGGAGCGATCCGAGGTGACGGACGTCGTCCGCCGTGTAGACGGCTTTGACCCCCGGCATCGCCCGTGCCTCGTCGGCATCGACCGACGTGATCCGAGCGTGGGCGTAGGGACTGCGCACGAAGGCGGCGTGCAGCATGCCCGTCCGCTTGACGTCGTCGACGTAGAGGCCGGTGCCCGTGACGAGGGCAGGATCCTCACGGCGGCGGACCACTCCGCCGAGCGCACTCGTGGTGCTCATGCGTTCACCTCCCACTCGGCGGGGGCGGGTGTCTCCCCCCGCATCTTGGCGGCCGCGTAGTCGATCGCTTTCACGATGTTGTGGTAGCCGGTGCAACGGCAGAGGTTGCCCTCGATGCCGTGTCTGATCTCATCCTCGGAGGGGGAGGCGTTCTCGGCGAGCAACCCGGCGGCGGACATGATCATCCCGGGTGTGCAGAAACCGCATTGCAGCCCGTGCCGTTCCCAGAAACCCTCTTGGATCGGGTGCATCCCCGCGCCGTCGGCCAAGCCCTCGATCGTCGTGATGTCGGCGCCTTCGGCCTGGACCGCCAGCATGGTGCAGGACTTCACGGACTTGCCGTCGACCAGCACCGTGCAGGCACCGCAGTACGAGGTCTCACACCCGACATGGGTACCGGTGAGGTCGAGGTTCTCGCGAATGAAGTGGACGAGGAGGGTCCTCGGTTCGACGTCGGCCGAGACCGCTTCCCCGTTGACGGTCAGTGACACCTGCAAGAGATCACTCCTTCGACGACTGCCTCCGAACCTAATCATCCGCCCCATCCGAGGATGTCCGAGACGCACGATTTTCCGGCGACCGTCCTGTCGAGAGTGGCGACATGCCGGGCTGACTGGTCGCATACACTCGACGTGGTGGACCGATCGGACGCGGATCTCCTTGCGGCCGCAGCAGACGGAGACGGAGACTCCTACGGCTCCTTCTTCCGTCGGCACTCGCGTGCCGTCACCGCCTACGCGGTCCGTCGCTGCGACAACCCCGACGACGTTGCAGATCTCGTGGCGGACACCTTCATGATCGCCCTGCAGGCCTCCGGCCGATACATCCCCGAGACGCCCACCGCCCTCCCCTGGCTGTACGGGATCGCCCGGCGAGTCCTCGCCCGCCAACGCCGCCGCAAGGCCGGTTTCGCCCGGCTGCTCGTCAAGAGCACCCACAGTCAGCTCCGGTTCCAGGGAATCGAGGAGGACGCCATCGCGGACGCGATCGACGCCACCCGCACGGCTCCCGCTCTCGCCGAGGCGCTGGACTGTCTGTCACGCGGTGAACGTGAGGTCCTCGAGCTGGTCGCCTTCGAGGGTCTCACCCCTGGCGAGGCTGCGGTGGTGCTCGAACTCACCCCCAACGCCGCCCGGCTCAAGCTGAGCCGGGCCCGCCGCCACATGCGGGGGCGACTCGGCGCCGAACTCGGCGGAACGATGGCGGACCCTGAGGCCGGGCATGCGTACTGACACCCCCGCCACCCCGCGGTTCTCGGCGGAACTCGAGTCCGTACTCCGGCGTCAGGCCACCGGACAGCGGCGTCGGCGCCTCCCTCACGCCGCCTCGGCGCTACGCAGACTGCGAAGAGTGTCGGCCGGCGCCGCCCACGTCGGTGCAGCGGTGGCGATGTCGACACTGCTCTTGTTGCTCGCCCCGGCCGCCGCCAACCGCGAAATCCAGCTACCCGCCATCTCCGAACCGCCCCGGGCGGGCTACCTCGCCCAGTTCGGGGCCGGTCCGGTGAGTGCCGAGCGCACCATCGCCATGGCCCGCGAAGCCGGCTTCGAAGTCGACGTGGTCACCACGTACGTGGCGGACCGAGCCTCGCACGGTCAGATCGTCGGTATGCGGCACGTCACCGTCCCCGTCACCGTCATCCCGGTCGACGACCCGGTGCGCGGCCCGCTCCTGATCATCATCGGTCTCACCGTCGGTGGCCCGGGCACGACGGTCGACTGACGATGACACACCCTCCTTCCTCGCGCGCATAGACGGAGCGACGGCTCCGCCGTCAGCGAGAGAAGGAGACAATCGAAATGCGAACCACCACCCCGTGGGTGGCGGGTCTGATCGTGCTCGGCCTCACCGCCTGTTCGACCGGCGTCGAGAACGGCGTCTCGACGACCGTCCCGGACGGCACCACCGCCAGCACGACCGCCACCACCGACGGCGACGCCGGCGGGTCGACCGACGGGTTCGACCTCGACATCGCCATCTTCGAGGACCTGACCACCGACAACTTCTGGGCGTACCTCGATCCCGAGAGCTCCATCTGGAACGCTTACGTGTTCGGCAACCAGGCACCGACCCTTTTCCAGTACGCCGCGCCCAGCAACCAACTCGTCCCGCTGCTGGCCGACGGGCTGCCGGTCGAACCGGTGCAGGAGGGTGACACGTGGAGCATCACCCAGCCGCTCCGGGCGGACATGCTGTGGTCCGACGGCGAACCGATCACCGCGTCCGACATCGTGTTCACCTACGAGACCGTGCGCGATCTCGGTCTGGGAGGCCAGTGGCTGACCGGTTACCCGATCGCCGCCGACGACCGCCTCGGGCTGCTCGACGTCATGGCGATCGACGACACCACGGTGAAGTTCGTCTTCAACGACCGACCGGGTCTCAGCCGCTGGCAGTTCGGGGTGGGGCTCGGAGCAGTCCTCCCCGAGCACTTCTGGGCAGACGCCGTGGCCGAATCCACCTCGGCTGAGGATCTCTACGCCAAGTCGGGTGCCGGAGCGCCCGGGATGTGGGCCTACGACTTCACCGAGTGGGAGCCGGGGGCATTCGCCCGCAACATCGCCAATCCCCACTACCCACTCCAGGGTGGGACGACGCGGCTCTATGCCGACGGCACGTACCAGTTCAGCTCGGGTGGAGGCGACGAGCAGTACTACGGCGACGCCACCGGAGAGGTGACGCACGAGTACACGGAAGGCCCCTTCGCCCACGACGTCACCTACTCGATCTACACCTCCCAGGACGCCGCCGTTCTCGCCCTGACCAGCGGCGAGGTCGACTTCATGCTGACCTCGCTCGGCCTGCAGCGCGGGCTGCAGCAGCTGGTCCTGGCGGAACCCGACCTCGACCTGATCGTCAACCCCGCCAACTCGTACCGGTACCTGGCGTTCAACACCCGCAAGGCGCCGATGGACGATGTCGCGTTTCGGCGGGCACTGGCATGCGTCATCGACAAGGACTTCATGGCGAACACGGTCCTGGGCGGTGCGGCCATCCCGGTGTGGAGCCAGGTCCCGGAAGGCAACACCTTCTGGCACAACCCGGATGCACCCCGGTGGTGCGAGGGTCTCACCCAGGAAGAACGCCTCAACACCTCGATCGAGATCCTGCGGGAAGCCGGCTACACCTGGGACGTCGAGCCCGTGTGGGATCCCGCCAACCTGGACGCCGTTCCGCGGGGCGAGGGCCTGCGAATGCCCAACGGCGAGCTCGTGACCGAGCTGGGCCTGCTCGCACCCGGTCCGGGCTACGACCCGTTGCGCGCCACCTACGCCCTGTTCATCGAGGACTGGGCGAACGACCTGGGGATTCCTGTACGCGCCAACCCGACCGGATTCAACGTGATCGTCGACGCCGTGTTCAACAACGACCCGCAGTTCGACATGTACATCCTGGGTTGGACGCTCACGCCCTTCCCAGACCACGTGGTCGAGTTCTTCGAGTCGTCCGCCGACTCGGCTCGAGGCGGCAACAACACACCGGGTTACAGCAACCCGGCGTTCGACGCTCTGGCTGCCGAGTTCAGCACCGTGACCGACCTCGACCGGGCGCGTGACCTCATCCGGCAGATGGACGCGATCCTCGCCGAGGAGCTGCCGTACGTGGTGCTGTTCACGACCCCGATCATCGAGCCGTACCGGACGACGCTTCAGTTCCCGTTCACACAGGCCCTCGACGGAATCCAGAACCTGCTCGGCCTGCCGTCGTACATACAGCTCGCCCAGTAACGGTTTCGGCCGGCCGACGCCATCGGTCTCGCCGGAAGACGCCGCAAGGACATTCGTCCGTGCGGTCCTCCACACAAGGCGGGGGGCGACAAAGCCCCCCGCCCTCCCAGCTCGATTGTGCAGGGGGCGCGAGCCCCCCGGCACCCCCCAGCGCTCGATCCCTGTCTGATTGTGCAGGGGGCGCGAGCCCCCCGGCACCCCCCAGCGCTCGATCCCCCTCGGGATCATCGCATCTCGCGTCTCGGGGGTCTTCCACGGGTTTGTCCCCCTCGCGACGCCGTAGGCGTCGTG
>DATHWB010000111.1:0-3363 GCA_035460965.1 Acidimicrobiia bacterium
AATAGACGATGTCGCCCGCCAGACAGGCCGCGCACACTCCGCAGGAGATCGACGGGTTGATCGTGACCTCGGCGCCTGGCCCTATCGACTCGACGCCGTCGCCGACGGCGTCCACGACGCCTGCCCCGTCACCGCCGGCGATGTGAGGGAAGTGGTGCGGCTTCGGGAGTCCGCGCGAGACCCAGAGGTCCAGGTGGTTGAGGGCAGCCACCCGCAGTTCGACACGCACCTCGCCCGGACCTGGATGTGGGGGATCGATCTCGTCGAGTCGGTATGACCCAGGGCCGTCTGTGTCGTGGAGCTGCCAGGCGCGCATGCATCGAGCGTAGGCCGGGCGCCTACGAACCGTCAGTGGTTGCGCGGCTTCCGAGCGCCGTACCGGGTATTTTCGAGGCGATGACGACCCCTCGTGTGACTTCGGTGATGGTCGACTGTCGCGACCTCGACGCCATGATCGCCTTTTGGACCGGACTCCTGGACGTGGGGGTGCGCAACCGCAACGGGCAGTTCGCCTGGCTCGAGCGCCAACCCGAGGGTGGCTGGAGCCTGGCATTCCAGCAGGTGCCCGATCCCACGCCCGGCAAGAACAAGCTGCACCTCGACGGGCACTGCTCGGACCTCGAGAGCCTGTCCGACAAGGTGACGTCGCTGGGCGGCCGACTCGTGGAGCGACATCGCTCCGAGGGCTTCGAGTGGTGGGTGTTCTCCGACGTCGAGGACAATGTCTTCTGCTTCGGCCGTTCGGCGTGAACGCACACCACACCAACGTCACGGTCCGGTTCGCCGATCTCGATCCGTGGGGTCACGTCAACCACGCCCGATACCTGTCGTACTTCGAGTCGGCCCGGATCGAGTTGCTGGAGGAGATCGGGTTCGGGATCATGGACATGGCGAACGCCGGTCACCTGATCGTCCTCGTCGAGATGACAGCCCGTTACCAGGCGGCCTCGAACCTGCACGACGTACTCTCGATCGCGACCAGGGTGGGTGAGATCAGACGGGCGACGTCGCACTGGCACCAGGAGGCCCGCAACGGCGACACGCTGGTGGCCACGCTCGACATCCGGGCGGCATTCACCGACGCCGACGGTCGTCCGACTCGCCCTCCGGACGGCTTTGCCGAGGCGGTCGCGGTCTACGTCGGCTGACCGTCGCTGCGATACCACCTGAGCACCCGCAAAGCCCGCAGCGTGTTCCAACGGCTCGGCTTGCCCGGCCCGTCCTCGAGGGGGAAGTGCTCCCGACCGGCATAGCGGTTCTGCAGGAGCCAGCGTCCGTCCCCGGTGCGTTTGCTCTCGACCAGACCGACGGCCTCTGCCCAGCGGTCGTCGGGTCGGCGGCCGGCGGCGCGCAGGTGATCCAACCCGCGCAGGACGTCGTAGTGCCATCGAGGAGGGAACGAGAACAGCCGCCAACGAGGGTCGACGAGTTCGCCGGTCGCCTTTCGGAACATCAAACGCCGCTCCAACAGGTACTCCTCGCCTCGCCGTCGGGCGGTGTCGACCGCCGCAGACCTCCGATGATCGAGCCATACCTGAAGATCGAGCAGGCCCTCCAGTACCGAGATCGTCGTGTGGAACGACGACCGGGTGGAGCCCTGCCGGGTGCGACAGTTCCAGCCGCCGTCGGGGAGCTGCTCGGCGAGAAGCCACTCCGCCACCGCCGTGCTCGCTTCCCGGTCGACCCGGAACGTCGCTCCGAGGCTCAGCACCATGCCGGCGATGCACGTCTCTTCCCGGTATTCGAAGAACGGCCCGCCCCCCATCGTGACGCGGTCCCGGACCCGCTCCGTGGCACGCCGTACCCGTTCGTCGTCCGGATCCGGTCCGAAGTGTCTGAGCAGGAGGAGGGTGTAGGTGGTGGAGGTCCACTTCGGGCTGTAGGCGCCTCCGCCCCAGTTGCCGTCCGGCTGCTGCAGGGACAGGAGAGCTGCTCCCCACCCCGTCGACGGTATCCGGGCACGCTCCCCCGCGATCACAGCCGGCGCGGCGTCTGTCAGATCGCGAAGGGCCTGCCAGCGGATCGCCGGATCGGAGTCGAGGAGCCATTCGATCACGACCGCCCGGGTCCCGTCCATCTGCCGAACGTACCCGCTCACAGCCTGCCGGCGTCGATGATGCGGCGCAGAAACTCCTGGGTCTCCGCCTGTGTGGGATTCCCGAAGATCTCATCGGGGGGTCCAGCCTCGGCGACGATGCCGTCATGCAGGAAGGCCACCCGGTCTGCCGACTCCCTGGCGAAACCCATCTCGTGGGTGGCGATCACCATCGTCATGCCCTGGGACTTCAGGTCCCGAAGCAACGACAGCACCTCGCCGACCAGCACCGGGTCCAGGGCGCTCGTCACCTCGTCGAGGAGGAGGACCTCGGGCTGCATCGCCAGCGCCCTGATGATCGCCACCCGCTGTTGCTGGCCTCCCGACAGCAACTCCGGGTATTCGCCACGCTTGTCTGCGAGACCGAACCGCTCGAGCAGGTCGTCGGCCCGGGCGACCGCCTCGGCTCTGGGCACGTCGAGAACCTTCACGGGTGCCAGCGTGATGTTCTCCAGGACCGACAGGTGCGGGAACAGGTTGAAGGACTGGAAGACGATGGCCATCCGGGACCGGACGGCGTCGGCATCGACGCGTGGGGCGGTGATGAGAATGTCGTCGAGCCACACCTCGCCGGCATCGGTGGGTACGAGCAGGTTCACGCACTTCAGCAGGGTCGATTTGCCGGAACCGGATGCTCCGATCAGACACACCACCTCGTGCTCCGCCACGTCCAGGTCGATGCCGCGCAGCACGTGCTTGTCCCCGAACGACTTCTCGACGCCACGCACCCGGAGTTTCACGTCGACATCGCCTGCTTCCGTCGTCGGTCCCGTTCGGTGTACCAGTCGGCGTATCGGGCGAGAGGGATCGAAACCATCAGGAACAGCAGCGTGGCGGCCAGGTACGGGGTGTAGTTGAAGGTCGCCCCGATATAGATCTGGGCTTCCCGGACGCCCTCGCGCACCCCGAGGACGAACACCAGAGCGACGTCCTTCTGCAGGCTGACGAACCCGTTGAGCAGGGCCGGGATCACGTTGCGGACCGCTTGCGGGACGATGACGTAACGCAGCGTCTGCATCTGGCTGAGTCCGAGGGACCGCGCCGACATGCGCTGGCTCTCCGGGACGGACTCGATGCCCGCTCGGTACACCTCGGCGGTGTAGGCCGAGTACCCGAGGACGATGGCGGTGAGGCCCCAGAACAGCCCGCTGCGGGTCACCCCTTGCAGTTGCAGTGCGGGGATTCCGAAGCCCATGAGCAGGATCAGGAGGATCATCGGGATGCCGCGGATGACGTCGATGAATCCGACCGCCATCAGCCGCAGCGGG
>DATHWB010000112.1:0-17560 GCA_035460965.1 Acidimicrobiia bacterium
TTCTTCCGGTCGGCGTACTCGTAGTGCATGTTCAGGCCCATCGGACCGGGCCGGTACAAGGCGTTCACGGCGATGATGTGCTCGAAGGTCTCCGGCTCCAACGCCCGGATCAGCGCACGCATTGCCGCACCTTCCAGCTGGAAGACGCCGATCGTCTCGGCACTACGTATCAGCTCGAAGGTCTTGGGGTCGTCCAGCGGCACGTCGTCGATGTCGACCCGAACCCCGTGGGACTTCTCCACCAACTCGAGCGTCCGCTCGATCGTGGAGAGGTTGCGAAGCCCGAGGAAGTCCATCTTGAGCAGGCCCATCGACTCGATGCCATGCATCTCGTACTGGGTGACGATCTCGGACTCGTCACCTTTCTGCTGGATGGGAATGACGTCGGTGAGCGGCCTGGGAGTGATCACCACCGCCGCCGCATGGATCGAGTCCTGGCGCCGCAGACCCTCCAGGCCCAACGCCGCGTCCAGGATCCGCTTCACCTCCGGCTCGGCGGTGTACGCCTCGCGCAGTCCGGCGGCGTTGTTGTACTGGTCGCGCAGGGCCGAATCCGCGCCTTCGCCCGGCGGGTTGAGGCACTGGTCGAGCGAAGCATCACGACCGAGGATGGAAGGCGGCATCAGCTTCGCCACCCGGTCACCCAGCGAGTACGGGTACCCGAGCACCCGAGCCGTGTCACGAATCGCCTGGCGGCCCTTGATCGTGGAGAACGTGATGATCTGGGCGACATGGTCCGAGCCGTACTTCTCGGCGGCGTAGCGGATCATCTCGCCGCGGTACCGCTCGTCGAAGTCCATGTCGATGTCGGGCATCTCCTTGCGGCCCGGGTTGAGGAACCGCTCGAAGATCATCCCGTAGCGGAGTGGATCGAGATCGGTGATGCGCAGGCAGTAGGCGACGATGGAACCCGCCGCCGAACCCCTCCCCGGACCCGTGCGGATCGAGTTCTCCCTGGCATGGCGGATGAGATCCCAGACGATCAGGAAGTAGGCGGGGAAGCCCATCTCCTCGATCACCTTCAACTCATGACGGATCCGCTCGTCGATCTCCTCCGTCAACGGATCGCCGTATCGCTCCTTCGCCCCCTGGCGCACCAGCGCCTCGAGATAGGTGACTTCGGTCTCGCCGGCGGGGACCGGGAACGCCGGCAGGTGGATCTGGTCGAAGTCGAGCCGGACGTCTGCCCGCTGTGCGATCAGCAGCGTGTTGTCACACGCCCCCGGGAAGTCCTCCTCGGGGAAGAGGGCGCGCATCTCGGCGGCCGACTTGAGGAAGAACTGGTCACCGTCCAGCTTGAACCGGTTCGGCTCGTCGATCGTGGCCCCGGTCTGGATGCAGAGCAGCACGTCGTGTGCCTCGTACTCCCGGGCGTAGGTGTAGTGGAGGTCGTTGGTGGCCAGCAACGGGGCGCCGATCCGCTTGGCGATCTCCACCAGGTCGGGCAGGATCCGCTGCTGGGATGCGATCCCGTGATCCTGGATCTCGATGAAGTAGTTGTCCTTGCCGAAGATGTCCTGATACGTGGCAGCCGCCCGCAGGGCGGCATCGAAATCTCGCACCGCACCCTGGTTCCCTTCCTCCATCCAGGCGTCGGGGGCGAGGAGCTGAGGGACCTCGCCGCCCAGACAGCCGGACGTGGCGATGAGTCCGGCCGCGTGCTCGGCCAGCAACTCCTTGTCCATCCGCGGCTTGTAGTAGTACCCCTCCAGGTAGGCCCGGGACGAGAGCTTCATGAGGTTGCGATAGCCGACGTCGGACTCGGCGAACAGCAGCATGTGATGGCGCACGTTCTGGCTGCGCGGGGGCCGATCGAACCGGCTGCCGGGCGTCGTGTACGCCTCGATGCCGAGCACCGGCTTGACGCCCGCCCTCTGAGCCGCCCGGTAGAAATCGACGACTCCGTAGAGGACACCGTGGTCGGTGATCCCAACCGCCGGCTGACCGTCGGCGACGGCCGCCTGCATCACATCGTCGATCTTCGCCGCACCGTCGAGCATCGAGAACTCGGTGTGGGTGTGAAGATGCACGAAGGACTTGTCCGACACCGACCCCTCCGAATGACAACGGTGTGATTCGCTCCCAACATAGTGCCCGCGCGGCAGGCGGGCCACGACGCGAAAAGCGACCCGTCAGATCAGAACGCTGACGACCGCCACCACGGCCACCGCCACCGCCGAAGCGGTACGCAACACGACCGCGTTCTCGCCCCGGATGCCGGACCACACCCAACCCAGCAGGAACCCTGCGACCAGGCCACCGAGGTGGCCCTGCCACGAGACGTTGCGGATGAAGAACGGAATCGCGGCGTTGATCAGGAGCAGAAAGCCGAGCTGATTCAGGATCGCCCTGCCCGCCATCGTGTTCCGCCGGCGCACCGCCGACGCCATCCAGATACCGAACAGTCCGAAGATCGCCCCCGAAGCGCCGACGCTCACGTCGCTGACGTGGCCCAGGTGATAGGCGAACGCGCTTCCGGCCGAAGCCGTGGACAGATACAACGCCAGGAACGGCACCGGCCCCACCTCCCGCTCGATCTGCGGGCCGAGGGCGTACAGCGCCCACATGTTGAACAGGATGTGGGTGATGCCCCCGGCGTGCACCAGCACCACCGTGAACATCCGCCACCACTCCCCCAGCAACACGGCGAAGTTCGCCAGCGCGAGGTGCTCGGCGACACCCGCCCACGCCTCCACCGAGAGGAACCGGAGCACCGCCAGCGCCACGGTCACCGCGATGATCGTCGACGTGACGGGCGTCGAGGCCGCCAGCACACCGGACCGCACGTCCCGGGCACGGATCACCTCGGTGGTTCCGTCCGCTCGACGGACGCACTCCGGGCAGCGCTGGCCGACGCTGGCGTCGATCGAGCAGGCGCCGCAGATCGGTCGCCCGCATTCGGTGCACGACAGACCGGTGGGTCGGTCCGGATGCCGATAACACACCTGGGGCTGCTCGGAAGTCATACCCGCACCGTATCCCACGACACGACTACGCCTCCGCCTCACCGAGATCCGTCAGCACTCTGACCAGGTCCGGTGGGAGCGGGGACTCGACGGTCATCTCCTCACCGGAACGAGGGTGTACGAAGTGGAGCGACTCGGCGTGCAGGAACAGTCGCGGGACGGTGATCGGATCGCGGCGGCCGTACAACCGGTCCCCGATCACAGAGTGGCCAATACCGGCCAGGTGCACGCGGATCTGGTGGGTGCGGCCCGTCTCGAGTTCCACAGACACCAACGCCACCCCGACACCAGGCCATTGTTCGACCATCCGGTAGTGGGTGACGGCATGCCGCCCCTCCGGCACCAGCGCCCGGCGTCGCGGCCGATGGGGATCCCTTCCGATCGGCGCGTCCACCGTTCCCCGGGGCAGATCGAAGGTCCCCTGCACGAGCGCCAGATATCGCCGTCCGATCTCCCGGCGACGCAGCGCATCGGTGAGACTCCGATGAGCCTCGGGCGTGCGTGCCACGAGCAGTACTCCCGACGTCTCCCGATCGAGACGATGCACCAGGCCCCACCGTCCCGCTTCCCCCACCCCGACCAGTTCGGGATAACGGGCCATCAGCCCACCGGCCAGAGTGCCGGAGGTCCGACCGGCACCGGGATGGACGGTCAGCCCCGCAGGCTTGTCGACGACGAGCAGGTCCTCGTCTTCGTAGACCACGCCGAAGTCGACCGGCTCGGCCGCCAGCTGTTCGGGGGGAACAGTGGGAGGGAACGTGACCGTGGCGCCCGCCGCCACTCTCGACTTGGCGGCCGCCACCTCACCGTCGACCGTGACCTCCCCGTCGTCGCAGCGCACGCGAGCCTCGGATCGGGACATCTCACCGAGGACGGCGACCACCCGGTCGATCCGCTCGCCGTCGAGCTCCTCGGGAACGGCGACCGTCACCGGCTTCGCCATGCCACCACCAGCAGCACCACCACGCCGAACGTGATGGAGGTGTCGGCCAGGTTGAAGACCGGAAAGTTCGGAAGCATGATCCAGTCGATCACCGGACCGTCGAACAGGCCGTCGCCGCGCGCCAGGCGATCGATCAGGTTCCCGGCCGCGCCGCCGGCGATCAGCGAGAGCCCGACGACCTCCCCCAGCGGCCGCGGGCTCCAGAGGGAAACGACGATGACGCCGAGGGCGAAGAGGGCCGCCAGCGCCAAGAACGTCCCGGCTCCCTGGAGGAACGAGAAGGCAGCTCCGTAGTTCTCGGTGAAGCCGAACGAGAGGAGGACGGGGATGACTTCGACCGTCCGACCGACCAGGCTCCGCGCCGCCCATGCCTTCGTGACGAGATCGAGGACGACGACGCTGCCGGCGACTGCGAGCAGGGTGAGAAGCCGGTCGCGCCTCAGCTCTTGGACGCGCACGTCACGCACATCGTGGCGTAGGGCAGCACCTCGAGTCGCGCGACGGGAATGGGCTCACCGCATACCTCGCAGATCCCGTAGCCACCCGACTCGATCCGGCGCAACGCGTGTTCGACTTTGTGCAGGAGGTCGGCGGCGTTCCGCTCGATGGACAGTTCCTTGGCGTACTCGAGGCGCATCGAACCTGCGTCGGCGTTCTCCGGATCGGAACTCCGATCGGCGGCCGTCTCCGAGTTACGGGCGGCTTCCATCTCCCGCTCGTGTTCGGCGATCACCTCGGTGAGGCGAACGCGTTCGGCTTCGAGTTCCTGCTGGAACTTCTTGATGGTCGACTTTGCGAGAGAACGGGCCATGGCGGACGGGAACGTTAGCCGCTCCCCCCGACAACACGACAACCCCGCCCTCCGCGCTTCTTAGCGAATGAGCGCGTCAAGAACGACGCGCATAGACACACAAAACGCGGGTCGGAAAGCTCCGACCGGATCTGTATGTCCCAGCGCGTCAGTAATGACGCGCTCATTCGCTAAGAAAGCCGGGGAGGAGGTACGTCTTGCGGCGGGAGGTGGGGCCGCGGACGAGGGTTGCGGGGGTGCCGAAGTGGTCCGAGAGGAGCCGGGCCACAGCCTCGTTGGCTCGGCCGCGATCGGCCGGGGCCGAGACGCGCACCTTCAGCGCGTCTCCGTGAGAGCCGTCCACGGCGTCGCGCGAGGCGCCGGGGACAACCCACACGTCCACCTCCACCCCGCCATCCACCCGTCGCATCCACCGTTCCACCGCGCCCAGTCTGGCCGGTCGGGAATCCCGGCGGCGCACCGGGAGGAGCTTCCTATCCTCTGGTCCTCATGTCGAAGCAACCCGAGCGGAAGACATCCGACTTTCGGCGCGTGGACCCCCGCGCCGACCTCCCGGCGATGGAGCGGGAGATACTCGATCTGTGGGACCGGCTCGACGCGTTCCGGACGCAGGTCGAGATGCGTCCCGCCGACCGGGACTACATCTTCTACGACGGTCCGCCGTTCGCCAACGGGAGCCCCCACTACGGCCACATCCTGGCCGGTGTCATCAAGGACGTGGTTCCCCGCTTCTGGGCGATGAAGGGCTGGCGGGTCGAGCGCCGATTCGGGTGGGACACCCACGGACTGCCGGTCGAGATGGAGGTCGAGAAAGCCCTGGGCATCTCGGGCCCGAAGCAGATCGCCGAGTACGGGATCGGGGCGTTCAACGAGGCCTGCCGTGCCCTGGTCGAGAACACGGCGGACGAGTGGACTCACCTGGTGCGGCGCATGGGTCGCTGGGTCGATATGGACGACGACTACAAGACCATGGACACCGACTTCATGGAGTCGGTGTGGTGGGTCTTCAAGCAGCTCTGGGACAAGGGGCTGGTGTACGAGGACGTGAAGGTGCTCCCGTACTCGTGGGGGGCGACGACGCCGCTCTCGAACTTCGAGGCGAACCTCGACTATCGAGACACGGACGACCCTTCCATCACCGTCCGCCTCGAAGTGCTCGAAGGAAGCGGTCCGGTGGAACCCGGCGACCAGCTGCTCATCTGGACGACCACCCCTTGGACCCTCCCCGGCAACCTTGCCGTGGCCGTCGGCACCGAGCTCGACTACGTGCGGATCGACGACGAAGACGGGCGCTTCTGGCTGGCCGCCGACCGGGTCGCGACGTACTGGAAGGATGCTCCCGAACCCTCAGCTCGAGCTCGAGGGTCCGAGTTGCTGGGCGTCTCCTATCGGCCGCCCTTCGACTTCTTCGGACACGAGCGAGACCGGGGCGCGTTCCGGGTGATCGAGTCCGACACCGTCACCACCGAGGACGGCACCGGTCTCGTCCACATGGCGCCGGCGTACGGGGAAGCCGACTTCTTCGCGCTGCAGGGGGCGGGACTCGACGTCATGGTCGACCCGGTGGATGCCGAAGGGCGCTTCACCGACGACGTACCTCCGGTGGCAGGGGTCAACATCAAGGAGGCCGACCAAACCCTGATCGCCCTCCTCAAGGACCAGGGCATCCTCGTCCGCAACGAACGCATCCGACACTCGTATCCGTTCTGTTACCGCACCGGGACGCCCCTGATCTACAAAGCGATCCCCACCTGGTTCGTGCGGGTCGCGGACCACACCGACCGCCTGGTCGAGACCAACAACGAGATCCACTGGGTTCCCCAGTACGTCGGGTCGCGTCGCTTCGGCAACTGGTTGGAGGGAGCCCGTGACTGGGCGGTGAGCCGAAATCGCTACTGGGGGTCGTGCATCCCGGTGTGGCTATGCGATGCCTGTCGTCACGCCGAGTGCATCGGCTCGATCGACGAGCTCCACGCCCGCTCCGGCGTGCGGCTCGACGACCTGCACAAGCATCACGTCGACCCGGTGACCTGGCCCTGCCCGGAGTGCGGCGGGACGATGACTCGCATCCCCGAGGTGCTCGACTGCTGGTTCGAGTCGGGCTCGATGCCCTACGCCCAGATCCACTACCCGTTCGAGAACCAGGACAAGTTCGCCCGCGCCTTCCCCGCCGAGTTCATCGCCGAGGGACTCGACCAGACCCGGGGCTGGTTCTACACCCTGCACGTGCTCTCGACCCTCCTCTACGACGCCCCCTCGTTCAAGAACTGCGTCGTGAGCGGAATGATCCTCGCCGAGGACGGGCGCAAGATGTCGAAGAGCCTCAAGAACTACCCCGACCCGTCCGCCATCTTCGAGTCGTCGGGGGCGGACGCACTCCGCGCCTTCCTCATCAACTCCCCGGTGCTGAGGGCGGAGCCGCTTCGGTTCAGCGAGGACGGCGTCCGCCAGGTCGTCCGTACGGTCTTGCTTCCGCTCTGGAACACCTTCTCGTTCTTCACGACCTACGCCGAGGCGGACGGGATCACCCTGCAGGATCTGGAGACGGCGCCCCCGGTGGCCGAGCGTCCCGAAATGGATCGCTGGATCGTCTCGATGCTGCAGTCGCTGGTGTCGGACGTGAACGAGCAGATGGAGGGCTACTACCTCTACAACGTCATCCCCCCCACGCTCGGATTCATCGACGACTTGACCAACTGGTACGTGCGTCGGTCGCGACGTCGATTCTGGGCGGCTCGCACCGCCGCCGACGAGGCCGACAAGCTGGCGGCGTTCGCCACCCTCTACGAGGTCCTCACCACGTTCGCCTCGGTGCTGGCACCGGTGCTGCCATTCATCACCGAGCGCCTCTACCAGACGCTGGTGGCCGAGCTCAGGCCGGACACGCCACGCAGCGTCCACCACCGCGACTTCCCGACCGCAGACGAGGCCCTCATCGACCACCCCCTGGAGGAGGCGATGGCAACGGTGCGCCAGGTGGTGGCACTCGGACACGCGCTGCGCAGCCGCCACGAGCTGAAGGTCCGCCAGCCGCTCCGCACGGCCACCGTGCTGACCCACGACCGGCGAGTGCGGGCGGCGGTGGCCTCGCACGCCGACCTCATCGCCGAGGAACTCAACGTGCTGTCGGTGGATGTGGCGACCGACGAAGCCGACCTGGTCGAACTGTCGTGCAAGGCCGACTTCAGGAAGCTCGGACCGACGTTGGGGCCGAGAATGAAGGATGTGGCGGCCGGTATCGCCGCCCTCCCGTCCCGGGACGTCGCCCGCCTCCTCGAAGGAGAGACCCTGGACGTGGCGGGAACGCTCATTGCCGTGGACGACGTGATGGTCCAGCGGGTCGCCCATGAAGGAGTCGTCGTGGAGACCGCCGGGCCCCTGGCGGTTGCCCTCGACACGACTCTCGACGACGACCTGGTGACCCTCGGAACCGCCCGCGAGATCGTGAGCCGGGTACAAGGCGTGCGCCGCGATCTGGACCTGGCCGTCACGGACCGGATCTCAGTGACGTGGGAGAGCGCCGATCCCGCGGTTGCGAAGGCCTTCGCCGTCCACGGTCGGATGATCGCCAAAGAGACGCTGGCCACCAGCATCGAGCAGGGCGGTGGAACGGTGGACGCCGGAGGCGCCGACCTCGACCTCAGACTGGCTGTCGCCCCGGTCTGACCTCCGCTCTGCGCCGGCAGAACGCCTCTGGTATCAGCCGATCTCCCAGGGACGAACGGGCTGCTCTTCATCGAGGTCGGTGTGGGCCCAGTCGGGACTCACGACACCCAATCCCGCCTCGTCGTCCTCGGAGTCGTCCGCGTCCTCGGAGTCGTCCACGTCCTGGGAGTCGTCCACGTCCTGGGAATCGTCCAGATCCTGGGAATCGTCGTAGTCGTCGTCCGAGTCGTACGACAGTTCTTCCTCGTCGTCGTCGGCTGGGCTCGCCCAGGCCGAGCGAGTGGGCATCTCGGACTGGCCGTCGGACGCCGCTGCGGCCTCCACTTCCTCGACCGCGTAGGAGACCGGCACCGGCTGTTCATCCAGGTCGTCGACGGCTCCCGAGATGGCCGCCTCCGCCTCCTCGAGGTTGTGGCCGATCACCACCCCGAACTCGGCCAGGTCCCCCCGCAACCGCTCCACCACCGATCGGATGCGAGCGATCTCGCCCTCGGCCGTGGCCTTCTCGTCGTCGCGAGCGCGCTGCAGTTCCGACGCTTCCGACCTGGCCTGACCAACGATCCGATCAGCCTCGGCCCTGGCGTCGGCGACGATCGAGTCGGCTGAACGCTGGGCGGCGACCAGGGCACGGGCGATGGCCCCCTCGGTGTCCCCCCGATCGGTCATCTCCATCTCGAGGGTGGCGATCCGCTCCTGGGCATCGCGGAGTCGCTGCTCGTAGTCCTTGAGTGAGGTCACGATCTCGTCCAGGAAGTCGTCGACCTCGTCCAGGTCGTAGCCCCGGAGCGCTGTGCCGAAGGTCTTCTGCTGGACATCGATCGGTGTCAGAGGCATGTGATTCTTCCCCCGGAAGTCGTCGGCGGATTGTACGGAGACCGACCCGCCGATCCAACGATCACAGCGAGCGCAGCAGACTCTGGACGATCGTGATGGCGATCAGCAGGACGATCGGGGACAGGTCGAGCATCGCCCCTCCCAGCCGCAGCGGCGGAACGACCCTGCGCAGCGGCAGGATGACCGGGTAGATGATCCTGTCCAGCCACAACTGGAGCCTGGCGAGCGGATGGGTGGTCGAGATCCGGACCCAGGACATGATGATCCACGCGAATACCGCGATCCGATAGATGCCGAGAATGTCGGCCAGCACGTCACCCATTCGGACGGGGCTTCATTCGATGGGAAGTTCGTAGGCGCCGAGTGATGCGAGCCGGCGCTTCTCGTCGGCGTCGAGTCGGGTGGCGGGCGGGAGGACGAGGACGAGTCCCTTCCCGACGCGGGACATGGTTCCGT
Organism: Acidimicrobiia bacterium; assembly: GCA_035460965.1. Lineage (GTDB taxonomy): Bacteria > Actinomycetota > Acidimicrobiia > Spongiisociales > ZC4RG35 > DATHWB01. The sequence continues at coordinate 9,677 of DATHWB010000112.1, forward strand.
CGAGGGCGTAGATCAGGCCGGAAGCGAAGTCGACAACCCGGCGCGAGAGATCATCGTCGACCCGGCGAAAGTCCAGCACGACCGGGACCCGGTCGCGCACGCGGTCTGCGAGGATCTTGGCGTCCCCGAACTCGTCGATGACCAGGATGTCCGCCTGCGCCTCGGGGCGAATCTGGCGTACCCCGGCGATGGACGGCTCGGTGCTCCGGCGGGGCGGCACCGTGCGCGAGGAGGCGGCGGCGGGCTCCACGCGGCGGCCCTCGTCGAGCGGGAGAGCCTGGCGGCCGCGATCGGACGCGGGCGCAGCCGACGTCTCGACGTAGGAGCCCTCCTGCTCGTCGATCTGGTCCTCGTCGACGAGCCCCAGGTATACGAGCGCCTTGTTGAAGAGAGAATCTTGGGCCATTGGAACCTCAGTCGGCAAAGATAGCCCGACCCACGCGTATCGCGGTCGCACCTTCTTCCACCGCCACCTCGAAGTCGTCGGTCATTCCCATCGACAGGCCCTCCACCGAAGGATGGCGAGCCACCACCTCGTCCCGCAACCGGCGCAAGGCGGCGAAGTACGGACGTACCTCCTCCGGGTCGTCCGCCAGCGGCGGGATCGCCATCAACCCCACCACGACGAGCCCGGTTTCCACCAGCCGGTCACAGGTCTCGTGCGTCCGGTCCGGTGCCACGCCCGACTTCTGTTCCTCCTCACCGATGTTGACCTGCAGGTACACCGGTGGAGGCCGACCCGGGCCTTTGAGCCAGGCGGTCGCCAGCGCGTCGCGGTCCATCGAGTGGAGAACCTGCACCGCCGGCCGCACGATCCGCACCTTGTTGGTCTGGAGCGGCCCGATGAAATGCCAGCGGATGTCCGACGGGAGCAGGTCGACCTTGTCCCGCAACTCCTGGGCGCGGTTCTCGCCGAAGTCCCGATGGCCCTCCGAGTACAGGCGTTGGATCGCTTCGACGGAGCGGCCCTTGGTGACCGCCACCAGCGTCACGTCGCCGGGCGATCGCCCCACCCTCCGGCAGGCCTCGTCCCGCCTGACGAGAACGGCGGCCAGGCTCATGGCAGCCAGCCGATCGCCGCCATCCGGGCGGACGTGGCGTCCCGGCGATGCGAGAAGGCGTCCACACCGCAGCGCGTGCACCGTTCGACGACGGTGGGCGGGACCGGCAGGCGGGCGGCGGCGGCAGCAGCCAGATCCACCGACACCGTCCCTGCAGTGGTGCGCGCCAGGTGTCCCTCGAACAGGTCCGCCACCTCGGGACCGACCTCGAAACAACAAGCCCGGATGTGGGGGCCGATCGCAACAGAGGCGACCGCTCCCATACGCTCCAGGACCCGTTCGATCACGCCGGCGGCCAGCCCTCGCCACCCGGCGTGGAGCACCCCCACCTCGCCCTCGGCGTGAAGGACGATCCCCATGCAGTCGGCGGTGAACACCGCCAGCGGCACGCCCCTGGTCGACGTGACCAGTCCATCGGCGGATCCGTGATCGCCGGGACCGGTGACCCGGACGACATCGGAGCCGTGCACCTGGCGGACCGTGGCCCAGTCGGGCGGCAACCCCAGCCGGGCGCGGGCGGACGGGTCATGGCGCATGTCGCCGTCGGCCGCCGTTGTGAAGACGGCGCCGTCCCCGGCCGGGATCATCCCTGGACGAAGCTGGGGATGTCGAGGTCGTCGTCACCACCGGCGGTCTGGGTCGAGGCGGCGCGCCGGCGCGGACGGGACGAGCGATCGAACCCGGCGGCGATGACGGTGACCCGCATCTCGTCCCCCAGGTCCTCGTCGACCATGGCCCCGAAGATCACGTCGGCATCGTCGTCGGCATGGCTGGCCACCACGCCGGCGGCGGTGGTGGCCTCCTGCAGAGTCATGTTGCCCGGTCCGGCGACCGAGAGGAGCACGCCGCGGGCGCCCTCCATCGACGTCTCCAGCAGCGGCGACGAGATGGCGCGGTTGGCGGCTTGCTGAGCCCGTTCGTCGCCGGACGCCCGTCCGATCCCCATGACGGCGGTCCCGGCGTCGGACATCACGGTCTTGACATCGGCGAAGTCGACGTTGATGAGCCCAGGGGTGGTGATGAGATCGGTGATGCCTGCCACCCCGTTGGTGAGGATCTCGTCGGCGATCCGGAAGGTCTCGGTCATCGGCGCCTTCGGGTCGCCGACCTCCAGCAGGCGGTCGTTGGGGATGACGATGAGCGTGTCCACCGCTTCCCGCAGCGCCTGGATGCCCTCTTCGGCATGGACGGCTCGGCGACGGCCCTCGAAGCCGAACGGCCGGGTGACGACACCGACCGTGAGGGCGCCCAGCGACTTGGCGACCTCGGCGACGATGGGCGCCCCGCCGGTGCCGGTCCCGCCACCCTCGCCGGCGGTGATGAAGACCATGTCCGCTCCCTTGAGCACGTCCTCCAGCTCGGCCCGATGCGCCTCGGCCGCTGCCTTGCCCACCTCGGGGTTGGCGCCCGCTCCGAGACCGCGAGTGATCTCCCGTCCGATGTCGAGCTTGACGTCGGCGTCCGACATCAGCAGTGCCTGGGCGTCGGTGTTCAGCGCGATGAACTCGACGCCTCGCACCCCTGCGTCGATCATGCGGTTGACGGCGTTGACGCCGCCGCCGCCGACTCCGACCACCTTGATGACGGCCAGGTATCCGCCGCTTCCTGTCGATTTACTCATGGTCAATCCTCACGCGTCGTTCGGCCGGAACCGAAAGGGTCGAGTAGAGCTTTACACACCCGCAACCCCTACGTAAACCCCGTAGCCATAACCCTCGACTAGAGGTTGAGACCGGTGGTCCGAACTCGCATTCGCCAGACCCCCGCGCCGCCGTGACCGGGCTCTCACCCGTTGCCTTCGCCGCTGCCTCCGTCGTCGGCATCCTCCTCGGCGGTCGGCGGGCGCACGGCCGGGCGGTCGGGGGCGATGAGGGTGATCTCCGACCCCGGCTCCACGTGCCCGGCGACCACCACCTCCAGCGCCCGCGCCTTGGCCTCCATGTCCGTCGCCCGACCGAGTCGAATCGTCATGCCATTCCACGTCGCCAGCAGGTCGGCGGCACGGGCGTCGATCACCATGCCTGCGGCCAGGTCGGGATGGAGGGAGTCCACGAAGGCCAGGGCCGCCTCCACTTCCCGATCGGAACCGGCGCGGATCCGAGGAGCGACCGGACCGGGATCTCCCCTCTCGAGCACGACACCGTCCACCGCCGTGTGCTCCCACCCGCTCCCCCGGTCCACCCAGGCCACGGCGAACCGCTCGACCACGGCCACCGCCAGGCCCGTCGGCCAGCGTCGCCCGACCTCGGCGACGGCGATGCGGGGATCCGCCAGCAAGGCCTCGGTGGCGGCCTCCAGGTCGATCTCGATGAGCGGGACGCCAGAGACGACACCGGCGTCTGCCAACAAGGTGACCGGGTCGGTCTGCACCTGGCCGACCACCTCGACATCATCCAGCGAGAACAGACCGGACCGGAGCACCGCCACGCCGACGGCACCCAGGCCGACCACGATCACCACGACCAGCAGCCGCCGGATCCCGGCACGGATCCGAGTTTCCGCCACCGTCCGACGGCGGGCGGCCAGCCGGGGGTCCATCACTCGAACCCTTCGAACTGGATCTCGACCTCGAGCCTGACGCCCGTCTGCGCCTCCACCTCGGATCGGATCGTGTCGACCAAGCGCCTCAGGTCGGCGGCGGTGGCGTCGGGGCCGGCGACGAAGAAGTTGGCGTGCTTGTCGCTCACCGCCACGTCGCCGACCCGCGTCCCCTTGAGACCGAGGGCGTCGACGATGCGCCCTGCACTGTCCCCGGGCGGGTTCTTGAACACGCTCCCGGCGTTGAGGGTGCCACCCGGCTGGTGTTCCCGGCGCCAGCGTGTGATCTCGCGCATGCGGGCCTCACCGTCGCCGCGCTCGCCCGGCTCGAACGAGAAACGGGCGTCGGTGACGACCTCGTGGCGGGCGATGGCCGACCGCCGATATCCCATGTCGAGCTGGTCGACCGTCCGCCTCGACACGGTGCCGGTCGTTGCGTCGAGCACCGTGGCGTCGATCAGCACGTCGCGAGTCTCCCGCCCATGGCCGCCGGCGTTCTGACGGACGGCACCGCCCACACTGCCCGGAATTCCCACGAAGAACTCGAGGCCCAGCCGGCCTTCGGCGACCGCAGCCCGCGCCAGCTGCGGGAGGCGGACGGCCGAGCCCGCCCACACCGCATCCGGCTCGTGCACGATCGTGCCGAAACGCCCCGCCAGCCTGACGACCAGGGCGTGGACTCCCTCGTCCGCCACCACGAGATTGCTTCCTCGCCCCACCACGAGCAGCGGGAGATCCGTGGCACGCCACGCCTCTACCACCCGGGAGAGATCCTCGTGAGATCCCACCTCCGCGAAGTACGCCGCCGGGCCGCCCAGCTTGTAGGTCGTCAGCGGCCCGATCGGCACGTCGGGGCGGACCAGGTCGGACAGCTGTCTGAAGGGGCTCACGTCCCAGTCCTCCACCGCTCCACGAGTTCGGAGGCCAGCAGGGTGATGTCCCCCGCCCCCATGCACACCACCAGGTCGCCGTCCTCCACCACCGCGGAGACCACGTCGGCCGCACTCGCCCGGTCGGGGGCATCGACGACGACACCGCCCGACACCCGCCGCGCCGCATCACTGACCAGCCGGCCGTCGATCCCTGCGACCGGGGACTCCCTGTCGCCGTACACGTCGAGAACGACCGCCACATCGGCGCTGGACAGCGCCCGTCCAAAAGCCTCGGCGTGCTGGCGGGTCCGCGAGTACAGGTGAGGCTGGAACACCGCGACCACCCGGCGGCCCGATCGTCTGGCGGCATCGAGCGTCGCCTCGATCTCGGTGGGGTGGTGGGCGTAATCGTCCACGACCGTGACACCCGCCACCGTGCCCCGCACATCCCAACGCCGGCCGACGCCGCGGAAGGTGGCCAACCCCCGGGCTGCCGCCTCCAGGTCGACGCCGAGGGAGGAGAGCAGCGCCAGGGCGCCGGCGGCATTCCGTGCCATGTGCGCACCGGGACGAGGGAGCTCGACGTCGACGCTGCGAGTCGGGCCGACCAGCAGGAAGCGGGAACCTGCCTCGTCCTGGCGGAGCGATTCGACACGCCAGGCGGCGTCATCCGCCGTGCCGTACCCGACGGCTCCGGCGTCTGCGATCAGCGAGCGACTGCCCGGGTCGTCGGCGCACGCCAACACCGGTCCGTCGACGGCTCTCGCCACCCGGGTGAACGCATCCTGCACGCCCTGCAGGGTCCCGAAGTGGTCGAGGTGATCCGCCTCCACGTTCGTGACGACCAGACCCGTGAGGTGCACATGCTCGAAGGTGCCGAACGCCTCGTCGACCTCGAGCACCAGCAGGTCGTCCCGGCCTGCCCCGCCGTTGTCTCCCAGGTCGAGGACGACGCCGCCGACCACGTAGGAAGGGTCGAGCCCGGCGGCTCGCGCCGCCACGGCCAGCATGGCGGTGGTCGACGTCTTCCCGTGGGTCCCGGTAGCACCGATGGTCGGGATCGAGGCCGTGAGCGCGGCCAGCAGTCGTGGCCGGTCCCATACCTGCGCCCCCGCCAGGCGGGCGGCGCTCAGCTCCGGGTCGTGCGAGGGAACCGCCGAAGACGCCACCACCAGATCCACGTCGGACATCGCGACGGTGTCGTGCCCCACCCAGGTCCGTACCCCGACGGAATCCAACGCCCCCAGGAGCGGGGATGGACGGGCATCGGAGCCGGTCACCCGGTGCCCGCGGCCCGCCAGCAGCCGGGCGAGGGCGGACATGCCGGCACCGCCGACACCCACCAGGTGAATCCGTGCGGCCTCGGCCAAGCCGTCAGTCATGGGCCGCCATCATCGCAGCCGCCACCGTCCTGGCGGCGTCTGGCCGAGCCAGCGAGCGGGCGGCGGCTCGCATGGCATCCAACCTGGTCGGGTCGCCGAGGATCGAAGCCACCACCTCCGGCACCGTGTCCACCGCCTCTTCAGGGACGACCACGGCCGCCCCCGCCTGCTCCAGGTAAGTGGCGTTGGCCGCTTGATGTCCTGCGCTCCCGAAACCGCCCGGCACCAGCACTGCCGGGGTGCCGGTCGCCGACAGCTCGGCAACCGCTCCCCCGGCCCGCGACACGACCAGATCGGAGGCGGCGAAGAACCGGTCCATCCGGTCCTCGAAGGCGATGACACGCCAATGCTCCGTGGCAGCGGTCGCCAACTCGGCGGCGTGGATGCGCCCTGCCAGGTGCACCACCTGCACGTCGGGCAGGGCGGCGACCGCCGGGGCCACACGATTCAGGACCCCCGCGCCGAGACTCCCGCCGAAGATGCCGACGACCGGTCGGTCCGCCGACAAGCCGTAGTCCGCCAGGGCACCGGGGCGGATCGTCGTGCGGTCGAAGACGGCGAGGGACTCCCGCACCGGATTCCCAACCCACTCGGCATCCAGCCCTTCGGTGACCGGAAACGATCCGAAGCGCCGCTTCGCCAGGCGGCCGGCGACGCGATTCCCGAGACCGGCGTGGGCGTTCTGTTCGGAAAGCATGAACGTGGCTCCCGCCAGGCGAGCGGCGACGGCCGCAGGCACCGTCACGTAGCCGCCAAGACCCAGCACGACGGACACGGCACGGCGCCGGAACTCCCGGCGCATGCGGATGATCGCAGACACGAGCGTGAAGGGGATGAGGAGGTTCGCCGGCGACAGGCTCCTGCTGAGGCCCTGCAACCGGACGGCGAAGAACGGGAATCCCGCCTGCGGATACACCTCCGCCTCCAGCCGATCGCCACCGACGAACAACACGGACTGCCGGGGAACGCCCGCCTCGACCAGCGCCTCCCCCACCGCCAGGCCCGGGAAGACGTGCCCGCCGGTGCCGACCGCGGCGATGGCGAACGTCACCGCGTCCGGCCGCCGGAGTGAGCGATGTTCACCAGCACACCGGCGGCGGCCATGGTGACGGCGATGGCGGTCACCCCGTACGACACGAACGGCAGGGTGATTCCGGTGATCGGCATCACACCGAGCACCCCGCCGACGTTGACGAGGGCCTGGAAGGTGATCCATGTGGTGATTCCGGCCGCCAGCATCCGGCCGAACGGGTCGGGAGCGCGGCGGGCCACGGTCCACCCGGCGGCGGCGAACAGGGCGAACAGGGCCAGCACCATCGACGCACCGACGAACCCGGTCTCCTCGCCGATGATGGCGAAGATGAAGTCGGTGTGGGCGTTCGGGAGGTAGAACCAGCGGGCGCGGCTGCCACCCAGCCCCACGCCGAACATCCCGCCGGTACCGAGGGCGTAGTAGCTCTGGATGAGCTGCCACCCGGTGCCACCGGCGTCCGACCAGGGGTCGAGGAATCCGGTGATGCGGTCCCGCCGGTACCCGGCCGAGAACGCCAACAGCCCCGCCAGCCCCGCTCCCGCCGCACCCGAAGCGGCCACGAATCGGAAGGGCGCCGCCGAGGTCATCATGACCGCCATCGCCGCGGCAGCGATGACGATGGTGGTCCCGAGGTCGGGCTGCATCATCACCAGCACCGCCGTACCCCCCAAGAACACCGCCACCGGAGCCAGGAAGTGGCCGAGGTCGCCGAGCATCCGCTTCTTGCGGTCCAGCACCGCCGCCAGGGCGAGCACGACGCTGAACTTCGCCAGCTCGGAGGGCTGCGGTGCAATGGGTCCGAGGTCGATCCAACGACGCGCCCCCGCCACCTCTTCACCCACGGCCAGTACGAGCACCAACAGGCTGGTGACCCCGATGAAGATCGGCATCGCCAACTTGCGATAGTGCTGGTACGAGAACCGCGAGGTGAAGAAGAGGGCGAGTGCCCCCAGGCCGACGCCGATGAGCTGGCGCTTGAGGAAGTAGAACTGGTCCTC
>DATHWB010000113.1:0-3846 GCA_035460965.1 Acidimicrobiia bacterium
GGACTCAAGGACCCGAAGCGCCCCGCCGGCTCCTTCATCTTCCTCGGGCCTTCCGGCGTGGGGAAGACCGAGACCGCCAAGGCGCTCGCCGAGTTCCTCTTCGGCGAGGAGGCAGCACTCATCCAGCTCGACATGTCCGAGTACATGGAGAAGCACACGGTCAGCCGTCTGATCGGATCGCCGCCGGGATACGTCGGCTACGACGAGGGCGGTCAGCTCACCGAGGCCGTTCGGCGCAAGCCGTTCTCGGTGGTGCTCTTCGACGAGATCGAGAAGGCGCATCCGGACGTGTTCAACACTTTGCTCCAGATCCTGGAGGACGGACGCCTCACCGACGCCCAGGGACGCACGGTCGACTTCAAGAACACGGTCATCATCATGACCTCCAACCTGGGGACCCGCGACATCCGCAAGACGTCGATCGGCTTCCACTCCGAGGACGCTCGGGACACGTACGAGCGCATGCGGGAGAAGGTGCAGGAGGAGCTCAAGAAGCACTTCCGGCCGGAGTTCCTCAACCGCATCGACGACACGATCGTCTTCCACGAGCTCACGCTCGACGAGGTGAAGGAGATCGTCGACTTCATGCTGGTGCGGGTCAAGAACCAGCTGGAGGCCCAGGGCCTGGACCTGGTGCTCACCGACGATGCCAAGGGCTATCTCGGCACGCGCGGGTACGACCCCGAGCTGGGGGCGCGACCGCTCCGCCGTTCGATCCAGCGCCTGCTGGAGGATCCGCTCTCCGAGAAGGTCCTCATGGGCGAGTTCCGAGCCGGCTCGACGATCCTCGTCGGACTCGACTCCGAAGCGGAGGAGCTGACCTTCGAGGCCTTCGAGGCCCCGGACGCCCCACCCCCCGTGGAGATCCTCGAAAGCGAGTGACCCCACTCGCTCGCGGAACCCGCGAACGCGTCCCCCATTCGGGTGAGGTGACGATCCATCTCACGGAGGACGACCGGGGGGCGGTCGGTGCGTACCCTGTCGCCCGATGGAACCTGCGATCGAACTGGTGGACGTACGCAAGACCTACGGGGACGTCGTCGCGCTCGACGACGTCACATTGCAGTTTCCCCGAGGTCGACTCACCGGATTCCTGGGACCGAACGGGGCGGGCAAGACGACGACGTTCCGGGCGATCCTGGGTCTGACCCGTCCAGACAAGGGACGGATCGAGGTGCTCGGAACACCCATCGTCTCCGACCTCCCCAGGTTGGTGAAGAGGATCGGAGCCGTGGTCGAGGAGCCGGGGCTGCATCGGACCCTCGACGCCGTCGACAACCTGAGGGTGGCAGCTCTCACGCTCGGATCCGGCGGTGACAGGGCAGAGGAGCTACTGGAGTTCGTGGGGTTGGCGTCCGACGCCCATCGACCCGTTTCCGGCTTCTCGAAGGGAATGCGTCAGCGGCTGGCCCTGGCGATCGCCCTGCTGGGCGACCCCGAGATCCTCGTGCTGGACGAACCGCTCGACGGTCTCGATCCCGCCGGGCAGGTGACCCTCAAGGCGACGTTGCGGGCACTGGTCGACGACGGCTCGAAGACAGTCATCGTCTCGTCTCACGACCTGGCCGACATCGAGTCGCTGGCCGATCATGTGGTCGTGGTCGATCGGGGCAGAACGATCACCGCCGGATCGCTGGAGGATCTGCTGGGTGACGGTGATCGGCGTCGCGTCACGATCGCCGACGCTGCGGCGGCGGCGGAGGTGTTGCGGAGCGCCGGGCTCGACGCCGAACTCGACGGTGGCGATGTCCTCGTCAGCGGCGCCGCGGGGGCGGAGATAAGCCGGCTGCTCGCCGACGCCGGTCACTATCCGGAAGCACTCGTCTCGGCCCGGACCACGCTGGAACGGCTGTTCCTGGACATCACGGAGGCACGATGATCGGGCTCATCCGGGCCGAGGTGATCAAGATCACCGGCCGCAAGTTGTGGTGGATCATGACCGCCATCGCGGTCGTGTTGCTCGCCGGCACCGCCTTCGTCTTCACCGTGTTACCTGAGATCTCGCCGGAGGAGTTCGGCGGGATGCCGGCGGTCCGCAAGCCGGAGGCTTATCTGTTCGGCGCCGGTCAGGCGATCGGCCAGACCTGGTTCCCGCTGTTGTTCGCGGCGGTGCTCCTGGCCGGGGAGACCTCGACGTCGGTCTGGGCGTCGTCGCTCACGCGGGAGTCGAGGCGGTGGATGCATCTGCTGGCGAAGCTGGTCGTGACGAGCGTGGCGTCGGCGTTGGCCATCGGGGTGGGAATCGGCGCCTGGTCGTTGGTCACGTTCTTCTTCGCCGAGGGTTCCGGTGGACCGGGCGTGTCCGAGTGGCTGGACGTGGCCTGGAAGACGTTGCTCGCCCAGACGACCTGGGTGGGACTGGGGTTCGGAATGGTGGCGCTGTTCCGGAACATGGGCCCGGCCATCGGCGTGGCCCTCGGTTTCTCGTTCCTGGACGGGATCCTGGCGCTGTGGCAACCGTGGACCGAGGTCTCGCTGTCGATCGCTTCGAGTCGGCTCATCGCAGACATGTCGGCGTTCGGTGGGGCGTTCGGCCCGACCGGCACGATGGGGTTCGGGCAAGCGATGGCGGTGGTGCTGGCATGGACGGGCCTGGGCCTGGTGTTGGCGCTGGTGGGTCTCGAAGTTCGCGACCCCTGAGTCACGGCACCTCAGTCAGTACGCCTCGGTCATGCACAGGTGGTGTGGTCCCATCGCGGCAGCCCGCGGGCCGAGGACCGCTTCGGACCACAGCCAGTAGTCCAGATCCGGTGTCGCCACCGGATTGCCGAGATCGCCGAGTGCGAGGCGGAGCATCTCGGCGGATCGGATCGTCGCCCACCGAATCGCCATCTCCTCGGTCGAGTCCGGCTCCAGCAGCCGGCCGCCGTCGACCACTGCGGCCAGGTCGGAGGAGTAGACGAGCACCCCGGCGTGGCGGAGGTGGCGGGGGAGCATGTAGTCGGGGAACACGGGGAACCGGTCGGTGCCGTGTACGGGGAGGCGGGCGGCGAGCATCGTCACGGCGAGGTTGGCCAATTTGTCGAACGGGAGGGTTCCGGCGGGGCTGGAGGGTCGATCGAGATAGCCGGGGATCGTGTCGGCCACGAGGTCGCGCAAGACGAGCGCTTCGCCACCCGCCTGCTCGATCATCCCGATCACGGAGCCTCGGTGGTGCTCCACTAGGGCTTCGGCCACTGCCCGCAGCCGCGCGACCCGGCGGGGGACGTCCTGCAGGCTTCCCTCACCCGCGAAGAAATCCCCCCCCAAGCCTCCCTCGGCAATCCACTCGAGGTCGATGCTGTGTGGGGCGCGGGCGAAACATGTCCAGATCCCGGGGGCGTCCTCCACTCGGCGTCCATCGGCCCGCACGGCCCACATCGCCTGCCCGGCGGGCGGCCAGAGCCTCCACACCACCGAGACTCCGAGCACGACGAAGCGGCCCCAGTCCTCGCCTGTGAAGTCGGGCGTCCCCTCGTACTCGTAGGAGGCGGGCGCGAAGTGGTGATCGGCCAGCCGCGTGGCCAGGCGCGCCAGTGCCGCGTCGTCGATCCCGACCCCCCAGTCGGGTGGTGGGGCGGATCCCGCGAGGTCGACGGTCGGGCCGCTCATAGGGTGTTCAAGTGCATGCATGGCTATTGTGGCGATGTCCGCGCGCAGCCGCACTGCGGGCGGATCCATGAAGAAAACTCAGGAGGAAGAGTGAAGTCCAAGCGTCTGATTGCGATGCTTTCAATTCTCGCGCTCGTCGTGGCTGCCTGTGGCGGCGACGATGGGGGCGACGGCGACGGCGTACCGGTCGGTCTCGTCTACGACATCGGTGGACGCGGCGACCAATCGTTCAACGACTCGGCTGCCGCAGGTCTC
>DATHWB010000114.1:0-4959 GCA_035460965.1 Acidimicrobiia bacterium
CTTCGACCTCGCCATCCTGGGACTGGTGCCCGTCGTCGGCCTGATGATCGACGCATCCGGATACCGGCTGGCGTTCTCCGCGGTGGCGATCGCGATGCTCGTCGGTGTCGTCGTCCACCATGTGGCGGTGGGAAGGGGAGAGTCGCGGGTGGCGGCCCCGGTTCGGTGAACATGAGACACTGGCTCCCATGACGACCCCCGAGCAGCCCGTCACCCCCGCCACCCGGGCCTTGGACGCGGCCGGGGTTCCCTATCGGATGGTTCACTACGGTCGCGTCGCATCAGCCGAGGAGGCGGCAGAGCGGCGCGGAGTGTCGCTCGCCGCCCTCGCCAAGACCCTCGTCGTCCGGGTGGAAGAGGGCAGCTACGTGCTGGTGCTCGTTCCCGGTGATCGAGGTCTCGACTACGCCAAGCTGCGAGCCCGGCTGGGGGTGCGCCGGCTCACGATGCCGGATCCCGAAGAGGCCAGGGCCGCCACCGGCTACGAGCGAGGAACCATCACTCCCGTCGGCGCCGGTGGACACCCCGTGATCCTCGACCAGCGCCTGGCGGCGCTCGACGAGATCTCGCTCGGGTCCGGCGTTCACGGCTGGGCGATCCATCTGGCTCCTGGCCGCCTCGGCGATCTCGGGGCGTCCGTGGCCGACATCGCCCGCCAGGAATAGGTCAGCCAACGCGCCCTCGTCGATAGCCTGGCCGGACACATGGAACTCGGACTGACCACCTTCGCAGAAACGATGCCCGACCCGGACACGGGCGAGATCGTGGACCACGGAACACGCCTCCGCCAGGTCGTGGCCGAGGCCGAGATGGCGGAGTCGGTCGGACTCGACGTCTACGGCGTCGGTGAGCATCATCGCCCGGATTTCGCCGTGTCCGCACCCGCTGTCGTCCTGGCCGCCATCGCCGCTCGTACCCGGAGCATCAGACTCTCGCCGGCTGTCACGATCCTGTCCTCGGACGACCCCGTGCGGGTGTTTCAGCAGTTCGCCACGCTGGATCTCCTCTCGGAGGGACGGACCGAACTGATGGTCGGCAGGGGATCGTTCATCGAGTCGTTCCCGCTCTTCGGGTACGACCTCGCCGACTACGACGAGTTGTTCGCCGAGAAACTCGATCTGCTGCTCCAGATCCGGGACCACGAGCGCGTGACCTGGCGAGGGCGCTTCCGCCCGCCGTTGGACGATCAGGTGATCACCCCCCGTCCCGTCCAGGACCCGCTCCCGATCTGGGTCGCGGTCGGCGGGAACCCTGCCTCGATGGTCCGCGCCGGACTGCGCGGGCTCCCCGTGGCGCTGGCGATCATCGGGGGTGATCCCGCCAGATTCGCCGGTCTGGCCGAGATCCATCGCAAGTCGCTGCGGGAAGCGGGCCACGATCCGGACACTGTTCCGCTGGCGGTCCACGCCCACGGGTACGTCGCGGACAGCGAAGACCAGGCGGCCGAGGAGTTCTACGGGTCGTACGCCATCGCGATGAGCCGCCTGGGACGCGAGCGTGGATGGGGTCCGATGACCCGGATCCAGTACGACCTGATGCGCGCGCCGCAAGGTTCGCTCGTACTCGGCACGCCGGAGCAGGTGGCCGGGAAGATCATGCATTGGAAGGAGATCCTCGGGATCAGCCGGTTCATGCTTCACGTCAGCGTCGGCACCCTGCCCCATGAGAAGGTGTTGCGGTCGATCGAGTTGCTCGGCACGGCGGTCGCTCCGCTCGTCGATGGTGCGTGACGGGGCGCCGACCTAACGTCGGGATCACGATGTCGTCCGAGCCGTGGAACCCGTCGATCCGTGCTGACCCGCACTCGTACTGGAATGCGCTGCGGGACACCGAACCGGTTGCGCCCAGGGTGGGTCCCGTCACCGGTACGACGTTCTGGTTCCTCACCCGCTATGACGACTGCGTCGCCGCCCTCCGGTCCCCGGTGCTCGGAAAGGAACCCGAGAAGCACCTCGATCCTTCCCTCCTCGTCGACTTCGGGGAACAGGGTCCGTTCGAGGTGCTGGGCCGCAACATGCTCTTCGTCGACCCTCCCGATCACACCCGCCTGCGTGGGCTGGTCCGGGACGGCTTCTCGAACCGGGCAGTCGAAGGGCTCGTTCCCCGGATCGAGGCGGTGGTCGACGACCTCCTCGACGAACTCGGGGATCGGTCGTCGTTCGACCTGATCGAGTCGTTCGCGCTGCCGCTGCCGGTGACGGTGATCGCCGAGATGCTGGGTGTGCCCGCATCCGACCAGTCCCGGTTCCGGGCGTGGACGGACGCGTTCCTCGGCCGGGTCGGCACCCAGGAGGAGGCGATGGCGGCGGGGATGGAGTTCATCGCCTACCTGAACGACCTGGCGGAGCGGCGGCGAGCCGAACCGCACGACGACCTCGTGAGCTTCCTCCTCCACGCCGAGGAGGACGGCGAGCGACTGGATCACCAGGAGTTCCTCGCCATGGTGTTCCTACTCCTGATCGCCGGACACGAGACGACGGTCAACCTGATCGGTAACGGAATCTACGAGTTGACCCGGCACCCGGACGAGTACGGCCGGTTGCTGGAAGGGCGGGTGACTGTCGAAGCGGCCGTGGAGGAGTTGCTGCGCTTCCACGGTCCGGTGGAGTCGACCACGGTGCGGTGGGCCTACGAGGACGTCACGATCGGCGGTGTGACCTTGCCGCCAGGCTCGCCGGTGATACCCATCTTGATGGCCGCCAACCGGGATCCGAGCGCATTCGACGAACCGGACCGGTTGCGTCTCGATCGCAGTCCCAACCGCCACCTGGCGTTCGGATCCGGCATCCATCTGTGCCTCGGCGCTCCGCTCGCCCGCCGGGAGGCCCAGGTTGCGTTCGCAGCCCTGTCCCGACGCCTGGGACGACTCGAACTCGACATGGACCCGGCGAGCATCGACTGGACACAGGGATTCTTCCTGCGCGGCGCCCGCGCCCTGCAGCTACGCCCGACGTCATGACCGGGACGCGGCGGGGCGAGCGATTCGGCCGGGCGATCGGACTCGCGCTCTACCTGCTCGTCGGCTTCTTCTACCTGGCGTCCGGTCTTCTCGTCCCCACCTGGCCCTGGTTGGTCATCCTGGTCGCCGTCGGCACTGCCGGGTTCGTGCTGGCTCTGCGGCTTTCGGTGGACCGATGGTGGGTGGCGTTGGCAGCGCCGTTCGCAGCCGCCCTGTTCTGGTTCCTGTACGTGAATCTCGGTGATGCGCTCCTTGGTTGGACGGCGTGACGGTCGGCCCGTCGGAGCCGCCGGCTTCGCCGTACGAGTTCCCGGATCCCCGCGATTGGGGGCCGGACGACTGTGTTGCGGTCGGAGGCGACCTGGCGCCGGGCACGGTGCTCTCGGCCTATCGGTCCGGACTCTTCCCGATGCACCTTCCCGACGGTCGGCTCGGTTGGTGGTCACCCTTTCGCCGGGGGGTGATCCCGCTCGACGGACTGATCGTGAGCCGGAGCCTGCGCCGGTCCGTGCGACGCTTCGAGGTGACGGTGAACAGGGCATTCGACCAGGTGATCGAGGGGTGCGCCGACCCGTCCCGGCCCGGGAGCTGGATCGAGGACGACATCCGGACCGCGTACACGACGCTGCACGATCTCGGCTGGGCCCACTCGGTCGAGGCATGGAGCGGTAATCGCCTGGCGGGCGGGTTCTACGGAGTGGCGATCGGTGCGGCGTTCTTCGGCGAGTCGATGTTCCATCGCGAGCGGGACGCTTCGAAGGTGTGTCTAGTGCGATTCGTGCAGGCTTTCAGTCGTGCGGGTGGCGTGTTGTTGGACGTGCAGTGGGCCACCGACCATCTGGCTTCGCTGGGTGCCATCGAGTTCTCACGAGCGGAGTACCTGCGGGGACTGCGTGCCGCGATCGAGGCTCCTCCGCTCGCTCTGTGGGAGGACCACCGCCGCCTGGCATGACGGTTACCATCGGCGTCCGGGCCAGGGAGGAGGAACCATTGGCCACGGTGCTGGCGGCGATCGATCTCACACCGCTCGGAAGACGGGTCGCCGATCGCAGCAGGCTCATCGCCGAGATGGTGCAGGGCGACGTCACGATCTTCCACTCGGTCGAACCTCTCATGGAGGCGTTCGTCGGCGACGGTGTCGCCGAGATCATTCGCAAGCACCGACTCGAGGTGACCCAGGCCCTCGCCGACTGGTGCGCTTCTCGCACCGACGTCCCGGTTCGCACGGTGACCGTCAAGGGTGCGCCCTCCTACGAGGTGGTGAAGGCCTCCAAGTCCGCCGACCTGGTCGTGATGGGCTCGTCTACCACCGACAACGCAGAAGTGGGTGCGACGGCGTTCCGGGTCGCCGAGACCGCTCGCAGTGACGTGCTCGTGATCCGACGGCAACCTCGGGTTCCCTATCGCAGGGTCATCGTGGGTGTCGACTTCTCCGAGGGTTCCGCGCTGGCCGTGGAGGCCGCCCTGCGGTGGGCGCCCGAGGCGGAAGTCACCGTGGCTCATGTGCTTCCGACCAGATTCGACGCCTTCATGCTGGATTCGGGAATGTTCCCGGAGGAGGTCGATCAGATTCGTCGGCGCCGATTGGACGAGGCGGGCTACCGACTGGAGGAGTTCGTCGAGCGATGGCCCGGGCGGGTCCGTCCCCATCTGGCGGATGGACCCGCCGAGTCGATGTTGGAGGACGTGGCACGTCGCAGGAACGCCGACTTGATGGTCGTGGGGAGCAGGGGAGCGGGAGCGACGAAGATCGTCCTGCTCGGCACCGTGGCAGCCTCGGTGCTGCGGGCGATGCCCTGCGACGTTCTGGTGGCCCGGGTGCATGGTGAGTTCCGGCGCCCCTGACGTCGGTGACCGCACATGACCGCCGGTGTGGCCGTCTACCGGCGCGTCCGGCTCATCACGGGAGGACTCGCCCTTCTCGGATTCGGGATTGTCGCCGGCTTCGAGCCGATGGCTTGGCCGTTGGTAGCGGCAGCTGCCGTCTTCCTGCTCGTGTC
>DATHWB010000115.1:0-8785 GCA_035460965.1 Acidimicrobiia bacterium
TGGGGCAACCGGGGAGAGGCGAAGGGGATGAGGTTCGTCCGTAGAAGGCGAGACGCCGAACGCGGCGCCGCCCTGGTTGAGTTCGCAGTGCTCGCCCCACTGCTGATCCTGCTGGTCCTCGGCATCGTCGAGTTCGGCTGGCTGTTCGGTCAGTACAACGACGTACGCCACGGCGCGAGAGAAGGTGGACGGTTTGCTGCGGTGGCACGCGCTCCGCTCGACGAGGCCGACGTGGTGGATCGCGTCTGTAGCGCAATGGACGGACTCGACGCGGGCATGACGACCATCGAGGTGACCATGGGTCAGATCGACACTGATGGGAACGCAGGAATCGGACCCGGCGACACGGGCACCCTTCAGGTCACCGCCACCGTCGGATCCCTGAGCGGACTCGGCCTGATCGAGGCATTCCTTCCGAGCGAGCTCACCTCCAGCGTCGAGTTCCGGCTCGAGCAGACCCCCGGCTGGTCACCCGCGACTGGTACCTGCTGATGCGACTCCGACGGGATACCGAGAGGGGGGCGACTGCGGTCTTCGTTGCTGGCGCAATCGTCCTGTTGATGGGTATCGCAGCGATCGCCACCGACGTCGGCGCTGGGTTCAACGAGCGTCGCCAGGCGCAGAGCGCAGCCGACTTCAGTGCCCTGGCGGCGGTTGCGTTCTCCAATGCGGACTCGGTGCCGTCAGAGTGCGATGCGCACAACCCCTCGGACACGCTCGCGCGGGCGATATGCCGGGGCGCGGTCGAGGCGATGGCGGTCGCTCAAGCGAATCTTCCGGGACAGACTCTCGACTGGGCAACATGTACGGACCCCGAACCGGACCGAGCAGCGCTGTTCCCCGTCGTTGCCCGGGTGGAACTGGCTCCCGGCGTCCTGTCGAACATCCCTTGCATCCGGTTCACGAGTTCGACACAGGGTGCCCGAGTGGTGGTACCTGACCTCGAAGTGCCGACAACCTTCGGACGAATCCTCGGAATCTCAAACCTGATCACAGCCGCGAATGCGGAGGTCCTGGCGGACCTCATCGATCTCTACCGGGTGATCCCCTTCGGAGTCCCCGCCAACGCTGACGGGACCTACGACTGCCTCAAGACCGGGTCGAATCCCGACTGGGGACCCTGCCAGGGAGGCTCGGATACCGGACACTTCGGATATCTCAACATCCCCACGTACGGCAACCCCTCGATGGGAACAACGCCATCGGTGACCCCGGCCGGACAGTGCGTGCACACCAACAACGTGCTGACCTCCAACATCGTGCGCGGCGTGGACCACCCGTTGGGGACGCACCCGAACGGAACGCGGTCTCCTGGCCAACCAGCTCTGCGGGATGGAAGTGGGCTCGATTCATCGGACACCATTCATGTGTGCCCGATCTTCGGAACGAATGCCAACGACATCGCAGGTGGATCCGGAGACGGCGGGGCATTCGATCAAGGAATGACCTTTGGTTACGGGGCGTCCGAGCGTGGCCGCTTATGGCCTCTGTCGGGTGGCATCACCGTACGGAATGGCGGCGGGTCCGCGCCAGGGCCGACCTTGGTGGATGACACGCCGATCTGGACCTATTTCACGTCATATACGGGTGGGCCAACGGCCCCGTGCCCCCACAACTCAGGAATCACGGTGGGGGACACCGGCACGGCCAAGGCCTGCCTCGATAGTTGGAACCCCGGGTCCGGCGAGATCTTCGACGAGGCCATTCGTGATGCGAAGCGCTACATGTTCGCACCCCGTCTGCACACCACGTGGTCGTCGGCAAGCTACTACTTGATCCAGGCGATCGTACCGGTCTACCTGCAGACCAGCTATTGGGGATGCTCTTCCGGCGGAGGAGCGGGTATGGCCGGTCTTTGCGACATCATCCACAGCCCGGGTGAGCCAAACACCGGGTCATGCGCCGCGGTAGCCACCGCCACACCACCGGGAAGTGAACCGTTTGATTCGACCTGCGGTGTTCCGGGCAACTGGAACCAGAGGTTGGATGCTTTGACGTCGTTCACCCTCGATCCGCGGATGTTGCCGGAAGAAGCGCGTCTACCGGAGAACCCGGCAGAGTTCGTGAGGCTGGCGCTGACCCGGTAGAGACAAGCCAGCGCGGCACGTTCGGAGCATCCGGGCACTGCGATCAACCCCTTAAGTCCTGGCGCGTTCTGCCGATAACTCTCTCGGCACGCCGAACAAGCCGAGGGGACATGAGGAATCGCAACCACCGTGAGCGTGGCGCATCCGCCGTGGAGATGGCGATCGTCGCGCCCTTCCTGCTGATCCTGCTGCTGGGAATCGTCGAGTTCGGGTTCGTCTTCGGCGAGTACAACGAACTCCGCCATGCCGTGCGCGAAGGCGCCCGGTATGCGGCAGTGAGCGACCGCGACATCGACGGCAACTCCACCATCGACGCCGGGGACGTCCAGGCGACGATCTGCAACGCGCTCGGACTGGGATCACCCAACGTCGAGATCGTGCTCACCCAGTCCGGCACCGCCATCGGCGACGTCGCATCGGTGCAGGTCCTCCTCGACACCGAGAGCCTGTCAGGCGCACCCATCATCAGCCTCTTCGTTCCCGACCAGTTGGAGAACACCGCCACATTCCGGCTCGAGCAGCCGGCCAAGTGGTCGGCCACGACGTTCGGGAACCTGTCGGGGGGTACCAGCGCATGCTGAACCGGGAGAAGGGGGCCACCGCCCTCTTGGTGGCGAGTTCGCTGATCATGCTGATCGGTTTCGCAGCGGTTGCCGTCGACCTGTCGGCTGGGTTCAACGAACGACGACAGGGTCAGACCGCGGCGGATCTCGGCGCCCTGGCGGGAGCCGTCGAGTACGTGACCGTCGACCAGGAGGGGACCCTCTACCAGGTGCTGAACATCACCCGGGAGAACCTGCGGCGACAGTTCGGCGTCGCCTCGAACCAGGATGACGCCGAGTGGATCGCCCTGTGGCAGGGCTGCACCGACCCGAACCGGCCCTCGGGCTTCAACCCGTGGCCCCTGTCGGCGACGATGATCTCGAACGGATGGACGGGCTTCCCGGGAAATGCCATTCCCTGCATCTCGGCTGACGCCGACGAGATCAGGGTGAAGCTCCCGGACCAGTTGGTCGATACGTCGTTCGGCGGCGTACTCGGAGCGAACGAGATCACGACCAACGCCGTGGCCCATGCGCGGGTTCGTTTCTCTATCGATGGAGGCGCACGGCCATTCGGGGTCCTGGCGTCTGCCGCGACCGGGTCGCTCTGCTTGACGACCCGATCGGGCAGCTTCCCGCCCTGTGACGGCCCCGACTCCGGCAACTTCGGCACGATCAACAGCCAGCAGTGGGGCAGTGAAGAACTGGGAACGACCACGGACTGTGGGCTTCCCGGCAACCCCGAGCTGGCCGTCAACGTGGCGTTGGGAACGGATCACCTCCTCGGCATCCTCCAGCCCTGGTACGTGACCCAGCCCGACTTCGCGGCGGGAGACCCGTACCCGTCGAATCTCGCTCGGAACGACGCCTGCACCGTCCTCTCCGACGGCACCGTGGTCCACAGCGACAACACGCCGCCGGTGGGACCTTCGACGGCACTTCGCGCCGACACCGGGTTCAACCAGTTCAGTGCCACCAAGGCCGGACTGGTCTCGTCGACGAGCTGGTCCTGGGAGAACGTCACCTCGGCGCCGACCCCACTCCTCCAGCAGATCTCGGGGGCCGGGGTGCACTCGACCCGCACTCTCGAAGAGCGGGTGTCGGGAACGAACTACACCAGCGTGCTGGACAACACTCCGCTGTGGGAGCACCTGAGGGATCACAACGAGTTGCCCGGCGCTCTCGTCCCGGTCTGCCGGAGGAACGACATCGCATCGTCAGTGGACCCGGTGGCCGCCATGGACCTGTGCCTCGACGCCTGGGAGGCGCTCAAGGCGGCCGTCCCGACCACGACGCACCTGTTCGAGGACACCATCTGGGAGAACCCACGGTTCATCCTCGTTCCCCAGTTCCATTCGGTCTCCTGGGGCTCGGGTACCCATTGGCAGCCCATCATGGGTTTCCGTGTCGCCTACATCGACACCTTGTGGTTCAACTGCAACGGAAACTTCAACAACACCAAGAACACGGACGTCTGCGACGGCAGCAAGGGACTGACGTTCGCCCCGAATCTGGCCAACGACGGCGACGTGCTGTGTGCTGGCAACTCGGCGAACTGCAACCAAGTCCGCCTCGACCAGTTCACGGCCTTCCTCCTCCCGGCCAACCCGCCCGTATCCGACGAAGTGCTGGCGAGGTTCCCAGGCCAGCTGCGAGGACCGTTCGAGGTTCAGCTCACGCGCTGACGCAAGATCCCCGTAGCATCGACGTGAGGGCCCCGGATGGGGCCCTCACTCTCTTGTGCGGACCAAGCGGAAGGCATCGGACCACTCGTGTCATCCGAACGATCTCGCCTGTGTCGACGACGGTCAAGAATCTGAGCATCTGACACCGGTCGAAGACTGCTCGGTTCCCCGGAACCGAGATGGTCGGACAGACTCGAGCACCATCGACTCGGGTGCGACTCAGCCGGTCGGATGCCGTTCCCACGACCGAGAAGTCCCAGGCAACGGAAGTCGGTCGGTCCGGCCCGAACCCCCAGGATCCGATCAACCCCGACTGATGGTCTCCTGGAGCAGGCCGACCCCGTTGTACGACGAACCGTCGATCTCGACTGTCAGGTCGTCGAGCGTCGACGACAGGACTCGAGCACCATCGACTCGGGTGCGACCCAGCCGATCGGATGCCGTTCCCACGACCGAGAAGTCCCAGGCAACGGCAGTCGGTCCGACCTGGAGTCCAGCATCCGAGCAGCTCGTGGTCACCTCGGTCTCCACCTCGACCGCACCGCTCCACACGAACGACGACAGCTTGCGGTCGAGTGAAAACTCGTCACTCGTGACCTGCCCGTCGTACGAGGCGGTCGACGTACGACTGCCGATCTCATCGCCACAGTCGATCAACTCGAATGAGATGTGATCGAAGTGCAACGTCCCGTTACCTGCCTCATCCAGCGTGAGCTCGAACGATGTGGTCTGGAGTCCCGAAGATTGAGTGTGCGTCAGCGTGTAGCTGGAAACCGGCTTCGCCGTGGCTGCGATCGGCGTGACCAGAACCAGCGTCATGGCGGTCAGCAGGACTGTCAGTCGGCGTGAGTGCGTCATCTGGGTCTTCTCCTGGCGTCGGCCCCAGCCCGCCTCGCCCGTACACCGTATGCCCCCTGGAGCCCCAGTCAACCGATCCTCCTGGGAAAGTCCTTTCCCGCAGCGGTTCGCTGCCGACAGGATCCGTAGTGGCATGCGTGGGGGCGCGCTACGGGGGCTGTCCAACGAGGAGCAGCCGGTGTGGCACAGGGAACGATCTGAAGAGGGCGCGACACTCGTCGAGTACGCCGTGGTCGCGCCGTTCCTCTTCCTTCTTCTCTTCGGAATCGTCGAGTTCGCCGTTCTGACGTCGTCGTTCACCGGTGTGTGGACCTCGGCCCGGGAGGGGGCCCGCTACGCCACCACGGTCGGCGACTCGGCCATCACCCCTGACACTCCCCGCTTCCTGGACTGCGCAGGCATCCGCCAGGCGGCCCGCGGACTGGTCGGAATCGGCGAACCCACCAACGAGGAGATTTCGATCACCTACCGCGACCCACTCGGCACGGCAGTGGCCGACTGCGACGACTCCGACTCGACCCTCCCAGCCCCCACGGCTGTCCTGATCGGGTCCGGCAGTGTCATCGAGGTCACGGTCACCAAGTCGTACGAGGCGATCGTCCCGTTCGTCGGGCGGTTCCTCGATGGCATCACGCTGGACTCGACACAGAGTCGCAGCGTCTACCAGGGGATCCTCGGTGCGAGCTGAGAAGGGCGCTGCCACCGTCGAGTTCGCACTGTTCGCGATGTTCCTCGTCCTGATCATCGGCGGGATCGTCGACATCGGACGCGGCTTGTACACGGCGATCGCCATCAACGACGCCGCTCAGGAAGGGGCGATCTTCGCGGCGTTCACCGACGACGTGGCCGGCCAGCCCATCACGGTCGACGACATCACCGCCCGAGTCATCGCATCGACCAGCAACCCTGATTTGACCGTCGACGAGGTCGACGTCGTGTGCGCCGAGCAACCGCGTGCCAGACGGTCCGGGAGCCAGATCACCGTCGAGGTCTCGCACACCATCGACCTGATCACGCCGTTCATCTCCGACTGGTTCGGAGGCGCGCTCACCATCGAACGTTCGGCCACCGCCGACCGCTTCTTCGACGACTGCCCAACGACATGAGCGAGAACGCCATCAAGAACGCTCACCATCCAGCGGTCGGCCACCGCCCACGGGCTCTTCGAGCTCTTCGACTACTGCCCAGCTACTGAGCGATGACGCCATGAGGAAACACTCGATGAGGACCAAATCGATGCAGAACGAAGACGGCGCTGTCGCCATCACGGTGGCCGTGTGTCTGCTGGTGCTCATGGCGTTCACCTCGATCGCCCTCGACCTGTCGGCCGGCTACGAGAGTCGCCGACGAACCCTCAACGCCGCCGACTCGGCAGCCCTGGCGGCGGCATGGGAGGGGTGCAACCCGAAGGTGGCGAACTCCGCCGATCCGGAGGGGGCGGCCAAGGAGATGGCGGCGTTGAACGGCTACGACGACGCCGACCCCGACATCTCCGTGATCGTCATGGAGGTCGACGACAAGTTCACTGTCACGATCGCCACCAAGGTGACGGCCGCCTTCGGTGCAGCCGCCGCAATCGACGGGGATGGCAGGTTCGACGTCGTCTCGCAGGCTACGGCCGAGTGCATCCCCCACCCTTTCCTGGGCGGGTACGCATTGCTCGCCTTCGGGCCCGACACCTGCGGGGGCGGCGTGGAACTCGACCTGTCCGGCGCCTCGAAGATCATCAACGGCGGCCTGCACTCGAACGGGGACATCAAGATCACGGGAGCCAGCACCGAGATCAACGGCGTGGTCACCTTCCTCGGGAGTTCCAACTACTCGCCGTCGAGCCAGTTGGTGGCTCCGCCGCCGAACCCGATCAGCATCGAACTGGCCGAGGTGGCGCCTGGCGGAGCACGGTCCCAGGAGGCTGCCGCGCTCGGCAACTACATCGACGCCACCGGCAACGACATCACCAACAGCTATCTCACGGCCAATGGATACGCCACAGGCACGAGCGGCAGCATCGAGATCGTCAAGTCGGGGATCTACTACACCGACCAGAGCATCTCGCTCAACAACGCATCGTCGGCCGCCGGGGTGAGTGTCACCTTCGTCGCCCGTGGGCAGATCTCGGTCAACGGGAGCGGCGACTTCACCGCCTACGAGAGCATCACCGGCACCCCCAACGATCCCGGAATCCTCATGTTCTCGACCTATCTGGAGCCGGCGCTGGGCGGACCGACCTGCACCGGCAACGCCATCCAGTGGAGCGTGTCGTCGGGAACCTGGACCGGCGTGATCTACGCCCCTTACGGGCAGGCCCGTCAGAGCTCGGCCTCGACCGCCTCCCTGAACGGCTCGATCTTCGCCTACACCATCGACCTCTCCGGCTCGGACTTCTCGATTTCCTGGCAGGACAATCCGGACGCGATCCCCGACTTCGAGGTGCTGCTGGTCTCCTGAGCACCGCCCGGATGGCCGGTTCGGTCTCCCGCCGAGGGACCCCGCCCTCCTGAGTAGCCTGTCGCGAAACACCCGCCCGATCCCGGAGCATCGATGACCAACCCACCCCGCTATCTCGTCGCCCTGGTGACACCGTTCACCACCGGCGGCGATCTCGACCTCGACGCACATCGCCACAATCTCACGGCCCTCAATGCGCTGGGTATCGATGGGTTCGTGATCGGCGGATCGAACGGCGAAGGCCCGTACCTGGAACCAGGAGAGCGCAGCACCCTGGTGTCGACCGCCCGGGAGACGCTCGGCGTCGGTGTTCACCTGATGTGCGGCGTGATGGCCGAGACCGTCCGGGTGGGGACGCGCCAGTTGGCCGAGGCGCACGACGCCGGCGCGAACAGCGTGCTGTGCCTGACCCCGACGACGCTCACCCGTAACCGCCCGGAAGCCGTGGAGCGCTACTTCACGGCCATGGCCGATGCCTCGAAACTGCCACTGATGCTCTACTCCGTCCCCAACACGACGGCGTTCAACCTGGGCGAGGACATCGTCGCTCGACTGGCGACGCACGCCAACATCGGCGGCATGAAGGACTCGAGCGGCGACCCCGTCCGCATGCAGCGCATGGTGTACACCACGCCGGACGACTTCCTGTTCTGGAGCGGGAGCTCCCAGGCGCTGACGCTGGCGATCACCGCCGGTGCATATGGCGTGATCAACGGCGCCGGCAACTACGTCCCGGCGCTCGTGCTGGAGACACTCGCCATGGCGATGAAGGACCCGATCGGCGCACGTGAACTGCAGGAGAGGTTGGCCTCGATCAGCGTGACGGTGGAGACGAAGGGAATCGCCGCCGTGAAGGCGGCCTCGGTCGAGGCCGGACTGCACCCGGGACATGTCCGGGCGCCGTTGGCGGACGTGTCGGAAGCGCTGGCGGCGGAACTGCGCGAGGCAGTACGAGCGATTTGAACGCAGGCTCAAAAACCTTCGCCGCTGCTACCCTGATCGACACCCCAGACCTGTAGGGCGAACACATGGCAGTCAAGTTCCTGTCCGCCGAATGGGCCCAGGCCGTCCAAGACGCACTCAACGGCCACCCCGGATACAAGAGCGCCATCGGCAACGCCGAACTCGGTCTCCAGTTCAACGTGACGGACACGCCAGAAGGCGA
>DATHWB010000116.1:0-7990 GCA_035460965.1 Acidimicrobiia bacterium
GGAAGTCCCAGAGGGGCTCCTCGCCCCGATCCGGTTTGTACACCCAGTGACATCCGTCGCCGTCGACCGCCAGCAGCGTGGCGTTGGAGGCGTATGGGAGCCGCCCGAGCACCTCGACGAGCTCGAGGATGGTGGCCGTCATCGTCAGTCCCGGTGGTGGCCGTTGCGGGCCGGACATCGGTGCCCGTCCGGGTCGATCGGGAGTTGGCACCACTGGCAGAGGGGACGTCCCCGAGCGACGACGTCCAGCGCGACTTGCGCCATTGCCCGGAACTGTTCCGGGGCTATGACGAAGGAGACGGCGTCGTCCTCGTCGACGGACGTGATCTCCACCGTCAGGAGTTCCGCCGCTCCGAGCGCGATCGTGATCTCGCCGATGCGGAACCGCTCGTTTCCCTCGCCAGGATCCTCGACCGGCAGCCCTTCGGCCACGAGGCGATCGACGGCCGCCTGCTCGGAGGTCACGTCGCGTTCGGCGAGGACCGCCAGTCCCTGCTCGGCGAGCGCCGCCACCTGCAGCTTCTCCGCGAGCAGGGAGGTCGTTCGGCCGCCGGTGTGGATCTGGAGGTAGAACCGACGACGTCCGGGTTCGCCCACTGCGCCGGCCACGATTCGCTCGGCAGGTCCCAGGTCTTCGGTCACCATGTGGCGGCGTCCCCGCTGGTGTTGAGGGCTGTGACCATCGGGGCTCCGTCCTTCGGGAAGTCGAGCACGCTGACCGAGGCCGTGCCCACCCCGATCCGCTGGAAGAGGTCGAGCGGTGTGCCGAGGTGGTGGGCCACGACCGCCTTGATGATGTCGGCGTGGGTGACCAGTGCGATCGTCTGGGATCGGTGGGTCGAGGCGAGCCGGTCGACGGTGCTCACGGCCCGACGCTGTGCGTCGGCCAGGTTCTCCCCACCGGGGAACGTCATGCGGGACGGGGTGATCTGGACGGTCCTCCACGCTTTGAGGCGGTAGAGACTGGCGAGGGTGCGGCCCGACCAGTCGCCGTAGTCCACTTCGAGGATGCCGTCCTCCGGAATGGGTCGGAGTGCGTGGGGAGCACAGATCTCGAGCGCGGTCTCCCACGTTCGCTCGATGGGTGAGGCGTAGACCGCCTTCAGCTTCATCCCCGCCAGGTGGGCCGCCGTTCTGCGGGCGATCTCGAGTCCGCGATCGTCGAGTGAGACCCCGGGCAGCCTGCCCGTCAGCCTCTTGCCCGTCTCGGGCGTCGGTGCGTGCCGTACGAGTAGTACCCGACCCATACCCGCGACCCTATCGCCCCCGAACCCCCAACCCGACACCGCGCGTCCCGTACCCAGGGGTCCTGGGTACGCCGGCGTACCCAGGAACCCTGGGTACGGGTCACAACAGCCGTTGTTGGGGGGCGGGCTCGGTCAGTCGGGGATGGTTGTTGCGCACCGAATTCACCTCGGAAGACACCGGGTGCTCGTGCAGGGCTTCGACGTCGATCGGTTGGAGCAAGCGCTCGGCCTCGTGCGCATCGGTCAGGCCCCGGTCGAGCCACGCATCCCACACGTCCGGCACCAGGATGACGGGCATGCGATCGTGGATCGAGGTGATCTGCCCCTGCGCCGCCGTCGTGATGATGGAGCATGTGCGAATCCACTCCTCGGTCTCCGGATCCTTCCACGTCGACCAGATCCCGGCGAATGCCAGCGGGAAGCCGTCCGCCCGGTACACCCAGTGCGGTGTCCGTCCCTTCTCCTTCGGTTCCCACTCGTAGAACCCGTCCGCCGGGACCAGGCACCGCTTGCGTGAGAACGAGTCCCGAAAGACAGGCGTGGTGGCGACTGTCTCCGAGCGGGCGTTGATGTGGATCGACTTCCGGTCCTTCGCCCAGTGAGGGACGAGTCCCCACCGCATCGACCCGAGTAGACGCTCCCCCTCCCACTCGGCCACGGTGTAGACCGGGTCGGTGGGGGCGACGTTGTAGTTCGGGGCCAGCGACTCGGTGACCAGCCGGTCGACGGAGAAGAACTCGGCATAGTCGTCGGCGTCCGCAGCCAGCACGTATCGACCGCACATGGGGCAAGTGTATGGCGGGGGACCCGGCCTCCACACGCCCTCAGGGGGCGAGAGCCGCCAGCATCGTCTCGAAGTACGTGGCCAGATCCCGGAACGATGCGACGCCGACCGGGCGGCCGGTCTCTCCGAGGATCGGGACGTGGGAGTAGCCCTTCTCCGCCATCGAAACGATGGCGTCGGCCAGTGGGGAGCGGGCCGTCACAGCCACGGGGTCGGGGGTCATGACGTCGGCGATCGTGACCGTGGACAGGTCCTCGACCCGGCACCCGAGACGGGTGAGGGCGTCGTACTCGGTCACCAGCCCGATCAAACTCTCCCGTTCGTCGACAACCAGTACCGAGCCAATGGCCCGGGCCCGCATCTGATGGACGGCCACGTCGACGGTGTCGTCCGGTCGGACGGTGACGGGTGCGCTCAGGCTGAATCCGGTGAAGTCCATCAAGGAGAACCCCAGACGGATTCCTTTGTCGTCGGTGGCACGACTGCGTACGCCTTCCGCGATCAACCGCATGATCGTGTAGAAGGAGAGGTTCCCCACCAGCTTCCCGGCCTCCAGCACCGGAACGCTCCTGACCCACCAGTCGGTCATGATCGCCAGGCCGTCCGCAACCGTCTGCTGGGCGTCGATGGTCTTCACCAGCGGTGTCATCTCGTCACTGATCGGCCGGGACCAGGCCGACGGGCGCCCGACGACTCTCAAGGCGTCGCGCTGGGTGAAGATCCCCACCAGGGCATCGCCATCGAGTACGCAGGCGCATGACTCGCCCTGGTCGGTCATCGCCTCGACCGTGTCGGCGATCGACGTGTCCCGGCTCACGGTCACGAACCGGGTCAGGTCGAGGTTGGTGACGGGCGTCTCGTTCAGCGTTTCGAAGATGCTCATGGTGTCCTTCTGCAGGCGTTCCTCCCGTTGAACCTACCCATTCCGGTCCGGAACGGCGCAAGGGCCATGGGTCCCGCCATCACCCGGTGGGGCTCAGGGGCGGCGTCGAACGACGACGAAGACCACCACTGCGCCGACCACGATCAGGGCGGGGACGACCAGTCCCGGGCCGTCTGAGGTGTCCGATGCGCCACTGTCCTCCGCGGCTTCCGGCTGTGTCGTTGGCGGGGGAGCGACCGTGGTGCTGGTCGGGGCAGCAGTGGTCGTCGTTGGCGCTGGGGTCGTCGTCGTGGGACTCGGGTTGTCGACATCGACCACGGCGACGAGTTGATCCCGCCCCGGTGCATCCGGCGCCACCTCGTCGAGCGATCCGGCCGGCGCAGACCCGGCTGGGAGGACGAGGATGCGCGGGGCCGGATACTGGGATTCGGGATCACCGTCGATCCAGGCCAACTCGTCACCGTTCTCACAGGTCTGGATCGCGGGGAACACCAGCAGCTCACCCACCGTTCCTGGCACCTCGAACTCGACCGGGAACGCTCCGGGAGTGTCCGCCGGGAGGAGTCCCCCTGTCCACGTGAGGACGGTGTTCCCCTGTCCGTCCGGCGCGGACGACGACTCCCAACCGGCGACGTCGCCCGCCACGGCCCCCTCCACGGGGGCGCGCACGGCCACTTCGACGGTGCCCGCGGTGTCGCAACCGTGAGTGGGCCGCAGGACGAGGGTTCCGGTGCCGCCGGCGGGTAGCGCCACGTGATCGGTCTCCGTGTGAGCCGCCCCGGTTGGAGCGAAAGCCAGGAAGGCGATCACCGCTGCCGCCAGCACCGTTCTTCTGCGTCCGATTCCGACTCTCATGCGGTCGTCTCCTTGGATGATTCGACCGACGAGCCGGTTGCGGCGGGGCGAGTGGACGCCGATTGCAGCGCCGCCACCACCAGGGCCAGTGAGGCTCCGGCGGCGAGTGCAACCGTGGCGCGCTCGATCGGAGTTGCGAGTTCGGTGGGTAGTTCCGGCATCCAGAGGGCGGAGACACGCTGCATCGCCCACACGCCGAGCAGCACGCCGGCGACCATCAACGGCGTGGGGGAGCGACGGTGGAGGACGGACAGTGTTCCGACCACCAGGGCTGCGGCCGGTGGGCCGATCGCCAGCAGCTCGTCGGCCGCACCAGGAGGCGCCGCCAGGACCTCTGCTCCTCCGACGAGGAGGGCCGATGCCGCTCCCACGACTGCGAGCAGGGTTCCGCCCAGGCGGTGCACGCCCCTCAGCGCGACCCCGGCGACTGCCACGACCAAAGCCAGAACCATCCACGGGATCGGCGAGATAGATGGGAGCCAGGTCAGAGTCCCCTCGATCGCCGTCGGTTGTCCGTCCACATCCACCTGAACCGTCCACTCGAGGACGGTCGACTCGCGGTCGGTCTGGATCCCGGGAGGCGGAGCGGGCGCCATCCAGTGGATGCGGTGGTCGTGCCAGCCGTACGTTCCGTCGTTCGTCACCAACTCCCACCTGGGTTCGGCGTCGACCGAGGCGTCCACCGGTACGGCGGTCTGCGCGTACCGGTCGTCGTTCAGGTAGTGGGCGGGTGAGCGCGTGTTGACCCACACCGCACCGTCCGGGTCGAACCGGACGTACGGCTCGCCTCCGTACCCCGTCACCGTCGCCTGCACGCCCGGCTCGACCTCCAGGCGGAGGAAGGCGTCTCCGCCGACGACGGTCGCCGAGACGGGAGAACCGGAGGGGGAGATACCGGTCACCTCCGACCGGTAGTTGGTGGGGCGGGCCGGATCTGCCGCGGCGGGCGCCGCCGTGGCGATCAGGAAGAGGACGGCGAGGGTCGACGCCGTCCATGCCCGGGCGGCATGCCTGGGGCGGTTCCTGACCTTCGGCGCAGCCAAGGGGTGTTCCTTCCTCATCGGTTCACCGTCACAGGGACTTCGACCGAGCGTACGTCGAACGCGGAGATGCGCTCGCGGACGGTGATGACCCACTCTCCCGGGATGGCCAGCTCGGGTCCGGCATGCAGATAGTGGCCGGACCCCGCCACCTGCAGCCGACGGACGATGGGACCGATCTCCTCGGCCGGAAGTCGGAGCTCGATCTCCGCATCCCCGGATGCCAGCGCCGGGAGACCTCCGGGCGTGAGTACGTAGAGGTGGATCTCGTTGACTCCCGCCCGGTTGGGGTCGACGACGAGGTTCAGTTGGTCGTCGCCGAATGCAACGTAGGTCGAGTACGGGCCACTGGCGCCGGCGGCCTGTGCAGCAGGTTGGACGTTGACGAGGAACGCGGTCACACCCAGTACCACTGCCAGGCCCACGAGTTCCGCCCGGATCGTGCGGGCCAGTCGGGCGGTGTGCGATGGTGCGTCCGGGTCCGAGGCCGCCGTGGGTGCGGTGATGAGCGGGACGAGGACGCGGTTGTTGTACACCGCCATCAGGACGACCACCAGGACCGCTGCCAGTTTGGCGAGCAGGGTCCACCCGTACCCGGTGGAAGTGAGCGCGGCGAAGGTCCGGACCTGGGTCCACGCCAACACCATGCCGGCCAGCGCCAGGGCCGCTACCGACCAGGCGGCCAGGGCGGAGAACCCTCCGACGAGCCTGGCCCTGACGCCGGGGTCGTCGCTCGACCTCAGCGCGCCGGCCAACGTCGCCAGCCCGCCGACCCAGACGGAGGCGGCGGCCACGTGGATCGCATCCGATCCGATCGTCACCCACATGGGGTCGGTGGTACGGGTATGCCCCGTGAAGACGTCGGCGAGCACCACGAGGGCCAGGCCGACATAGCCGATCCATGCCGGCGGCCGACGGGATGCGAGGGCGAGGAGGACGAGCGCGAAGACGCGGATCATGGCGGCGATGCCGAGCGATGACGCCGCCGCAGCGGAGATCGCCGGCCATGAAGCCAACGCCGCCAGGCCGAGTCCTGTCGATTCGATCGCGAACACCGGAACCTGCAGGAAGGATGTGATGATTCCGACGGCGGCGGCCCTTCGGACCAACGCGGGCGTGGCACCTTCGTAGGCCCCGGCGACGATGATCGCGAACACCGTCGCCCCCGCCGCCACCAGTGCTGCGGCGTAGGTCAGGAATCTGAGGACGGCGCCGACCACGCTCACCGCCCGGTCGCCTTCCTCGCCGAGCAACGCGGCTACGAGGTCGTCGTCGAGGGCGACGGTCCCTTCGCCGATGCTGAACACGAAGGCACCTCGGATGGGATGTCCGTCGAGCGACACCGCCCGCCACGTGACTACGTACGCACCGTCGTCGAGGGGAGGGAGCGAGACCTCGATGACTCGGCGATCGACGCCGTGAGCGGCATCACCACCGTCGACCCGGGTCCCCGATGCGTCGAACACCCGGATCGCCGCCACGGGGACGTCGACGTCCTCGTCGAACACGACCTCGACGCTCGCCGGGGAGGCGTCGAGACGAGAACCGTCTGCGGGTGTGGTCTCCACCAGGCTGGCGTGTCCCAGAGCGGGGAGGGCGACGGCGAACGAACCGAGCGCCACCGTCAGCAGGATCGAGAGCCGAGCCATCGGAGTGCGAGTCCGGCGTCCGGCTGTTGGCGCGAAGGTGGATGACGTCATGAGATGGGTTCGATCGTTACCGAGGACGATTCCGCGGTCGCCGAAGGGTGCCAGGAACAGCCCGCAACGTCGAAACCCCGCCAGGCAGCCGCCGTTCGGTGTCGGGGCCCTCGAGGGCCCCCCCGACACGGGTGCGAGTCCGCCTGTAAGCCGGATTGGAAAGTCAGGCGTTCGCTGACCGGGGCTGCCCAGAGCCTCGGAGATGCCATGTCCGCTTCTATCCCGGTTTACAACCCGCAGTCGCTGCCCGACTGGAACGAGGCAGTCGAACAGTGGGTCATCTACCTGGCCGCCTGGGGAAGGCGTCCCTCGACCCTGATCCACTACGGCGACGAACTGCGCCGCTTTGCCGCCTGGGCCGGCGAGGGGCCTCACCCCGCAAAGTGTCTCCCGGGTCCACATTGACGACGATGTCGTTGAGATCCGCGCCGAGCGGGATCTGGGTGGTCGTTCCATCGCCGCCCGGCCGACTGCGATCCGCCAGTTTTTCAAGTGGATGAACGTCAGGGAGTTCCGGATCGACGACCCGACCCTGGCCATCCAGAATCCCAGGTTTCGCAAGCCGCTCCCACAGCCGCTCTCCCACGACGAGGTGGCCGTCCTGCGGGACCTCCGGCTGCGGGGTGGAGTCGGCCCGATCGCTCGTCGGGACGCAGCCTTGCTCCGAACCGTCGCCTGGGCGGGGCTGCGGTCTCCGAAGCGGCCGCCCCTCGACTGGGACCGCGGCGTGGGATCAGCGGCACCCGGGCCGGGCATCGGCTCGGACGGCCTGAACGTCGACTGGTCAGCGGCGGCCGCTATCGGACCCTCTCGAGGAGCTCGAGGAGGGCGACGACGGGGTCGGAGAACCGGGTTGCCCGGTAGAGGTCGTGGTGACTCTTGAGGTGGTGGCGGATGAATCGTGCAGCGTCGCCAAGATGAATGGTGGTTGCTCGTCCTTCACGCCCGCGTCCGGCAAAGACGACGAGCCGAATCCGAGCAGTGGGCGTAGTCGTTGATCCGCTGGCTATCAGCTCGTCGACGGTCTGGTCGAGGGGGATGCTGTAGAGGTCGCCGGTGCGGCGGAGGGTGGCGTGGAGTGCGCCTGGGGTGAGTAGTGCAGGGTTGATGCCGGCTTCGGCGGTCTTCACCTCGCCGATGATGACGTCGAAACGGCTCGTGTCGACGTCGAGTGTGGGGTCGACGTCGGTGACGATGAGGCACTCCTCGACTTCTTGTCCGAGATGATGGTGTGGCGGTCCGGGTGCCGTGGGTGGGCGGAGCGCGATGATGTCGATGTCGGTGAGAGTGCGGAATCCAACCGGCTCCCGGACGTGGAGTTCTTGTTCGGTGAGGACCAAGTAGCCATTGAGACGCAAGTATGCGACGGTGAGAGCGAGGGCGGGATCCGCAGACATCATCGTCGGCCGATCATGCGTTCCGCGCCGCCGAAGTGCGATGGAAGACGCCAGCTGCGGCGGCGGCGAGTCCCAGGAGCCACG
>DATHWB010000117.1:0-9939 GCA_035460965.1 Acidimicrobiia bacterium
CGAGTGCGTTGCTCTACCCCTGAGCTACTCCGGCGGGTGCGGCCGGGAAGCATACCCGACGCCCTCCAGTCCACCGTCGGGAGTGCCGGGCGGGCACGACTAGCGTTGCCCGCCGTGGCAGACCAGGCCGACTTCGAAGCCGACGCGATGCAGTACGCACCCCAGCTGTACTCGGCCGCCATGCGTATGACGCGGAACCCGTCCGACGCCGAGGATCTCGTCCAGGAGACCTTCCTCAAGGCCTACCGGGCCTACGACTCGTTCGAGGCGGGAACGAATCTCAAGGCGTGGCTCTACCGCATCCTCACCAACAGCTACATCAACCGGTATCGGAAGGAGAAGCGTCGTCCGACCGAGTCCGAACTCGGCGACGTCGAAGATCTGTACCTCTATCGACGCATCGGGTCCGAAGAGACGGCAGACTCCTCCCGCAGTGCCGAGGATCGGGTGCTCGACGGTCTCGTCGAGAGCGACATCAAGCAGGCGGTCGAGGAGTTGCCCGAGAACTTCCGGGTGGCCGTGCTGCTGGCCGATCTCGAGGGATTCTCCTACAAGGAGATCGCCGAGATCCTCGACATCCCGATCGGGACGGTGATGTCCCGTCTCCATCGGGGAAGAAAGGCACTGCAGAAATCGTTGGCAGAGTTCGCACGGCAGCGGGGGCTGCTCCCCGACGAGGAGTCCGAAGATGAGTGAGCGATCATGAGCGAGCACTGCGGCGAGGCGCTCGAGCAGCTCTACGCCTATCTGGACCAGGAACTCGATCAGGAGTCGGTCACGCTGATCCGCACTCACATCGGCGAATGTCCGCCGTGCTGCGACGCCTTCGCGTTCGAAGAACGCCTGCTCGTGGCGGTCCGCACCGGTCTCCGGGAAGAGGTTCCTTCGGCCGTGATCGAGCGGATCCGGGTCGCCATTCGAACCGAGTTCCGCTGACCGGGCGGGTGTTTCGCCGCCTCCCTCCGCCTTCGGTAGGCTGACGCCGCAATGCGCACCGTCACACGACTCGCCCTGCTCTCGCTCCTCACCGTCGCGCTCGCTGCGTTCTCCGCCCTGCCGGCGCTCGCCGCGGCCAGCGGGGACGACGAGTCCACCACCACCACCGAGGTCGTCGCCTTCGAGTACGAGCCCGCCACCATCGTCGAGTCGGTGCCGGCCGATCCGGCCGACCAGCCGTGGACCACCAAGTTCCTCGTCCCGACCGGTATCGCCATCGCCGCCATCGCCGTGTTCGTGACAGTCGTCCAGTACTTCGTTCGAGTGGTGCGCTCGAGGTACAAAGTCGTCGAGTGAGCGACTCCGTACCCTGGCCGTTCGCCGGGAGGGTCGCCGGTCTCATCGCCGGGAGTCATCCACTCTCGTCCACCTATCACGCCGAGCATCTGGCCGACGAACTGGGCCGTGTCGTGTCCCGGGCCAATGCGCTGGTCACAGCCGAGACCGGTCTCACGCTTCCCGGCGATCCGGACGTGGTCCTCGTCTCCCGTCAGCAGTGGGTCGAGCGCAACATCGCGACGTTCCGTCACATTCTCGCCCCCGCCGAGGAGCGACTGGTGGAGGCGAACGACGTCTCTGCGGCGGTGGGCCGGCGCCTGGTCGCCGCCGAGACCGGAGCCCTCCTCGGGTTCCTGTCACGTCGCGTGCTCGGCCAGTACGAACTGGTCCTCCCCACCGGTGACGACGGCGACTCGATCGCATTCGTGGGTTCCAACATCCTCGGCATGGAACGATCCCACCAGTTGCGCCCGGCAGAGTTCCGCATGTGGATCGCCCTGCACGAGGCCGCCCATCGGGCGCAGTTCATCGGTGTCCCCTGGATGCGCGGCCATTTCCTCTCACTGGTGGAGGAGATGGTGTCCGCCGCCCAGCCGTCCCGTTCGGGGCGGGCACGGTCCCTGCTCGATCGCGCCCTGTCCGCCCGCAGGGAGGGAGGCGGACTGATCGACGAACGCGGCCTCATGGGGCTGTTCGCCACGCCCGAACAGAACGAGGTCTTGGACCGGATCCAGGGTCTGATGTCGCTGCTCGAAGGCCACGGTCACGTGGTCATGGATCGGATCGGTGCCCGGCTGCTCACCTCCCAGACACGCATGGCCTCGATACTCAAGGCCCGGCGCTCGGACCCCCGGACGGCGGCGTTCTTCCGCCTGACCGGCCTCGAGATGAAGGTCAAGCAATACGAGTTGGGCGAGAAGTTCGTGCTGGCGGTGGAGCGCGAGGCGGGTTGGCGCGCCCTCGACCGTGCCTGGCAGTCCCCGTCCAACCTCCCGACGGCCGCGGAGATCGAGGATCCGGCAGCGTGGCTGGCGCGGACCGCCTGAGGGAGTTGGCCGGGAGGCTGGGTTCCCGGCTGATCGTCCCGGCCGGCCCGGTCACCGTGGCGCTGTCGGGCGGGGCGGACTCCGCAGCGCTCCTCTGGCTGCTCGTCGATCGGGGTGTCGACGTCGAGGCGGTCCACGTGTTCCACGGCCTGCCGGCTTCGAGCCTGATGTCGACCGCAGCGGGGCAGGTGGCTGCGGCATGCGGGGTGCGGATGCGGATGGTGGTCGTCGAGCCGGGAGGCACGGGGGAGCACCACCTGCGGGAGGCCCGGCTCCGGGCGCTCCTGGACGCATCCGACCCGCGGCCGGTGCTGCTCGCCCACACGGGGGACGATCAGGCCGAGACCGTCCTCATGCGGGTCCTCCGCGGCTCGGGACCGGCAGGGATCGGCGGGATCAAGGTCAGTCGAGGACGGGTCTGGCATCCGATGCTGGAGATCACCCGGGACGAAGCGCGGGAGTTGGCCGTCGCCGCCGGGTTGCCGTTCCGTGACGACCCGGCCAACGCCGACCCCGGGGTCCTCCGCAACCGCCTCCGCCATGACGTCCTGCCGGTCGTGGAGGCCGCCCTGGGTCGGTCCCCGCGGGACGCCCTGACCCGATTGGCCGCCACCGCAGACGAGGAGTCGGGGGTGCTGGAACGGCTCGCCGACCATGTTCGCCTGGAAGTCGCCGATGGATCCGTCCGACTCCCGCTCGGAGCCGTGCGGGCGGTGGATCCGGCCATCGCCAGGCGCGTGGTCCGGCGGGCGGTCATGGCCGTCACGGGCTCGGGGTATCCGCCCGATCGGAGTGCGATCGCCCGGATTCTGCAGGTGGTGTGGGGGGAGGTGAACGCGGCAGAAGTGGGAGGCGGGGTTCGAGTGGTCAGGCACGGACCACACCTGCTGCTGTCCCGTGCCGGGGAAACCCCGGAAGTCCCGCCGCCTGCGCCGCTGGAGGACGGGGCGTGGTCGGACTGGCGGTTCGTCGTGACGGTGATCGAAGGCCCGACTGTCGCACCGCTCTCGCCCCGCCGCCTGGTCGCTCCCATCGGGCCGGACCGCTGGGAGGTGCGAGCACACGCCGAAGGCGACCGGGTGACCGGACGGCGTGTCTCCGCCGCGCTGGCCGAGGCCGGCGTGCCCGCACGAGACCGAGCCGGGTGGCCGGTGGTGTGTGCGGACGGTGAACCGGTCTGGATACCGCACGTGCGCGCCCGGGTTTGGCCCGTGCACGCCTCGGACCGCTACCTTGCGGTGGTCGCCGTCCGGGAGCCCACGTGGGAGACATACGAACCCTGATTTCCGCCGAGCAGATCGACGAGAAGCTCGCCGAGATCGGCCGGCAGGTCTCCGCCGACTACCGGGACCGGGATCTCCTCGTCGTCGGAGTGCTCAAGGGGGCGTTCATGGTGATGGCCGATCTCGCCCGGCACATCGACATTCCCGTGGAGTTCGACTTCATGGCCGTGTCCTCGTACGGGGCGTCGACCCAGTCGTCCGGGGTCGTGCGGATCCTCAAGGATCTCGACCAGGAGATCGCCGGTCGTCACGTGTTGATCGTCGAGGACATCATCGACTCGGGGTTGACCCTCAACTACCTCATGAAGAGTCTCGGCGTGCGCAAGCCGGCTTCGCTCGAGGTGGCAGCCCTGCTGGTGAAAGAGGGCGTGCAGCGCGCCGACATCGACGTGCGGTACCCGGGATTCACCATCGGACCGGACTTCGTGGTCGGCTATGGCCTCGACTTCGCCGGCAAGTACCGGAACCTTCCGTACGTGGGCGTCCTCGACGAGGTCTGATCCGTCAATCCGGTGGTCGGTCCTTCCGGCGCCGTAGCCGCGAGAGGAACCGCCGGAACGCCGACCAGAGACGCCACACCACCCACACGCTGGCGATGGCGAGCACCACGACCACCCCGAGCGCGACGATCGGGAATGCCAGGGCCAGCGCCACGACAGAAGCCGCGACACCGTCCTCGAACACCGACAGGGTGAGATTGGACAGCGGTTCGGGCGACGTGTTGGCCGCCGCCCTCGTAGAAGCCTTGGCGGAATGGCTGGACAGCGCCAGCGCTCCGGCGACCAGTGCCCCCACGGCCTCACCGATCGACTCCGAGTCGCCGGCGATCACATAGCCGAGCGCGGCCGCTCCGAGCGGACGGATCACGGTGTGCAGCGCATCCCACAGGTTGTCGAGGTAGGGGATCTTGTCGGCGGCGAACTCGACGAAGAACAGGATCCCGGCGATGACCAGGACGTCGGTCCGGGTCAGTACCTCAGGGACGTCGCTCCAGCCCAGCCGACCCGACAGGCCGAGGATGAGGGTGACCAGGTAGAGGTTGAGGCCCGACGCCCAACCCGATCCGGCGATGAGGCCCACGACGTCCATCGACCGGACCGTACCAACGTCGGAGGTTTTCTTAGGGGCGACGGCTCCTTACCATGGGGCCGTCGGCGTCCTCGATGCCGACGCGATCCGTCCACGCAGCCCATCCGAGGAGACCGGTGAACCGCACGTTCCGCACCTTGCTGATCTACGGCGTCGTCTTCATGGTGCTCGCCTTCGCCGCACAGCGGTGGTTCGACCAGGTCACGGCGCCCGCCGAGATCACGCTGTCCGAGTTCACCGCGCAGGTGGCGGAGGGCACCGTCGCCGAGGCCACCATCTTCGAGCGGACCAACCGTGTCCAGGGCCGTTTCATCGACAGCGACACCGAGTCGCCGGCATTCGACTTCGTCGTGCGCTACCCCGGGGAGATGGAGGACGACCTCGCTCGCGACATGATCGCCGCCGGGATCGACGTCGACACCGATGCCGAGCCTCCCGGCTTCTTCGAGATCCTCGTCTCGATCCTGCCGTGGCTGTTCCTCGTCGGCTTCATGATCTTCATCTTCATGCAGATGCAGGGATCGGGGAACCGGGTCATGCAGTTCGGCAAGGCCAAGGCCAAGACCGTCCAGAAGGACCAGCCGAAGGTGACCTTCAAGGACGTGGCCGGCCTGGAAGAGGCCATCGAGGAGTTGGAGGAACTGAAGGACTTCCTCCAGCACCCCGACAAGTACCGGCAGATGGGGGCGAAGATCCCCAAGGGCGTGCTGTTGTTCGGTCCTCCCGGGACCGGCAAGACCCTGCTCGCCAAGGCGGTCGCCGGCGAGGCCGGCGTTCCGTTCTTCTCGATCTCCGGGTCCGACTTCGTCGAGATGTTCGTGGGCGTCGGTGCCAGCCGGGTGCGCGACCTCTTCGAACAGGCCAAGTCGAGCGCTCCGGCGATCATCTTCATCGACGAGATCGACGCGGTCGGACGGCATCGTGGCGCCGGTCTGGGCGGGGGACACGACGAGCGGGAGCAGACACTCAACCAGTTGCTGGTCGAACTCGACGGGTTCGAGGGCACGAGCGGCGTGATCGTCATCGCCGCCACCAACCGTCCGGACATCCTCGACCCGGCGTTGCTCCGTCCCGGTCGGTTCGACCGACAGGTGACCGTCGACGCCCCGGACATCGAAGGACGCAAGGCAATTCTGGAAGTCCACGCCAAGGGCAAGCCCTTCACCGACGAGGTCGACCTGGAAGTGCTCGCTCGTCGGACTCCGGGTTTCACGGGTGCCGACCTGGCCAACCTGATCAACGAGGCGGCCCTGCTCACGGTGCGGGCACGCGCCTCGAAGATCGGCATGATCGAATTAGAGGACGCCATCGACCGGGTGATCTCCGGGCCGGAACGCAAGTCGAAGGTGATGACCGACGACGAGAAGAAGCTGATCGCCTACCACGAGACCGGCCACGCCCTCGTCGGTTGGGCGCTGCCCAATGCCGACCCGGTGCACAAGGTCACCATCGTGGCTCGTGGCCGCTCGCTCGGCCACACGTTGGCGCTTCCCACCCACGACAAGTACCTGGTGCGCCGGAGCGAACTCGTGGACCAGCTGGCGATGCTGCTGGGCGGCCGGACCGCCGAGGAACTGATCTATGCAGACCCCACGACCGGTGCCAGCAACGACATCGAGAAGGCGACGTCCATCGCCCGGCGAATGGTGATGGAGTACGGCATGAGCGACAAGCTGGGCCCGCTCCAGTACGGGAAGCCGGCGGGTGAGGTGTTCCTGGGTCGGGACTACACCAGCGGCCAGGACTACTCGGACGAGGTCGCCGCCTCGATCGACGAAGAGGTGCGCACCCTGATCAGCGCCGCCCACGAGGAGGCCAGACAGATTCTCCACGCCCACACGGACGCGATGGAGCGGATGGTGGCGACCCTCCTCGACAAGGAGACGGTCGACCGCGACGAGGTGGAGCAGATCTTCGCAGACGTACCGAAGTGGGAGCACGCCGCCAGTGGTTCGTTCCGGATCCAGCCACCGGCTCCCTCGGACAACGGCCACGGAGCGAGCCATGACCAGTCCAAGCCTGATGAGACTCTGCCCGGAGACTCGCAGGTCGACGAGTCGGCCGATGACGCAGCAGCCGACGAGCCAGACGACGATTCGGTCAACGTCGGCGCCTGACGGCCCGTCCCTGCCGCGACCCCCCCGGTAGCCTTCGGTCGTCATGACTTCCTCCTGGCGCGTCACCGGTGGATCGATCTCGCTGCGGCGCCCACTCCTCATGGGCGTCGTCAACGTCACACCCGACTCGTTCTCCGACGGCGGGGAGCTCCCGACCATCGAGGCTGCGGTCGCTCGGGGACGTCGACTCGCCGTCGATGGGGCGGACATCGTCGACGTCGGAGGGGAGTCGGCCAGACCCGGCGCCGAACCGGTCGGAGCTGCCCAGGAACTCGACCGCGTGCTGCCGGTCGTCAGGACCTTGGTCGACGACGGACTGCTGGTGTCGATCGACACGACCAAAGCCGAGGTGGCCGAAGCGGCTGTGGCCGCAGGTGCGGCCATCATCAACGACATCGGCGGAATGGGCGATGCAGGTATGCGAGCCGTGGCTGCCGCGTCCGAGGCGGGCGTGGTGGTCATGCACATGCTGGGTACGCCCCGCACGATGCAGGACGATCCGCGCTACGACGATGTCGTGGACGACATCTCCCGGTTTCTGACGGCCCGGTGCGAGGCGCTGTTGGCGGAAGGCGTCGATTCCGCCCGCCTCGTCATCGACCCCGGGATCGGTTTCGGGAAGACGGTCGAGCACAATCTCGAGATCCTCGACCGGCTGGCCGACTTCGCGACGCTGGGATACCCGGTCCTCGTCGGCGCCTCGCGCAAGAGATTCCTGGGGACGATCACGGGCCGGGAACGCCCTGCCGACCGTGACGGCGCCTCTGCGGCTGCCGCGGCATGCGCGGTGATGCGCGGGGCGATGGCCGTTCGCACTCACGATGTGTCCAGGACGCTGGAAGCGGTCCAGGTCGCATGGGCTATCGTGCGCGGGGAAGGGGCCCCGTGGGCCCCTGTCGTCGCAGAAGGAGCCACCCCCGGATGATCACAGGACTCAAGCCACGCGGGTTCACCTGGGTGATCGCCAATCGACTCGCCGTGTCCGAGCGGATCGGAGGCCATGGCTTCCAGCACCGACGGGTTCGCCGCGAGGAGGAGATCAACTGGCTCGTCCGGGAGGCAGGCATCAACTCGGTCGTGACCCTGCTGAGCGGCAATCAGAACCTGGCCGCCTACGAAGCGGCCGGGCTGAAGACCCACACCGTCCCGATCGCCGGTGAGCCGGACCGTATCGACGCTTCCCCGCTGTACGAGGTGCTCGACCGCCTGCTCTCCGACCCGGATGCTCGCGTCCTCGTCCACCGCGAGATCATCGACGATGTCGTCGGTGGGCTGCTGGGTGGGTATCTCGTGGCCTCGGGTCTCGTGAAGGACCCGATCCTGGCGTCGGCACTGATCCAGGAGATACTCGGCCGGGCGCTCGGTCCGGAGGGTCGAACCCTCATCCGGGGCTGACGCCTTGGCCGACCGCATCGAGTTGCGTGGGCTCGAAGTCCACGCTCGGCACGGCGTGTACGCCGACGAGCAGCGGGATGGCCAGCCGTTCCTCGTCGACCTCGCTCTGACGCTCGACCTGGCGCCGCCCGGCCGGACGGACGACCTGGCCGACACCGTGGACTACGGCCTGCTTGCCGGCGCTGTGCACGACGTGGTGGCGGGGGAGCGGTGGGACCTGATCGAACGGGTGGCAGCGAGGGTGGCGGAAGTCGTGTTGGGATTCGACCGGCGCATCGAGTCGGTCTCGGTCACGATTCACAAGCCCCGCGCCCCGATTCCACATCGTTTCGAGGATGTCGCGGTCACCATCGACCGGACTCGTTGACGATGCACCGCGTGACGGTGGCGCTCGGGTCGAACCTCGGCGACCGGCTGGCTTGGTTGCGTGCCGGTGTGGAGGCGCTGCGGGGCATGGGATCGGTGGTGGCGGTGTCCTCGCTGTACGAGACCGAGCCCGTGGGAGGTCCGGACCAGGGCCGCTACCTCAACGCCGTGGTGGCGCTGGACACGGAGCTGGCGCCACGGGCACTGCTGGCTGGCCTGCAGGGCGTCGAGGGTGACTCCGCCCGTCGTCGCGAGGTTCGCTGGGGTCCCCGCACGCTCGACCTGGACATCATCACCTATGCCGATCGTGAGATAGACGAGCCTGGCCTGACCGTCCCCCACCCGCGTGCCCACGTGCGCCGATTCGTCCTCGCCCCGCTGCGGGAGGTTGCGCCGGACGTCCGGCTCGCCGACGGCTCGACTCCGTCCCAGGCCATCGAGTCCACGCTCGACCAAGAGATCGAACGGTGGGAAGGT
The DNA here is from genome assembly GCA_035460965.1 of Acidimicrobiia bacterium. GTDB lineage: Bacteria > Actinomycetota > Acidimicrobiia > Spongiisociales > ZC4RG35 > DATHWB01. The sequence continues at coordinate 9,049 of DATHWB010000117.1, forward strand.
GACTGGGTCGACGGGTCGCCCTCGCTCGGCCGCGAGGCGACGTTGTGGGTGGTCGGGCAGGGTCTCTTCCTGCTCGCATGGGTGCTGGCGGCGCTGCTCGACGCGAGGTTGGCGTCTGTGCCGTGGACGGTGGTCGGCGGACTGATCGCCGCCGCCGGACTCGGGCTGGGGGTGGGGGCGATCGTCACGTTCGGACCGGGAGTCACCGCCTCTCCGCAGCCCCGACCGGGATCGATCCTGCTGCGTCGCGGTGTCTACGGATTGGTCAGGCATCCGATGTACGGCGCCGTCATGCTGACAACACTCGGCCTTGCCATCGTGGCGTGGTCTCCGGCCGCGATCGGAGTGGCGGTGGCATTGGCCGGCTATTTGCGTCTGAAGTCGCGCCGGGAGGAGCGCATCCTGGCGATCGTCTTCGGGGACTATGACGCGTACCGGAGCACGGTCAGGAAGCGGTTCCTCCCTCACATCTGGTGATGACCACTGCCGTGCCCGGTGCGATACAGTGCAACCCATGGTGGAGCGTGCTCCTCCCTGACGGTCGCAGATCGAACTCAGTTCGTCCGCTCGACCTGGAGGAGTCATGGCCCGCCGCTCACGAGACCGTCGCCGATCCATCCCCGGATATGACGAGTTCCGCCCCCGTCGCGACGATCGCGCCCGCGATCACCGGAAGGTGAGGCACGCCGCCAACCAGATGCTGCGCACTGCCGCAGACGTCGAGGAGTTGGCACCCCTGCCCGAGGTCCGGCCCGATCACCATCCGGAGCGACTCGTCGCCGAACCGGCCGAACCATCCGGCGGCCGCTTCGATGTCGGCAAGACGAAGTTCTGGAAGCGACGCGACGGGTACAAGGAGTTCCGCGCCCGCATGGACTCCAGGTGGCCGTA
>DATHWB010000118.1:0-1955 GCA_035460965.1 Acidimicrobiia bacterium
TCCTCCTCTGCGGACTGGGCCTCGGGCTGGTCAACGCCGGTCTGGTGCGCGGCGTGAAGATCCCTTCGATCATCGCCACTCTCGCAACGCTCAGCATCCTCGACGGCATCTCGCTCACGCTGCGCCCGACACCCGGCGGGACCATCGACCCCGCCTTCACCTCGTCGCTTCGGGGCGGTATCGGCCCGGTCCCCATCGTCTTCATCCTCGTGGTGGTCGCCGCCGGTCTCCTCGACTACTGGCTCCACGCCAGCGGCTCGGGTCTCGAGCTGCGTTCCGTGGGCTTCGACGAGCGGTCGGCGAAACGGGGTGGGGTCCGGACCAACTGGATCCGGGTGAGGGCGCTCCTGCTCTCGGCGGTGTTCGCCGCGGTCGCGTCGTTCTTCGTCATGGCGCGGACCGGCGTCGGCAACGCCCAGATCGGCGGCAGCTACACCTTGAACAGCATCACCGCTGCCGTGCTGGGCGGGGCCGCCCTGTCCGGGGGGAGGGCCACCTTCTTGGGCGGAGTGGTGGCCGCGGTGCTCCTCGCCGTCATCCTCAGCGTGCTCCCCTTCCTCGGTCTGGGGACCGAGTACGGGCTGATGATCATCGGCGCTCTGGTGCTCATCGGGATCGCCCTCTTCCAGGTCGGTGACATCAAGGAGCTGGTCAAGCGCAACTACAGGCGGGCCCGCCGCATCATCCTCGGGAGCCGAGCGCCTGTAGCCGCCGAGCTGCCCGACCTGTACCCCTCCGGGATCGATTTCGGGGTGACGGCCACGGGACGCAAGCTGATCAAGGGCGGGATCGTCCTGACTCTCGATCGCGCCGTCGGCGACTTCGCCGACGCAGACGTCCTCATCGAGGAGGACCGGATCGTGCAGGTGGGGCCGGCCCTGACCGCGGCCGAGGCCGAGGTGATCGACGCATCGGGGCTGATCGTCATCCCCGGGTTCGTCGACAGCCACCGTCACATCTGGGAAGGGATCCTGCGCAACATCGGGACCGATGTCCCCCTCGAGGGTCGGACCAGCTACATCTCGTTCGTGCTCCACAAGCTGGCGCCCGCGTTCCGACCTGAAGACGCCTATGCGGGCAATCTCGTGTCGGCTCTGGGCGCCATCGACGCCGGGATCACCACCCTGCTCGACTGGTCGCACATCCAGGGCTCACCCGCCCACACCGACGCCGTGATCCAGGCTCTGAAGGATTCCGGTCTACGGGCCGTGTTCGCCTACGGCTTCCCCTGGTGGGGAAAGTGGGAGGAGCGTCAGCCGAGCTGGTTCGTCCTTGCCGCCACCGAGCACTTCTCCACGAAGGACCAGATGCTCACTCTGGCCCTGGCCGCCCCCGGCCCCGAGTTCACCGATTTCGAGGTGTCCCGCGATCACTGGAAGCTGGCGCGGGAGACGGGGGCGCGGATCACGACCCATGTCGGCGTCGGAACGTACGGCCAGGACGCCAAGGTGCAGGAGATGGGAGAGGCCGGGCTCCTCGGGCCGGACACCACCTACATCCACTGCACGACCCTCAACGACACCGAGATCCAGATGATCGTCGACAGCGGGGGCACCGTGTCGCTGGCGGCGCCCGTGGAGATGATGATGGGTCACGGTCTCCCACCGATCCAGAAATTCCTCGACCGGGGACACGCACCGAGCCTCAGCGTCGATGTCGAGACCAATGTGCCCAGCGACATGTTCAACCAGATGCGATCGGTCCTCGGGCTGCAGCGGGCGATCGCCTCGGCCGAGGGGAAGGATCCCGTGTCCGCCCGTGACGTCCTCCACTACGCCACGGTCGAGGGGGCCAAGGCGAATGGGCTGGAGGCCAAGGTCGGCACTCTCTCACCCGGCAAGCAGGCCGACATCGTGATGCTTCGGACCGATCGCCTCAACGTCACGCCCCTGAACGATCCGGCGACGGCGATCGTCGTGGGAATGGACACCAGCAACGTCGACACGGTGCTCATC
>DATHWB010000119.1:0-17385 GCA_035460965.1 Acidimicrobiia bacterium
TGGATCTCGGGAAAGGCCCTGCCCATGGCGTCACAGTCGACCAGCGGGAGACCTGTCATGGCCGACGCGACGATGGGCATCACCGAGTTGAGGCCGCCCACCTCGGCACTGATGATGTGAGTGATCGAGCGACCGAGCCGCTGTTCCAGGGCACGCAAAGCCGTCTCCTGCTCGTGGCCCCCGGGGAGCTTCTCGATCAGCACCGTCGGCGCACCCATCACGGCCGACATGACACACAGCGCGTCGTCGGGCAGGTCCTCCGGATCGATGACCGTCACCGGGCCGTGGGCCTCCAGCGCCCGACGGGCCATCAGGGAGCCGACATAGGGATCGCCACCTCCGCCCGTTCCCAGGAACGAGGCACCGACGGCGAGGGCCTCGAGTTGGTCTGTGGTGATCTGACGTTTCACCCTCGAGTCTCCTGGCTGAGGTCGCCGACCACGCGCAGCGACATCCGCACTGCGTTGGAGGGGAGGTACGCGAGGGGCACCTCGTCGACGTCGACAACGCGGATGGTCTCCGCCTCCGCCCCGGCTTCCACGCATCTCGCTCTGGCGTCCTCCGAGATAGCGTCGAGGGCGGCCTGACGGGTGGTTCCACCGAGAGCAATGACACGGTCGATTTGAGCCCCGACCTGGGACAGTGCCGCGCCGATGGCGTTGGCCACACCGGCATGTGCAGGCCGCGTGACGCTCGACGCACCCGGGATGTCGTCGTCGACCAGAATCGAGCCACCCCCCACCAGCACGACGGGTATCGGATCCCGGCTCGTCTTCATCACATCGAGCGTCTCTGCGATCGCGGCCTTGATTACTGCCATCGCCTGTGCCACGACGGCTTCGTCGAGGTGCGCCACCAGGGATGGATCGCCGATCCGCGCCAGGCCGGCGGCGACCGCGATGTCGGTGGCGGTGAGGACATCCCCACCGAACACAAGGGCCCGGGTGGTGAGTTCGTACCCGACCGAGTCGGGCCCGACACTGAGGCTCTCTCCGGTGCGGACTATCGAACCGCCCCCGATACCGACGGAGACGAGATCGGGCATCCGGAAGTTGGTCCGCACTCCCCCGATGTCGATCGACATCGGGGCCTCTCGCGGGAACCCGCTGCGCAGGATTCCGATGTCGGTGGTGGTTCCACCGACATCGATCACCGCGCAGTCCGACAGTCCCGACAGCGTGGCTGCACCGCGCATGGAGTTGGTGGGACCCGAGGCGAAGGTCGAAACGGGGTAGAGGCGCGTCTGCTCGGCGCCCATGAGAGTGCCGTCGTTCTGACTGAGGTACATCGGGGCTTCGATCCCGAGATCGGCGATCGCTTGCTGGAAAGCATTCACGATCCTGTCGGCGAGGGGGCGCAACGACGAGTTGAGGATGGTGGCGTTCTCCCGCTCGATGAGACCCATCCGTCCGATCCGGGTGGACAGGCTGACCGCCATCTCGGGGTGTTCTGCAGCCAGCAACTCTGCCGTCCGCTCCTCGTCGGAGGCATTCACCGGTCCGAACACCGACGTGACGGCTGCGGCGCCGATGGCCTCCTCGCGAAGCCTGGAAGCCACGCCGCGGATCTCTGCTTCGTCCAGCGGGACGATCGGCCTCCCGTCGAACTCGTATCCCCCGCCGAGAATGTAAGAGCCGCCATCGACCACCCGGCGCAACCGCGGCGGCCAGTCGAGCATCGGCGGGATGGCCTTCGTGGCGGAGCCGGCGAGTCGAATGGCGGCGGTGCGGGCGAGATGCTTCGCCTCCACGACGGCGTTCGTGAAGTGAGTCGTCCCGATCATGATCGTGTCGACCTGGCCGGCTTCGATGCCCGAGCGTTCTAGGAGGGCGCGTATCGATCCGATCACGCCACTGAGGACGTCGCTGCTGGTGGGGTGTTTGAACTCGGCGAGGACCTGGCGGCCCCTCACCGCCACGGCGTCGGTGTTGGTCCCTCCGACGTCGACGCCGATGTTCAGCCGGGTCATCGGCCCGAGCGGCTCAGGGCCTCGAGAACGGCCTGCGGCGTGATGGGGATGGCGTCGATCGGTGCGCCGACGGCGTCGGACACGGCGTTGGCGATCGCCGCGGCCACGGGCACGATCGGTGGCTCGGCGACCCCTTTGGCGCCGAACGGACCCCCTTCGTCGGGGTGCTCCAGGATGATCGATTCCACCCGAGGGACATCGGTCGCCAGTGGTAGCCGATAGCTCTCGAGATTGCGCTGCTGATAGCGGCCGTCATCCCCGATCGTGAGGTTCTCCCACAGGGCGTATCCGATTCCCTGGGCGACTCCACCCTGAATCTGACCCTCGACGCCCAGTGGGTTCACCACCGTTCCGACCTCCTGTGCCACCACGTAGCGGAGCACCTCGACGTTTCCGGTGACGGGATCGACACGGACTTCCGCCAGGTGCACGTGGTAGGTAGGGGTCGGGAATGTGGGGAACAACAACCCGCTGGCGCAGGTCGGATCGAAGTCGGGCTGGGGAGTGGCGTGGGCGCCGGTGGCCGCCAGGGACTCCCCGCGAGCGGTGGCCTGGGCAGCGATCTCGGCCAAGGTCAGTTTGGTACCGGGTGACCCCTTGACAGCCACACCTCCATCCACCAGTTCGAGATCCTCCACCGCCACCTCCAACATCGAAGCGGCGACCTGATAGATCTTCTGTCGTAGCTCGGTGGCGGCCTTGCCGACGGCCCGACCGACCACGTGGGTGGTCCTGGAGCCTTGCGATCCGGCGTCATAGGGCGACGTGTCGGTGTCTGGCATGGAAACGACCACGTCGTCGGGTGAGATTCTGAGCTCCTCGGCCGCGATCTGGGTGACACCCATCGCCACCGCACCAGAGCCGTTCTCGGTTGCTCCCGTGACCACACCGAGCCGACCGTCCTCGTTGAGCTTGAGGATCACCGATCCGGGTTGAGGGTTGGTCAACCAGACGGTGGCGGCGATTCCGACCCCGGTGTACGGGTCCCGGGCTCGCTCGGCCCAAGGTGCCTTCTCCTCGACGGCGTCGAAGGCCCGAGCGAAGATGCCGGCGTCGGACAGCACCTGTCCGTTGAGCAGGGCGTCGCCGTCTGTGATCAGGTTCGCCAGGCGGAACGCCCTGCGATCGGCACCGACGGTCTGAGCGATGTGATCGGTGTGGCGTTCGAGCGCGAAGATGATGTGAGTACCGCTCACCCCCCGATACGCGCCGGTCGGCGCGGTGTTGGTGTAGACGGAGCGGCACCGCACCCGCGTCGGTCCCACTCGGTACGGGGCGCCGGCGAGGATGAAGGCGATCGATGCGAGATAGGGGCCATCGGTACCGGCCGCGCCGGCATTGATCAGCAAGTCGATCTCCCGACCGAGAATGCGCCCATCCGAGGACACCGCCGATCGCACCCGGAAGATTGCGTCCTCCCTGCTCTGACAGGTGATCAAGTCTTCGCTGCGCTCATTGACGATCTTCACCGGCCTACCCGTGGCCCGGGCGAGGAGGGCCGCGTAAGGCTCGAGCGAGAGATCGAGCTTGGCGCCGAATCCACCACCGATGTTGTGCCCGACGACCCGAACGTCCGATGAGCTGATCCCCAGGGCCTCGGCCAGGCGATCCCTGACTCGGAAGGGATACTGGTGCGCGATGTGGACGGTGTACCGGCCGCCGTCGTAGGTCGCCACCACGCCCTTGGGTTCGAGATACGCCTGATACTGGCGCTGGCTGCGGTACTCGTCCTCGACGACGTGATCGGCGGCAGCGAAGGCGTCCTCCACGCCGCCCGGATCGGAACTCATCTCGGCACAGACATTCCCCCCGCGAGGGAAGTCGTCGCCGACCGGCTCGTACGACCTCCAGTCGGGATGCACCAGGGGGGCATCGTCACGGATGGCGTGATCCATGTCGACGACCGGTGGCTCTTCCTCGATGTCGACCTCGATCGCGGCGACGGCCCTCCGTGCCACCTCACGGCTCTCGGCAGCCACGGCCGCGAGCGGCTCACCTTCGAAGGCGACCCGATCTGCCGCGAACAGCCGCTCGTCGCGAATCTTCAGGCCGGTTCTGTGAGAGGGGGCGTCCGCGGCGGTGATGACCGTCCACACGCCCGGCATGGCCTCTGCCGCGCTGGTGTCGATTCGGCGGATGCGGCCCCTGGCGACGGGTGAGCGCAGTACCGCTCCGTGGATCATCCCGGGGAGGGACACGTCGACGCCGTAAACGGCCGTCCCGCGCACCTTCGGGTCGGCGTCTCGTCGAGGGGCGGCGGCTCCCAGCGCGGTCATCCTTCACCTCCGGACAGCTCTAGCACCGCGTCGACGATCTGGCTGTACCCCGTACACCTGCAGATGTTCCCGGCGAGTGACCGACGGATCGTCGCCTCGTCCGGGGAGGAACTCTCCGCGAGCAACGCGGTCAGGGTCATGACGAATCCGGGCGTGCAGAACCCGCACTGCACTGCGCCGGCTCTCACCATCGCCTGCTGGAGGGGGGTGGCTTCGACTGCCCCGACTCCTTCGATCGTGGTCACCTCACGGGAGCCGACGGCGTGGGCGGCATAGATACACGAATCGACGGGGCGTCCGTCCACGAGCACGGTGCATGCCCCGCATTCCCCTTCGACGCATCCCTCCTTGGTACCGATCATTCCCAGCTCGTCCCGAAGGACGTCGAGCAGGGTCGCTGCCGGACTGGCGTCCAGGGTCCTCGTGCGTCCGTTGACGTTCAGTGTCAATTGCACGTCCTCACTCCTCCAGTGATCGGCTCTTCGCGATGTCGACGGCACGCCCGAGCAGCCGCTGCAGCACCATCCTGCGGTACGAGGCGGTCGCTCTGGCGTCGTCGATCGGAGATGCCTCCGCGACGAGCAACCGAGTTGCCTCTTCCACCGCCTCCGGCTCCAGTCGCGAACCGATCAGGATCTCCTCGGCGGGCGCAGACCGGAAAGGGACGGGAGCCACGGCGGCGGCCGCGATCCGGGCGTCGGCGACCGCGCCGTCGATCACGGACAGCCTGACCGCCAGGCCGACGACGGCGACCTCCATCGCGGTCCGCGGGGCGACCTTGAGGTAGACCTCGCCCGTTCCCGAGTCGCACGGCTCGACATCCAGGCGAGTGAGGAGCTCCTCCGGGCGGGCGGCGGTGGACCTGCGCCCCAGAAGGAAATCCTGCAACGGCATCGAGCGCGACCCGCCGGTTGCCGTCAGGGTGACAGCGGCATCGGCGACCAGCAGTGGGGCGATGGTGTCGGCGGCAGGAGAGGCGTTACACACGTTCCCTCCCAGCGTGCCGACTTCTTGTGTCTGCCATCCACCGATGGTGGAACATGCCTCGGCCAGGGCCGGCAGCCGAGCCGACAGCGCGGCATCGGTGGCGAGAGAGCGATGGGTGACGAGGGCGCCGATGCCCACCGTCGAGTTCTTCCGATCGACACCTCTGAGTTCATCGAGGTTCCCGATGTGCAACAGCGTCTCCGGATGGATCTGTCCGCTCTGCAACTGAACCATGATGTCGGTCCCGCCCGCCAGTACCGTGGCGGTGCTCCCGAGTTCCTGCAATGTCGCCAGGGCTTCGTCGATGGTGGCGGGCGAGGTGAAGCGGGATACGGGGAGGTCGGTGGAGATCGCCATCGACGTGATCTTATAACATCCGTGGTGGGGATGGAGCCAACCCGATGATTGATACGGTCTAGAGCGAGGAACGATGCCCCCTACGCAAGGTCAACCGGGAGAACGGGCGGTCAGTCGGGTCGACCGGGTGTACGAGGAGCTGCAGGCAGGGATCATCTCCGGCGAGCTGGCGCCGGGGACGCCGCTGCGCCACCAGGAACTGTCGGATGCATATGGCGTGAGCCTCATCCCCATCCGTGAAGCGATCCGCAAGCTCGAGATGGAACGCCTGGTGGAGAGCATCCCCAACCGCGGTGCCCGAGTAGCACCCATTTCCATCGAGGACCTCCAGGATGCGTACGCAACCCGGATGGCGATAGAAGGCGAGGCCCTCCGCAAGGCGGTCGACAACGTCACGCCGGCTCAGTTGGCCCAGATGCGATCCTGGCGGCATGAGATGGCATCGAACGTCCAGAGACGAAACGAGGCCTTCTACGAGCTCCACCGCCAGCTTCACTTCCAGATGTACGAATCGTCCGGATCTGCCTGGCTCGTCCACACCATCGAGATCCTGTGGAGGCACACGGAGCGCTACCGACACCTGGCAGCACGGATGAAGCCATTCGTGGAGGTCGGCGACGATCTCCACGGCCACATCCTCGATGCCATCGAGACGGGAGACGCCGACGCCGCGGTGGCAGCCCTCCACCGGGACTTGCAGCGCACCGCCGATCTGGTGGCCGACGCGTATTGCAGCGGAGAGGCCGCGGCGGACCCTCGGATCCAGCTCAGAAGCGATTGAGGCCGAGTCCGCCGTCGAAGCGGAGGACCGTTCCCGTCATGGAGGAGAAGGCGGCGGTACAGATGACGGCGACCGCCTCGGCCAGCTCTGCCCGGGTCACCAGGCGTCCGCGGGGAGTGCGATCGCGGACGGCCTGCGCCCACTGCTGGTCGTACGACGACAACTCGTCGAGGCTCTCCGCCACCTGACCCGGCGCGACGGCGTTGACCGTGGCATACGGGGCGAGTTCGAGAGCCAACTCCTCGGTCAGGACCTCGACCGCGTCCTTCGCCAGCCCATAGGCCCCGCGATTCCTGACGCGGGCGGACACAGCCGAGAGGTTCACCACCCGGCCATCGGTGGACGCACGGAGATGAGGGATGGCGGCCTTCGTGCACAGCCACGTCCCCTTGAGATTGGCGTCGACCACCCGCTCCCATTCCGAGTCATCCGCCTCCATGATGGGGGTGGCGCCATATGGTCCGGCGTTGTTGACCACGACGTCGAGACCGCCGAGCCAGGTCGCCGCCGAGTCGATCATCGAGGTCACCTCCGCACTCGACGAGACGTCGCCTTCGACCGCGACGTGCCCTGGGCCGTACTCCTCCAGGGTTGTCAGGACCGCTTCGGCCTCGGCCGCAGAACCTCGGTAGTTGATCGCGACCTTGGCGCCGTGCCGAGCCAGGGCGAAGGCGACTTCGGCTCCGAGATTGCGGGATGCGCCGGTCACGATCGCTCGCCGCCCGTCCAGCATCGCCGGCGTGGTGATGTGAGTCACGTATGCTCCTCTCCTCGGCGACCAAGTGTCATGAATGCTCCTCGAGATTCGCACCTACACACTGCACCCGGGTAAGCGCCCGGAGTTCGTTGCCTGGTTCGAGGAGGAGGTGGCTCCTGCGATGGAGGCTGCCGGCATGTCCATCCTGGGCAGCTTCGAATCGATCGAGGACGACGACGTGTTCGTCTATCTGCGCCGCTTCGTCGACGAGGACGAGCGCACGCGGCTGACCGCCGCGTTCTACTCGAGCGACACGTGGCTGTCCGGCATGAGGGACCGAGCACTCGCTCTCGAGAGCGGCTACGAGGTGAGGCTGGTGCGGTCCACTCCCAGATCACAGATGTGAGCCACGGGCAGCCGGACTCGCCCGGCCCCCCTCCCGGCGCCGGTCCGGGCGGACCGTACCGGTGGTGTAGGACGAGGGCGGGCGTATCGGTGGCAGGCATGCGTGATCGAGATTATAAGATCGCGGCACGATCGATCGGAGGCCCACTTGTCAATGCACGACGTGATCGAGGCGATGCGGCTGCTGGATGGACCGGCGACGGGAAGGGACGTTGCGCGCCTCCTCGAGCAACACGACCTCGATGTCGCCGTGCGCCCGATCACCGAAGGAGACCGCTCGACCGACTTCATCTCGGTGACCGTGCCTGGGCACCGGGGCCGCATCAGCGGTGGCGACGCCCCCACCTTCGGGGTGATCGGCCGACTGGGTGGCATCGGGGCGCGGCCGGAGGCCGTGGGCCTCGTCTCGGACGGCGACGGGGCGGTCACCGCCGTCGCCACCGCACTGGCGCTGGGCAGACGAGCGTCGGCCGGTGACCGGCTGACCGGAGACGTGGTCATCGCCACCCACATCTGCCCCGACGCACCGACGGAGCCGCACGATCCGGTTCCGTTCATGGGAAGTCCCGTCTCGATGGCGACGATGAACCGGCTCGAAGTCGGCGCGCACATGGAAGCGATCATGGTCGTCGACACCACCAAGGGGAACCGCATCCTCAACTGGAAGGGCATCGCCATCACCTCGACTGTGCTCGGCGGGTGGGTACTGCCGGTCGCCCCCGACCTCCTCGACGTGTACGAACAAGTCTGCGGCGTTCCTCCGCGGGTCCTGCCGCTGTCGACCTACGACATCACGCCCTACGGCAACGGGCTCCACCACGTCAATTCGATCCTGCAGCCGGCGGTCGCCACCGATGTGCCGGTGGTGGGAGTGGCGATCACCGCCGAGACGGCGGTGCCGGGCTCGGGCACCAACGCCAGCCATCCGGGCGACATCGACCTGGCGGTGTCGTTGTGCCTCGAGTCCGCAGCCCGGTTCGGCGATGGGCGGCTCCGGCTCTACGACGTCGCCCAGCACGCGTCCGCTCTCGAGCGGTACGGACCGATGACCCATCTCCAGGGGAACGGGGCGTAGGCGGCGAGCGACTACTCCGTCGAGAGACCTCTCCGCAGGATCCCGAACTGCTCGACCACCTCGGAAATCGGGCGCCCCGTGTCGACCGGCATGATGGTGACGGCGTCGACCCCCGCCTCGACCAGCGCCGACAGCCGACCCACCACCTCCGACTCCGTGCCGGCCAGGCAGAACCGGTCGACCCACTCCGTCGGCAGCAGGTCCTCCAGCTCCCGGGAGGCGCCGTGGCCATAACCGGTGTCGGCCACCCTGCGGGAGATTGCCTCCGGAACCTCGATCTCGGCGAGGGCAAAGCTGGCGTATCGCGGGTGGTGGGTGGCGAGGTGGCGAACGAGGCCCGGTCTCATGGCCGCCTTGGCCGCAGCCGGATCCTCGTCGGAGATGGCGACATCGAGACGGGCCGTCAGCCGGATCGTCGATGGGTCCCGACCTGCCCGCTCCGCACCTCGGGCGATTCGCTCCAACACGTTCCTTGCCATGATGGGCGACGCCATTCCCTGCACCATCACCTCGTCGGCGAGCTCTCCGGCCAGTTCGAGCATCTGGGGGCCGTTGGTGGCGATCATCACGGGAACGTCCCGCCGGCTCGTGAAGTCGAGACCGGCGCCGTGGAAGGCGATCACCGACCCGTCCACACTCGGCTCGTCTCCGCGCAAGAGCCGACGAATAAGAGCAACCGCCTCCCGCATCGCCACCAAGGGCTTGGTTCTCTCGATGCCCATGGCGGCGAAGCCGGACACGCCGGCGCCGAGCCCGAGGGTGAACCGCCCGCCGCTCAGTTCGTCCACGGTGGCGGCAGCCGCGGCCGTGAGGGCAGGGTGGCGGACGAAAGGGTCCGTCACGCACACACCCAGGCCGATCTCCGGAACCCGGGCCGCCAGGTAGCCGAGGGTCGCCCAGCAGTCGCGGAAGAAGCGCTCGTCGGCATACAGCACCCGGTCGAAGCCGCTGTCTGCCGCGGTGCGGGCGAGGGCAGCCAGCGAGTCGGGTTCGTGACGGCCCAACAGCAGGAGATCCAGGTCGAGGCCGGTCATCCCCTGCCTCGATCCGGATTCAGCTCTCCAATAGGGACATAGTCCATCTCGAAGCCGTAGTGACGGGGCTCGGTGATGGCGAGCGGAACCCCCAACCGGTAGGGAGCTGCGGCCCCGATCCCGATCACCGCCACCCGGCGTCCCACGGCGAGTTCGGTGTTGGAGATCGGCTCGGCGTCGTCCGAATCGACGACCGCCACGATGTCGGGACTCATGGCGACGTACCGGTCTCCCACCTTCACCAGGTGGTGTTCGTTCTGGAACCAGATCTCCGCCGTCGTCCCGGCGAACTCGCCGGAACCCTCCACGACCGTGGTCCCTTCCATGTAGCCGTCGGCGGTGTCGTCCCACATGCGCTGTGACACCTCGCCGCGGAACAGGGAGTACCCGTCCACTGCACCGAGGGCGGCGGTGACCGGGTCGGTCCCGTCGGCCCGTGCCGCCAGCACTCGCCTGCCGACCTCGAGGGAGCGGCTGAGAGTGCCGGGGACCAGTGCCATCGCCGCCTGCGATGCGACCGCCGGGAATGCGGCGTGCGAGCAGGAGGCGCCCATGTCGACCGCCTTCGTGACTCGCGAGATCATCTTCCCGATCCGTTCGGCCACTGTCGGGCTGGCGGCGTCGGTCATGATCAGGGCGTTCCCCCAGGGATCGCATATCGACACCGGCCAGGTCGGGTGACCGAGAACGGCCGGGAGCGCCTGGCTCATCTTGGGCAGGGCCCTGCCTATGTAGTCGCCGTCGATGAGCGTTCGGTTGGAGCGGGCGGCGGCATCGAGGGCGACCAGGGTGTTCGAGGGACCGAGTTCGAAGGGGACGATGGCACCGATCTCCCGGCCCAGATGGGCAGCCAGCTCGTCGACGGCTCGAACCCACGGACGCTGGAATCGCTCGCCGTCCGGCACTCCGAACCGTATGCGCTCCTCGGCATCGAGTGGGGGGTGGGGAGCAATGGAACCCATACCGAAGACCGAACAGGTGAGCGTCTCGGGGTCGACGTCGTCGATGGTCGTCCAGGAGACTTCGATCGAGTCATTGAAGAGGTGCTCGAAGTAGCCCCGGCCGCGGCTGGCCAGGCCGCCACCCCCGGTTGCGAACATGCCGAGCCCGAGGATCAGCGCTTCGGCATCCTGGCGGTTCTCGATTCTGGTGCTGGTCATTCCGCTACCTCCATGTACTTGTCGAGTCGTCGTGCCTCGTCGGCGGCTTCCGCCGCCGACGCGGGGTCGAGTCCGGAGAGCGGAGGCCTCACTCCGCCACCTGCGAGACCGGTCGCGTCCATTCCCACCTTGACCGCCCCAACGTTGTAGGCGTCGCCATCGCGCGCTCGGATCTCCTCGAAGGGAACGCAAGCCGATCTGAGCTCGAGCGCCCGCTCCCAGTCTCCTTCGACGAGAGCCGCGTGCAGGCCGAGCGCCACCCGTGGGGCGAAGTTCGCCAGTCCGGAAGTGAAGCCGACCGCTCCCGCCGTGTGGAAGAAGGGGGCGTACCTCTCGGCGATTCCACAGGTCCACGCCACACCCGACTGGTCGTCGGCGACGGTTCCGGCGAAGTCGGACACGTCGCGATTGGAGTACTTGCACCCGACGACCAGTTCATGGTTCAGGAGTGGGGCGAGGTCCGTCGGCTGGGGCTGGCCCCGGCTGTAGACGACGGCGGGCAGACCGGCGTGCTCGACGATTGCCCGCCAGTAGGTGACGAGGCCTGCGGAGGCGACGTACGGCTGCTGGCGGGGCATTGCCAGGATGCCTTCGACTCCCATGGCGGTCGCTCGCCCGGCCAGCTCCATCGCCACCGGGTATTCGTGTCCGATTCCGGCCGCCACGACTGCGCGGTCGCCCACCGCCTCCACCGCCGTCTCCACCACCTGGGTCCACTCGTCGGCCGACAGCGAGGCGACCTCACCGGTGTTCCCGGCGACATAGAGGAGGCCGACGCCTTCTTCCACCAGAAAGGTCAGGTTCTCACGCAGCGCCTCGAGATCCGGTCGGGAGAGATCTCTCGTGAAAGGGGTGGCGGGTGTAACCCCCACCCCGCCGAGAGCGGCGCGAAAGCGCGACGGGTCGGACACTGACCGGACCTCCATGGCCGTAGACTGCCGATATTATAAGATCCCAAATGTCGTGGAGGAGGATCATGTCTGACGCCGATGGCAGCATCGAGCAGCGAACCCGTGCGGTGGTCGACCGCCTGTATGAGGCCTACTTCGCCGGTGACGCCGCCGGCATGGTCGCAACGATGTCGGACGACGTCTGGGTGCGATTCCTCGGTCGGGTCGACTTCCGGGGCAAGCAGCAGGCACGGGAGTTCCTGGGCGGCAACAACCCGCTCCTGGTCGACCTGCACTTCGACATCACGAAGCTCATCGTGGATGGTCGTCATGCCGCCGCCATCTGGAAGGAGAGTGCAACGACCATCCACGGACGGCCGTACCGGAACCACGGCGTAGACGTCTTCACCGTAGAAGACGACCAGATCACGGCGCTGCACGAGAACAACGACGTCCGCATCCATCGGGAGCATTTCGGCTCCTGAAGGAACGGATCCTCACGGTCGATTGCCGAGTCGAGGAAGCACGTCTCCGGCAGTCACGGCGATGACCCGATCCATCTGGTCTGCATCGACCGGAACGAGCGCCACGGAAGCGGCGCCGCTGGCGAAGAGCCGCTCGATCTTGGCGGCCACCTCCGTGGGAGTGCCGGCAACGGTCAACTCCTCCACCCAGCGGTCGGGCATCTCGGCCGCCACCAGGTCGACTCCCCCGCGGGCGAGCAAGCCTTCGAGCTCGTCGCTTATCCCGGCGACGTCGGTGAGGGCGTTGCGGCCCCCCGCCGCCTTGTAGAAGGCGAGGGTCGACCGGGCCCGCTCTCGCGCCCGTTCCCCGTCCTCGTCCACCGAGTAGATGGCGAAGACCGTGATCTCGTGCTCCTCGGTCCGCCCGCCGCGTCGACGCCCTTCGTCGATCTGCCTGCGGGCCCACTCCACGTAGTCCGTGCCCGCCGCCACCGACAGGATCGATCCGTCGGCGAGTTCCCCCGACAGCTGCAGCATCTTCGGGCCCGACACCCCCAGTCGCACCGGGATCGGTTGCTCCGGAGGGTACGTCAGTTGGATCCCGTCGGCGCTGAACACCTTGCCAGCGGCGGATACCGACTCACCAGACAGCAGCCGCTTGACCATCACCAGGCACTCACGAACCGCCGTCAGCGGAGAGCCGGGCATCAGGCCCATCTGGCGCATCCATGCGGGCACGCCGAGCCCGATCCCCGGAAGGAGTCGTCCAGGGTGAGCCCTGTCGATCGTGGCGAGTTCCATCGCGAGCAGCGCCGGATGTCTGACCAGGGCCGAGACCACACCCAAGCCCACTCGAATCTCGGTCGTCGCCGACAGGACGTTCTCCGCCCCGCCGATCCCCCCGGAGAAGAAGAAGTCCTCCGAGAGCCATACCTCGTCGAAACCGGCCGCCTCGGCGGTGCGAGCCGTCGGACGGAGGTGTTCCGGCCCGACGGTGCTTCCCAGAACCAGTCCGATGCGTCCAACCATTGATGAGATCTCCTCGCCGTTGTCGCCTGATCTTATAATCTCTGCGACCCGACGCCGGAGAAGTGATGACCCAGAGAGAAGATGCCCGAGCAGTCGTCGAGCGTGTCGTCCAGTTCTACAACGCCAAGGACCTCGACGGACTGGCGGCCCTCTACGCCGACGACATCACACTGTGGAGTTCCCTCGGTGCCGAGGCGTCGGGCAAGCAGGCGTTTCTGGATCACATCCGGCATCTCTTCGATCGGCTGCCCGACGAGCGCATGACCGCCGACGTGGTGGTGACCGACGGTGCCACGGCCGTGCTCGAACTGACCAGCCGCGGAACCGATGACGGCCTCCCCTACGAGATCTCCTTCACGGAGGTGTTCGAAATCGCCAATG
The DNA here is from genome assembly GCA_035460965.1 of Acidimicrobiia bacterium. GTDB lineage: Bacteria > Actinomycetota > Acidimicrobiia > Spongiisociales > ZC4RG35 > DATHWB01. The sequence goes on from DATHWB010000119.1 coordinate 13,506, forward strand.
GACTCCTGACGTCGGTCAAGACCTACATCGACCCCGACACGGTGCCTTGACGCGACCGAGTGTCTAGTCGGCGACCGCCGGCTGCGCCTCGATGGCGAAACACTCGACGTCGTGGCCGGGCCGCGTCGGCAGGAGCGCAGGCTCCTCGGTCCGACAGCGGTCGAGGACGAGAGGGCAACGATCCTGGAAAGAGCATCCGACCGGCAACTCCGACGGTGAGGGCGTCTCCCCTTCCAGTATCACCCGCGTCCTGCGCGCATCGAGATCCATGCTCGGGACGGCCGAGAGCAGGGCCCGGGTGTAGGGGTGCTGCGGCGAGGTGAAAATCATCGGTGTCTCGGCCAGCTCGACGACCCGACCGAGGTACATGACCGCCACCCGATCGGCGATTCTCTGAACGGTCGACAAGTCGTGGCTGATGAAGAGGTAGGCCACACCGCGCTCCTGCTGGATGTCTCGCAGGAGGGCGATGATGCGGCTCCGAACCGATTGATCGAGGCTGGACGTCGGCTCATCGAGGACGATGACGTCGGGTTCCGACATCAAGGCTCGGGCAATCGCCACCCGTTGCTGCTGGCCCCCCGACAACTCCGACGCTCGCCTTGCCGCATACTCCGGACCGAGACCGACGAGACGGAGCACCGATGCTATGCGATCCTCGATCTCGCCGTCGGGGACCTCAGTGAGGAGCTTGAGGGGTTCGGCGAGCATGGTCGTAACTCGCATCCGCGGGTTGAGCGATTGAGCGGGATGCTGGAAGACCATCTGAATGCGTCGTCGTATGTCCCGTCGGCCGTACTCGCCGGCGATCGGCTCGCCGTCGAAGATGATCGTCCCGGAGGTGGCGGGCTGCAGGCCGACCACGACACGCCCCAGGGTGGTCTTCCCGCACCCCGATTCTCCGACCAGGCCCAGGGTCTCTCCCGACTCGAGGGCGAGGTCAACGCCCCGGACTGCGGGCACTGCACCGGCTCCCGATCCATAGGCCTTGTGGACCGAGTCGAGTTCAAGCAGTGGCACTGGGTGATCTCTCATCGGCGTGCAGGAAGCACGATACGTGGTGGGTTTCGCCGACCTGCACCAGCGGAGGGAAGTCGCTGCACGCCTCGAACGCGTAGGGGCATCGGTGAGCGAAGCGGCAGCCGGTGAGGGCGAAGTTGACGCCCTTCTCCTCGACGCGGGGATCGACCTCGCGCTCGATGGCGTCGAGGAGGAACCGGGTGTAGGGATGCTGGGGGTTGGTCAGCACCGAACGGGTGTCGCCGGTCTCCATCACCTGACCGCCGTACATGACGGTGACCCGATCGCACATCTCGGCCACCGCCGCGAGGTCGTGGGTGATGAACACGACCGCGGCCCGGGTCTCCGCCACGAGGTCACGGATCAGGTCGAAAATCTGAGCCTGGATCGTGACGTCGAGCGCGGTGGTGGCCTCGTCGGCGATGAGCACCTTCGGCCGACAGGACAGCGCCATGGCGATCATCACGCGCTGGCACATTCCTCCCGAGAGTTGGTGGGGATAGGCCTTGGCCACCCGTGACGCGCCCGGGATACCGACGTGAGCGAGCATCTCGACCGCCCGCCTCTGCGCCACTTCGTCGGAGACGTCTTGGTTGATGCGAATGACCCGGCCGATCTGGCGGCCCACCCGCATGGTGGGATTCAGGGCCGATCGCGGATGCTGGAAGATCATGGCCATCTCCTCGGCCGTGCGACGGATCACTCCGTCCGTATCCACCAGCGGCCGCCCGTCGACTGCCACCGAACCCTTCCGGAACTCGATCCCGGAAGGGAGGATTCCCATCATCGCCAGCGAGGCCATGGTCTTCCCCGAGCCCGACTCTCCCACCAGTCCCATGACCTCGCCAGCTTCGACGGTGAAACTGACTGCACGCAGCAGGCTCAAGGGGCTGTGTTCGACACCGATGGTCAGGGCGTCCACCTGCAGCATCAGTAGCCCTCTCCGCCGAACTCGTCCCCGATGAAGTGGAACGCCATCACGGCGAGCACGATCATCCCGCCGGGGAACAGCGAGGTCCACCACTGCCCGGTGATGATCTGCGGGGCGCCTTCGGCGACCATGACTCCCCACTCTGCGGTCGGCGGCCTGATGCCCACTCCGAGGAACGCCAGGCCGGCGACAGTGAGGATCGACCAACCCGCCACCAATGTCGCCTGGACCAGCGAGGACTCGAGAGAGTTGGGGAGCACGTGCCGGACGGCGGTCCGCCAAGGCGAGTTTCCAGCGAGCCGAGCCCCGTCGACGTACTCCATCTCCCGCTGCGAGAGCACCTCGGCCCGGGTGAGACGTATGAAGTAGGGGATGTAGGCGACGGTCACCGCCACTGCGACATTGGGAATGGAGTTGCCGATGACGGCCACCAGGATCAGGGCGAGAACGAATCCCGGGAACGCCAACACGACGTCGGTGATCCGCATTATCGCTTCGTCGACCCATCCACCCCAATACCCGGCGACGAGACCGATGAGCGACCCTATGACCATCGCCGCCAGGGCGATGGTCACGCCGATGGTGAGATCGAGCCGCGCGGAGTGAACGGCCCGCGCGAACACATCCCTTCCGAACTGGTCGGTACCGAACCAGTGGTCCGCCGATGGGGATCGGAATGCCGAGCCCGGGTCCGTGGAGATCGGATCGGCGACGAACGACGGCCCCAGTACGGCGAGGAGAATGTAGACGACGAGGATGGCGATACCGGTGGAAGCGAGGGGGTTCCGACGTACGAAAGACCGCTGCGCCAGGGTGGCGTCGAATTCGGTCGGATCGAAACCGGCGCCGCCGCCTGACGATGCCGGAGGCGGCTCGATCACGTCGCCACCTTCCCTCCGAGCCGAATGCGTGGGTCGATCCAGGCGTAGAGGAGGTCGATGATCACATTGAGACCGACGTAGAGGATGCCGACCGTGATCACGAAGCCCTGCAGGGCTTCCAGGTCGTTGTTCTGGATGGCGTTGTAGGCGTAGCGCCCGACCCCCGGCCAGGAAAACAGGAACTCGACGATGATGTTGCCGCCCAGCATGTAGCCGAAGACGATACCGATGGCAGTGGTCACCGGAATGAGGGCGTTGCGGAACCCGTCCTTCCAGATGATCTGCCGGCGCGGTATCCCCAGCGATCTGGCGGTACGGACGTGGTCCGAGGCCAGCGTCTTGATCATCGATGCTCGGACCATCTTGAGGATCGGTGCGGCGAGGACGAGACCGAGTGTGAAAACCGGGAGAGCGAGATAGCGGAAGGCCTCCAGCATCACATCGAACCGACCTCTCAGAGCGGCGTCGACTGTGTAGAAACCGGTGATCGTCTCGGGCGGAGCGGTGGTGACGCCCAGGCGATCGAGGGGGCCGGGGAACCAGCGGAGTCGATAGAACAGAAAGTAGATGAGCAAGAGACCCAACCAGAACAGCGCCATCGACGAGCCAAGGACGGCGAACACGCGGGCCGACCGATCGACCCAGGTCTCGGGGCGGGCGGCGGCGGCGATCCCGATCGGAACGCCGATCAGTATCGCCATCAGAACGGCGTAGAACGCGAGCTCCAGCGAAGCCGGGAGGCGCTGGAGGACCTCTCGGGTGACGGGCCGGTCGGTCCGAATCGAAGTGCCCATGTCGCCCCGCGCCAGGTCCGAGAGGTAGGTGACGAACTGCTGCCCGAGGGGATCGGAGAGCCCGTAGCGGTCACGTATCTCCTGGATGGATTCGGGGCTGGCATACGGTCCTGCCCGCACGACGGCGGCGTCGCCGGGAAGGACTCGAACGATGAAGAACACGACGACGACGATGCCGAGAACGGTGCCGATCGAAATCAAGAACCGCTTGCCGAAATAGCGCCACATCGTGCCCTCCGCAGCTGGGCGGGTGT
>DATHWB010000120.1:0-6061 GCA_035460965.1 Acidimicrobiia bacterium
TCGTTCGGGTTCATGAGCACGCTGTAGCGCTCCCCGGGGGCGACGTTCACCGTGTCCGCCCAGTAGGGGTGGTCGAGTGGGATCCCGTCCTTGGCGAACACGAGCTGCGGGAACTGGTGTTGGTGCATCGGATGGACCTGCATGCCCTCGTTGTAGTAGTGGACCAGCAGCCAGTCGCCTTCGGTCACCACATACGGCTCGGTGGCCGGGAACGACTTGCCGTTCAGCGAGAATCCGATCACCCCGGCGTCGTTGAGCACCATGGGGATCTCCTGGGCGATCTCGAGATCCTCGGGGACTTCGAGACCGCCGATGGTCCGTCCTGCCGGCAGGGGGAGCTCGCCGACGATGAACGCCCCGAACAGGCCGTTCGGCACCGCCACCTGGCCGTGGGTGTGAGCGTGGTACATGCCGATCGACATCCGGCGGGCCTCGAACTCGTAGACGAATGTCTCACCCGACTTCACGAGCGGCTGGGTGAGGGGGGCGACACCGTCCATGTTGAAGGGAGTCGAGATCCCGTGCCAGTGGATGTCCGTCCCACCGGGCAGCTTGTTGTGGAGGATGACCCTGACCTGGTCTCCCACGTCGACCTTGATCATCGGCCCCGGCACCATGCCGTTGTAGGTCCAGGCGTCGACGAAACGACCGGGCTCCACCTCCCAGGGCGTGATCTCCGTGGTCAGCTCGAAGACCTTCACACCGTCGACCAGTTCGTAGTCGAGCGGCAGGTTGCCCTTGCCCTCGGTCTCGGCGGGGAAGGCCATGATCGACTGCATCATGGCGTCGTCCAACGCCTCCCAGTCGGCATCCGCCCCGTGGCCACCATGCGAGCCACTAGGGGCCGGAGTGGCGCCTTCGGCCACGGTGAGCGTGGCGCGCATGCCCGCCTCCTTGTGGCCGGGAATGTTGCACACGACCTCGTAGGAGCCGGCAGGCAGGTTCACCGACCAGGTGATGTCGCGTCCCGAACTCACATCCGGGGAGACTCCGACTCCGACGATCTCGAAGTTGTGGAGCACGGTCCCGCTGTTGTGGACCACGAAGTCGACAGGACCGGGCGGCACTGCCAGGTCACCCTCGATCCCCCACTCGGTGAGTTCGATGCGGGCGGTGGTGGTCTGGACGGCAGGCGCTCCCGCTGCATCCGTGGTGGATCCCGAGTCCGCCGCCACCACTCCGGCGGGTCGGGTCGCCATCGCCACGATGGTCATGACTGCAATGAGTATGCCCAATACTGCCAACAGCACCAGGAACCGGTCGAATGTCTTGCTCACGAGCTTCCTCCTTCGAGTTCCTGGGAGTGTCGACCACGCGCGCCGGATGATCCTCCGGGAAAGGTCCCTACGACAGGGACCAAAGTCCCTATCCCTCGATTCCCCGGGCCTGAAGGCCCTACCGACCCCGTCGATGTGCGACCATCGTGGGACACCCACGGAGGAGGAAGTCGCCATGCCGCCCACCGATCACGCGGGGCTCGAGGTCCTGAGCTACGAGGAGTGCGTCGAACGACTCGAACATGCCCAGGTCGGACGCATCGCCTTCCTCTCCGACGGGGAGGTCCAGATCTTCCCGGTGAACTACCGGTGGCACGACGGCGCGGTCGTCTTTCGGACGGCGCCAGGCACCAAGCTGGACGCGGCGATGTTCAAGAAGGTGGCCGCCTTCGAGATCGACGGCTGGGACTCCGTGTTTCAGTCCGGCTGGTCGGTGGTGGCGAAGGGCTTGGTGAAGTCGGTCGATCCGACGCCGGAGATGGAGGATCTGGGACTGCGACCGTGGGCGGGTCCGGGGCGTGACGACTGGGTGCGCCTCCGTCCCGACGAGGTGACCGGACGAAAGATCAGCTGATCTTCGCGACCTGCTCGGTCGAGGGCCCGATCGGTCGGTCGATACTGTGAGTACCGAGTGGAGGTACCAAGAATTGAGTGAACCCGCGGTAGAGACCGCCCTGCTGGTCGATTTCGATCGAGCCGACCCCACCGACAAGTTCCTCCTCGGAGGAAAGGGCGCCGGGCTGGCACACATGATCAGCATGGGTCTCGACGTTCCCCCGGGGTTCACCGTCACCACCCACGCCTGTCGCGAGTTCATGCGGACCGGAGAGATCCCCGACGGCCTGTGGGACGAGGTGTCGGCAGCTGTCCAGCGTCTGGAAGCCAAGCTCGACCGGACCTTCGGCGGGGGGCCCGCCCCCATGCTCGTTTCCGTGCGGTCCGGCGCGGTGCATTCGATGCCGGGAATGATGGACACCGTCCTGAACCTCGGCATCAACGCCGACCTCGTCGGAGTGGTGGCCGAGTGGGCCGACGACGAGCACTTCGCCTACGACGCCTACCGCCGCTTCATCCAGATGTACTCGAACGTGGTGCTGCGCCTGAAGATGGCCCCGTTCGAACGGGCACTCGCCCAGGCGAAGACGGACTCTGGCGCCACCGACGATACCCAGCTCTCGAGCGCCGATCTGCGGCGGTTGGTGTCCGAGTACCAGGGAATCGTCCGTGGCCAGGGTGCGAAGATCCCGGACGACCCGGAGACCCAGCTCCGGTCGGCGATCACCGCCGTGTTCCGCTCGTGGAACACCGAGCGGGCCAAGACCTACCGGCGCATCAACCACATCTCGGATGACCTCGGGACCGCCGCCAACGTCCAGGCGATGGTGTTCGGCGACCTGGGCCCCACCTCCGGAACCGGAGTCTGCTTCACCCGCGACCCGTCGACCGGAGAGAAGACGCCGTTCGGGGACTATCTCCCCCAGGCGCAGGGCGAAGACGTCGTCGCCGGCATTCGCAACACCCTCACGCTCGACGACCTCGCCGACCTGCACCCGGCACGCCACGCCGAGCTGCTCGAGACGATGGAGCGCCTGGAGAAGGCGACGCACGACATGGCGGACATCGAGTTCACCATCGAGCGTGAGAAGTTGTGGATCTTGCAGACGCGAGCGGGCAAGCGCACCGCCGCCGCCGCAGTACGCATCACCACCGACATGGTCGACGAAGGCCTCCTCTCCACCGAGGACGCCATCCTCCGAGTCGACCCTGCTCAACTCGAACAGCTCGAGCGACCGCGACTCGCCGACAAGCTCGACTCGCGCCCGCTGGTGACCGGTATCGGCGCCAGCCCGGGTGCCGCCCAGGGCGTCGTGAGCTTCGCCGCAGACCGGGCGGTGGAGCTTGCCGCCGACGGCACCGACGTGGTCCTCGTGAGTCCGGAGACGACCCCGGACGACATCCATGGCATGTACGCCGCCAGAGGCATTCTCACGAGTCAGGGCGGCAAGACGAGCCACGCAGCCGTGGTGGCTCGCGGGATGGGCAAGCCGGCGGTCACCGGTGCTGCCGCACTCGTCGTCGACGAGGAGGCGGCCGTCGCTCACGTCGGTGACACGGAGATCCACGAAGGCGACGAGATCACCATCGACGGGACGACGGGCGCCGTGTACCTCGGCCGACTGCCCTTGATCGAGCCCCGACCGACTCCCGAGCTCGAACGACTGCTGACCTGGGCGGACGAGATCCGACAGATCGGCGTGAGAGCGAACGCCGACACCGGAGCGGATGCCGCCAAGGCACGTGCCGCCGGCGCCGAAGGAATCGGGTTGGCCCGTACCGAGCACATGTTCATGGGTGAACGCCTCGGCATCGTCCAGCGGGTCATCCTCGCCGAGAACTCGCGTGAGCGGACCTTGGCGTTGAGGGAACTCTCCGCCCGCCAGATCGAGGACTTCGAAGCACTCCTCACCGCGATGGACGGCCTTCCGGTCGTGGTCCGGCTCCTCGACCCCCCATTGCACGAGTTCCTCCCCGATCGATTCGAACTCCAGGCGGAGATGGTGGAGCTCGCCCGCAAGGGCAAGCCGATCGATCACCTGCAGAAGATGGCGGCGCGGGTCGCCGAGCACGAGGAGGACAACCCGATGCTGGGTCTGCGCGGCGTCCGGTTGGGCCTCGTCGTCCCGGAGCTCTACGAGATGCAGGCACGCGCCGCGATCACCGCCGTCATCAATCGACTGGACGCGGGCGGGGATCCGAAGCTCGAACTCATGATTCCTCTCGTCGCAGCGGTCGAAGAGCTACGGCGGATGCGAGACATGATCGAGCGAGTCATCGCCGACTCCGGCAGGGAACTGCGCATTCCGGTGGGAACGATGATCGAACTGCCCAGGGCCGCCCTCACCGCCGGCGAGATCGCGCGAGTAGCCGAGTTCTTCTCCTTCGGCACCAACGACCTCACCCAGATGACCTACGGATTGTCGCGGGACGATGCGGAGGGAAGCTTCCTCGGCATGTACCTCGAGGAAGGCATCCTCAGCACCGACCCGTTCCAGACGATCGACGTCGCCGGCGTCGGCCGACTGATACGCCTCGCCGCCAAGGAGGGCCGGGAGGCCAATCCCGACCTGCAGTTGGGTGTGTGCGGTGAGCACGGAGGGGACCCGGCTTCGATCGCCTTCTGCCGGGAGGTGGGCCTCGACTACGTGTCGTGCAGCCCGCCCCGGGTCCACGTGGCGAGGCTGGCAGCGGCCCAGGCGGAAGTCCGCCGGATGCGTCAGTCCAGCTGAAGAAGTTCGGCGGCGGCCCGCCACGGGTCCGACCTGCGGGCGAGCACGTCGTCCACCAGCGCGGTCGGAATCTCCCGCTCGGCCACCTGGCGGCCGAGTCGGCTGAGCAGGCTGCGCCTGATCGAGAGCTCGACTCGTGCTCGCCGATCGGTGGCGCCGTCCGGTCCCGCCAGATGCTCCCGGTGCGACTCGAGCGCCATCCACAGACGGTCGATCCCACGTTCTTCGAGTGCGGACGTGCTGACGATGGGCGGGTCCCATGATCCGCCCATCCCCAGCTCCAGCATCTGGGTGAGGTCACGGACGACCGAGTCGGCGCCGGGGAGGTCGGACTTGTTGACGACGAAGACGTCACCGATCTCGAGCACGCCGGCCTTGGCCGCCTGCACGCCGTCACCGAAGCCCGGCGCCACCACCACCACCGTTGTTTCGACCAGTCGCATGACGTCGACCTCGCTCTGGCCCACCCCCACGGTCTCCACGAAGACCACGTCGAAACCTGCCGCGTCGAGCACCACGGTGGCAGCCTCCGTGGCGTTGGAGACACCACCGAGCGCACCCCGGGTCGACATCGAACGTATGTACACGCCTGGGTCGGCAACGTGATCCTGCATGCGGATGCGGTCACCGAGAACCGCTCCGCCCGTGAACGGGCTGGACGGGTCGACCGCCAGCACCGCCACGGAGTGCTCGGCCGTGCGCGCCTCCGCGATCAACCGGTCGGTGAGCGTGGACTTGCCGCTGCCCGGTGCACCCGTGATACCGACGATTCGCGCGCCGCCACCGTGGGGATGGAGGAGTGAGAGGAGCTCGGTGTCCTCGGAATCCTCGACGACACTGATCGCCCTCGCCAACGCACGCCGGTCCCCCGCGAGGACACGCTCAGCCAGCTGGGACGATTCCATCCCCGGCAGCGTAGGAGGCACATTGGCGGTTGCCTCCCCCAGCCGGGCGAAGCCCGGCGCCCGGGGGAGGTGGCCACGACGCAAAGCGGCGTGGACGGGGGGGGCAAAGTGGTTCACGAGTTCGCTGACGCTCACAGCCCCCCTCGGCCCGGCATTCGCCGGGCCGGTCCCCCCAAACGGCCTCCGGCCGAGGGGGGACAGACCTTGGCTCAGGTTTCTCCCCCCAGGAGCGAAGCGACATTGGGGGGAGCAGCCTCGCCGCCAGGCGAGGCAAGGGGGGCCGTCCGGAAGTGGTCCACGAGTTCGCTTCGCTCACAACCCCCCTCGGCCCGGCTCCGCCGGGCCGGTCCCCCCAACACGACGCCTACGGCGTCGCGAGGGGGACAAACCCGTGGAAGACCCCGAGACCCGAAATGCGATGATCCCGCAGGGATCAAGCGCTGGGGGGTGCCGGGGGGCTCGCGCCCCCTGCACAATCACACAGGAATCGAGCGCTGGGGGGTACCGGGGGGCTCGCGCCCCCTGCACGATCAGGCTGCTCGCGTCCCCTGCACTAGTAGCTGTACGGCTCGGGAATGGCGCCTGGTTCGTA
>DATHWB010000121.1:0-3854 GCA_035460965.1 Acidimicrobiia bacterium
GTTCTGGGAACTCGTGGAAACCGCCGCCCACGGCCTGCTCGCCCTCGGCCTCGAGGTGGGCGACCGGGTGTCCATCCACTCGGAGGACAGGCCGGAGTGGGTCATCCTGGACGTCGCCACGGTTGCGGTCCGAGGCATCACCGTCGGCCTCTACCCGACCAACCCCGCTGCCGAGGTCCAGTACCTCCTGTCGGACTCGGGCTCGAAGATCCACCTGGCCGAGGATCAGGAGCAGGCGGACAAGGTGCTCGAGGTCCTCGACACCCTGCCCGGCCTCGAGAAGATCATCCACGTGGAGCCGCGTGGGTTCCGGGACGTGCGTGACGACTCCCGGTTCATCTTCTGGGACGACTTCCTCGAACTGGGCCGCCAGCATCGGGAGGCGCATCCCGATGCGGTGACAGAGAGGATGTCCGCAGCCCAACCCGACGACGTCATGACCCTCGTCTACACGTCGGGGACGACCGGCCCCCCCAAAGGGGCGATGCTCGTCAATTCCAACTTCACCTACTGCGTCGACGAGTTGGTGGACGCACCCGACCGGCTGCCGGGGAACATCCAGCCGAATCCCGACGACCAGATCCTCACGTACCTGCCGCTGTGCCACGTCGCCGAAAGGATCTTCTCGACGTGGACCTGTGTGGCGTTCGGACCGGTGCTCAACTTCGCCGAGTCGATCGAGACGGTGCAGGCGAACCTGCGGGAGATCCAGCCCACGCTGTTCTTCGCGGTCCCCCGGATCTGGGAGAAGATCCACGCCGGGATCCTGATCAAGGGCCGGGACGGGACGTTCTTCAAGCGGATGTGGTTCGGGCTCGGGCTGAAGATGGCCCAGTTCGTGGGACGGGAGCGGATCAAGAACGGTGGCACCCACACCGTCGCGTCCCGCCTCGTCTACGCCATCGGCTATCCGCTGGTGTTCCGGGCGCTGCGGGAGCGGATCGGGCTGCGTCGCGCGCGGTGGGCAGGCACCGGCGCCGCGGCCATCGCCCCCGAGGTCATCGAGTTCTTCCACGGCCTCGGTATCGACGTGTACGAGTTGTACGGCATGACCGAGAACTCGGCGGTCGCCACCTACAACCCGGTAGGGAACATGAGGCTGGGGACGGTCGGTGTGGCGTATCCGGGGATCGGACTCCGCATCGACGAGGAGACCGGCGAGATCCAGACCAAGCACGACGGCGTGTTCCGCGGCTACTGGAACAAGCCGGAGAAGACGGCGGAGGCGTTCACCGACGACGGGTGGCTCAAGACCGGCGATGTCGGCGAGTGGGTAGACGGGACCCACGTCAAGATCGTCGATCGGATGAAGGACATCATCATCACCTCGGGCGGCAAGAACATCTCGCCGTCGGAGATCGAGAACAGCCTCAAGACCTCGCCGTACGTCAAGGAGGCGATGGTCGTCGGCGAGGGCCGCAAGTTCCTGGCGGCCCTGATCGGGATCGAACTCGACACGGTCGGCGACTGGGCGACCAGACGCAACATCCCGTACACCACCTACCGCGACCTGAGCGAGAAGCCCGAAGTCATCGAGTTGATACAGGGGATCGTCGACGAGACGAACAAGAAGTTCGCCCGGGTGGAGAACATCCGGAAGTTCAAGATGATCCCCAAGGAATTGGACCACGAGGACGGTGAGCTGACCGCCACCCAGAAGCTCAAGCGCTCCTCGATGGAGAGGATGTTCGAGAGCCTGATCGACGAGATGTACGCGTCTTGACGACAGCCATTCCGATCTTCGCGCAGGTAGCGACCCGCGAGAGTCACTTCGCCGCCGCGCTCTCGGAGGGTCTCGCGCTCGGGGCGATCTACGCCCTGCTGGCGATGGGCTTCGTCATCATCTTCAAAGCGACCCAGGTGCTGAACTTCGCCCACGGCGCCCTGGCGGCTCTCGGCGCGTTCCTGGTGGCGTCGTTCGCCACGATCATCAACTTTCCGGGCCGCTTCCTGCCCGAGACGGTGCCTCACTGGTTGCGATGGTCGCTCTCCGTCATCTGCGCGCTGATCGCGGCCGCCCTGGTGGGGATGCTGCTCGAGCGGATCTTCATCCGCCCGATGGTCGGTGAGGAGCTGTTCGCGGTGGCGATCGTGACCCTCGGTATCGACATCGCGCTGCGCACCGTCACCAACGACTTCATCGGAACCGACCCGCGTCCGCTGGGAGACCCTTGGGGGACGAAGATCCTCGATCTCGGCTGGATCACCTTCGCCCACACGGAGGTCGCCCAGATCATCGTGGCGCTCGTACTCGTGTCCGCCGTCGGGCTGTTCTTCCGTAGCCGTACCGGAATCGCCATGCGGGCGACGGCATTCGACCAGGAGGCCGCCCGCGCCCAGGGCATCAACGTGGGTCGCATCTTCTCGATCTCGTGGGGGATCGGAGCGGTCCTGGCGGCCGTGGCCGGGATCTTCGTCTCGGTCTTCCCGCGACGCTCGGCCGGCGTCGACACGTTCACGGCCTTCTTCGCCTTCAAGGCACTGCCGGCGATCATCCTCGGAGGGCTCGACTCGGTGATCGGTGCGGTGGTGGGTGGGTTCGCCATCGGTATCGCCGAGGCGTTCGTCGGCGAGTTCGTGAGCTTCTCGTGGCTCGGGGCCGGGTTCGCCGGGATCGTGCCCTACCTGGTGATGCTGATCGTGCTCGTCGTCAGGCCGTACGGCCTGTTCGGCACCGAGGAGATCAGGCGAGTATGAGAGGCAGGCCCCTCCTCTACACCTCGTACGAGGCCGACCAGTCGATGCTCAACACGACGACCAAGAAGGTCGTCCTCGGGCTCTTCCTCGCCTTCCTGGTGTTCCTCCCGTTCACCGGGGGGGCCGAGTCGAGCAGCGATCGCCTGTTCGACTTCTCGATCCCGTTCGTCGGGTTCCTCGCCGCCAACGACTACCTGCAGCTGCTCACGACGGTGTGCATCTTCGCCATCGGCGCGCTGGGGCTGAATCTGCTCACCGGTGTCGCCGGCCAGGTGTCGCTCGGACACTCCTTCTTCATGGGGGTCGGCGCGTACACCGCGGTGTGGCTGGGTGCTCCCGAAGGGCCTCTCTTCGGCATGGGGCTGCCGATCTGGATCTGGCTCCCCGCCGCCGGCATCGTCCCGGCGATCATCGGCCTCATCGTGGGTCCGACCGCCGTCCGAGTACGCGGGCTCTACCTGGCGATCGTGACGGTGGGGCTGGTGTTCATCGGCGAGTACGTCTTCCGGAACTGGCGTTCCCTGACCGGAGGGTCGCAAGCGGGGCGGTCGTTCCAGCGCCTCGACGTACGGCTGTGGAAGGAGGAGACCCCCCTCATCGAGGTGACGCAGAACGGTCCGTGGTTGTCCTCGAACGGTAAGAGTTTCCTGATGCTGCTGTTCTTCCTGGTCGTCTTCACCGTGCTGGCCAAGAACCTCCAGCGCACGAGGGTCGGCCGGGCCTTCCAGGCCATCCGCGATCGGGACGTGGCCGCCGAGATCATGGGCGTCAACGAGTTCCGCTACAAGCTGCTGGCATTCGGTATCAGCTCGTTCTACGCCGGAATCGCCGGTGCGCTTCTCACCAGCTTCCTGGGTCGCACGATCCCGGAGAGATGGGACCTGATCCTGGCGGTCCAGTTCATCGCCATCATCCTCATCGGGGGTGCCGGCACGATCTCGGGGACGTTGATGGGTGCCGCCTTCGTCATCATGCTGCCGCGGGTCGTGCAGAACTTCACCGAGTGGCTGAAGGGGGCCATCGACGAAGGCGGATTCATCGCGGCGATCGCCGACCCGATCGTGGCGACGAGCGCCAACGACACCGGGATCATCAACACCCTCCCCGGTGTCGGACCGGGATTGAGCGTGCTCCAGGCGAACCAGGTCCTCTACGGT